>JAJRQL010000212.1 GCA_024280265.1 Deltaproteobacteria bacterium
CAAATTCCTGCTCAATTCGGGAAATATTCCCGAATTGAGCAGGAATTGAATCAGTGCAGGGTCAGATATAATCGCACAAGTTGATAATTTTTATCATTTATTTTGGACAATTTCTGGAAAATCAATTATTCAAGGTTCCCTGTAATGAAAAAACAGTGAAGCCAGGTGTGAGACTCCGAGAATATGTGTGGTGAGTGAAATAATAGTAAGATGTTACAAGTAGCAGCAAGGTACTTACTTGCAGTTTATCTACCTTAGAGTTACCATCAGGGCACTTATCCAGCGACTCTACAAAGTTTTCCAACTTGTCGAATTAGCTTTATCTCCCCGACTGTTAAAATCTGTATTGGCAAGAGAGCCCTATCCGATTATAATGGCAGGGTACCGCACAAAAGTATCATAATCATCATTTTTCATTCTCCGACTCCTCAACAATGAAAGATATATCCTCGAACTTCTTGTTTCAGGTTCAGTTTTTTATACGAATCAAGGAAAGACACACTCAATTTGCACAAAAAATCTGACACCATGACTCTTACAGTTAACGGCAACACCACATCATTTCAAGAAATTAAGACTCTAACAGATTTACTGGTCACCCTGAACCTTGATCCTGAAACCGTTGTTGTTGAACACAATACTACAATCATTCAATCTGAAAGCTTTGATTCTGTGCTCCTTGCAGAAGGCGACCAGATAGAAATAATTCGCTTTGTTGGAGGCGGTTGATATGCTGACCATAGCAGGAACAGAATTTCGTTCTCGACTTTTCCTTGGAACAGGAAAATTTTCATCTCCATCGGTTATGGCAGATGCCATTGCTGCATCAGACTGCCAGATGGTAACTGTGGCCTTGCGCCGTGTTGATCTCGATAATCCTGATGACGACATCATGAAGGCCCTTGGCCTTCGAGACTACACCTTTCTTCCTAATACCTCCGGAGCACGTGATGCTAAAGAGGCTATTCGTCTTGCGCATCTTGCACGTGCCGCATCAGGAAGTTCATGGTTAAAACTCGAAGTCACTCCCGATCCAAGAACCCTGCTGCCTGACCCTGTGGAAACCCTGCTTGCTACTGAGCAACTCGTAAAGGACGGTTTCATTGTACTTCCTTACATGAATGCGGATCCTATCCTGGCCTTGAAACTTCAGGATGCTGGAGCTGCTGCTGTGATGCCCCTTGGCGCTCCCATTGGGACGAACCAGGGTGTTCTCACCGATTTTCAGGTTGAAATAATCATTGAACAAGCCAAGGTTCCCGTTGTTGTTGATGCAGGAATCGGAGCTCCCTCTCATGCCGCCTACGCCATGGAAATGGGTGCTGATGCCGTCCTTGTGAACACTGCAATATCTGTTGCAGGTGATCCCGTTGCCATGGCCGCCGCCTTTGCCAAAGCTGTTGAAGCTGGTAGAACAGCCTTTCTTGCAGGAATGGGGCAGAGAAGTAAACAGGCCAGTGCCTCGTCTCCTGAATCTGGTACGCTTTCCTCAGACCTTGGATTTCTAAACTGAAATGTTTCAATCACCTGATTTCCCGACACTCAGCAGTGAAATAATAGCATCCACTGCCACAGATGTCCAACGAGCCCTTGAGAGAACCCGCCTTCAGCTCCATGATCTTGCCGCCCTGCTCTCTCCCGCTGCAGAGCCTTACCTGCAGCAGATGGCTGCAAAATCGGCCGACATCACCTTGAAGCGATTTGGTAAAACGACCCAGCTCTACGCCCCCATCTATCTTTCCAATTACTGTACCAACCGTTGTGTCTACTGTGGGTTTTCTGCCGACAATCTAATCAAGCGTAAATGTCTCACCCTTGAAGAGGCTGAAAAAGAAGCTGGAATACTTCTTGACCGTGGTTTTCAACACATCCTTCTGGTCTCAGGCGAAGCAGAAAGTGCCGTTGATGTAGAGTACATGGAAGCTGTTGCCCTGCGTTTACGAAATAAATTTGCTGCAGTCTCCATTGAGATACAACCGATGTCCACTGAACACTATAGACGTCTTTTTGAAGCTGGTATTACCGCAGTTGCCGTTTACCAGGAAACATATGATCGTGACCTGTACAAACACGTTCATCCCTCCGGTAAGAAAAGTGATTACGACTACCGCTTAGAGGCTCCCGCTCGAGTTGCACAAGCTGGAATGCGCGAAGTAGGTATCGGTGCTTTACTTGGTTTGGCCGATTGGCGTGCAGAGGGACTGGCCATCGGCCACCACCTCAACTGGCTCCGCAGAGAGTTCTGGTCGACAGCCTTCACGGTTTCATTCCCCAGGATGCGCCCTGCAGCCGGAGAGTTTGAGCCATTACAGCTGGTCAGTGAAAGGAACCTCAGCCAACTCATTTTTGCCCTCCGCCTCTTTGATCAGGATGTTGGGCTTATTGTATCCACTCGCGCAGAGGAACGCTATCGCGACGGCATGTTGGGACTTGGCCCCACCCGATACTCAGCTGGATCCTGTACCGCCCCAGGCGGATATAGTGAGTCCGACTATGAGGGAGAGCAGTTCAGTGTTGGTGATCACCGTTCCCTTGATGAAGTATGTACTATGATTCGAAACAAAGGGTTTGATCCGGTCTGCAAGGATTGGGACCGTGAATTTCAGATAAACAACTAATAAACAATGAATTTAGTGGAGTAATTCTATGAGTGATCTTAAAAAAATGTACACAACCATTCTCGGGGACAGCTTTCCCATGGACATTACCATCTCATTTGGTGACCAGAAACTGGTATACCGCAAACGCACTTGGGCAATCCCCATGGAGGATGGTTCCATTGAGGAACGTGGTATTCGCTATGGTGAAAACCCGGATCAGGAAGCTGCTCTTTACGAACTCGTTAATGGAAATCTCACTCTTGGTAACTGCAAATTTATAGACCCCGGTAATGGACTTGTTTCCGCAATTGCTGTGGAAGATATGCTCCAGGTTGGAAAACATCCTGGTAAAATCAACCTTACCGATGTGGATAACGGACTCAATATCATTAAATACATGACTGACAGACCAGCTGCTGTAATCCTTAAGCACAACAACCCCTGCGGGGCCGCCATTGGTGACTCACTCACCAATGCTTATAGTAAGGCCAACCGCTGTGACCGTATTGCCGCTTTTGGTGGGGCAGTCATCTTGAATCGCCCCATTGACAATGACACAGCAAAACTTATGGCTGAAAATTATCTTGAGGTTGTCTGTGCACCCGACTTTGAAGTAGGGAGCCTTGAAATCCTGGCTGCAAGAAAGAACCTTCGTGTTATTAAAATGAGCAACATTGACCGCCTGGCCGATTTTGAAAAATTCCGTTTCGTTGATTTCAAAAGTCTCATTGATGGTGGTATTATAGCACAGCAGTCCGCTGTAAATTCGATCCGCTCCATTGCCGATCTCAAACCGGCAACGGCCATCAGAAAAGGCGTGGAGTATAAATGCGACCGAAAACCCACCCAGCGTGAAATTGATGACATGATCTTCGGCTGGGCCGTGGAGCACGGAGTCACCTCCAATTCGGTTCTTTATATCAAGGATGGTTGTACCGTAGGAATTGGTACTGGAGAGCAGGATCGCGTTGGTGTTGCAGAGATTGCGGTTCACAAGGCCTACATAAAATATGCAGATATTCTCTGTTTTGATGAATATAAGATTCCCTACGCTGATCTTTGCCTTGAAATTTCACAGGGCAAAAGAGATCTTTCTGAAAAAGAAGCTATTGACACCAAAGTGCAGGAAGACCGGGCTAACCTTCCGGGATCTGTCATGATCTCTGATGCGTTCTTCCCTTTCCGGGATGGAGCAGATGTGGGCATAGAGCAGGGTGTCACGGCCATTCTTCAGGCTGGTGGTTCCATGCGTGACTCTGATACTATCGAGGCCTGCAATGAAGCAGACCCCAAGGTTGCCATGATGTTCACCGGTCAACGGTCGTTCAAACACTGATTCAATTCATTCAATTTTCTTTTTTTACAAAAGGGCAGGCAGATAACCACTCTGCCTGCCCTTTTTCAATGGGCTGTAAGCTTGATCAGCAATTCCTGAGCACTCACCAGTCGCACCCTTTGCAGCAACTTCCCTCTACAGTGCGTCAGGGCTGCAAGGGTTGCATCATTGGGGTGCCCTATCCCAATTGCCCAGCCATTTTGTTCTGCGCTCTGCACAAGTTTGTGCAGTTGTTTACACACCTTATCTTGAGAGTGCACATTATCGAGAAAGATATGCCTTCGGGCTGCTGGTACTCCCACAGCCTTTGCTGCAATCAACCCCTGACTTGATGCTGTGGTAAAACTGTCAACAAAAAACAATCCCTGCTCACGAAGCAGTACCATAAGATCCTCCATTCTCTCCCGATCTTCTGTGTATAAAGACCCCATATGATTGTTGACTCCAACAGCATGAGGAACTTTTTGCAGATTCTCAAGAAACAATTCTTCCTGCTCCTCTTTGCTCTGTTTCGTTAACAAGGCACCGGGGCCCGGATCCCACTCATCACCCTTCGGCTCCATTGGTTGATGAAGGAGGACAATACGGCCTCCCTGAAAAGCCATCTCTTCAAGTTCTGCAGTAAATGGAGCAGCAGCAAGAAATGAAAAAGTGAGGTTCAACGGAAGTTGCAGCAACTCATGCCCCACGTCCCGATGATAGCCCATATCATCTATGATGATTGCAACCATTGGCAACTTATCATCCCGAACAGGTGCTATGTCAGGCGGCAGTGCGGGTATTGTTGTATAAGGCTCTTCAAAGGCGCCCCCCTCCCCTTCACCGGGAACGGCTCCATGAGCGATGGTTGTCCGGAAAAAGATTACATATCCGGCTGCCCCCATTGAAAATATCAGCAACCCCAGAAGGACCAAAAAAGAAAAAATGCGTAATGACAGCAGTGATTTCTTTTTGTTTTTTTTCTTACCCCGTGTTGCCGGAGACCTTTTTTTTCTCGTTTTCCTGCTCATAATCGATACTTCATGGAAGAAATAATAATGCGAACCTGGTTACTTGTTGCGAGTGAGAACATACTGTGCCAGGGCCTCAAAAATTGACAGTATGGTACTGTTTTGTTCATTTTCAAAAAGTGCAAGCCCGCTGACAGCACTAGTCACCATAGCTTCAGCCTTCTGTTTGCTCATAGAGAAACCCTTATATTTTTCAATAAGTTCACAAGCCTCCTGAAAACCATTCTGCCGTGCTTCCCTATCGCCCAAGAGCAAAAGAAGCCGCTCTTTGTCCTCTTTATCTGCAGTTTCCAGAGTCAAGATAAGCGGCAGAGTCATCTTCCCCTCCTTAAAATCATTCCCGATCTCTTTGCCGGTCTGGGTCACATCACCCTGGTAATCAAGCAGGTCATCAATAATCTGAAAAGCTGTACCCAAACTTAATCCATATTCAGCTAGAGCCTGACGCTCAGCGACTGGGGCATCTACCGCCAGTGCTCCTATCTCACAGGTAGCAGCAATCAGCAGAGCAGTTTTTCCCCTCACAGCTGAGAAATAGTCCTCTTCAGACAAGTTGTAGTTTTGTGCATTCCTGAGTTGAAGAAACTCCCCATCGACCATTGCATTTGTCGCCTGGCAAAAGATTTGAAGAGCCTCCTTTCCGCCAAGCGAACCCACTAAGTTCATGGATCTTGAGTGAAGGAAATCTCCACCAAGAATGGCCGCAATACTCCCAAAAGCTTTATTAACCGAGGATTTTCCACGTCTCATATCGGCACGATCAATTACATCATCATGGAAAAGTGTGGCTCCATGAAGGTATTCAAAAGCAATGGCCAGTTCATATATATCCACACCTTTACCACTCTCCGTCCCCCCGCAAAGCTTCGAAGACAAAACAACCAGCAGTGGTCGCAGACGTTTACCTCCGTTGAGGATACCATGTTCCAGAACCTGGCTCAGCAAAGGATCTGCATTTGCCGTGGCTTGCTTCAGATCCTGTACCAGGACCTTTTCAATTTTGACTATTTCTGGCCTAATGGCGGCCATTAACAACTCCCTGGGTGTAGCACTGCCACTCTCTATCATCGAATAATCCTCTTTGCTGAATCATTGAGATTCAAACCCAAATATTACATATCAATTACTGGCCGCAGGAGAGTACCCCCAGGAAGAACTGAATTCATTTACTTTCTTTTTTCAGTTGTACGTACCTGATCTGAGTTACCAGCATTAAAAAATTTTCGCACCTCATCGAGCTCACGCACCACAGGTGATGGCGGTAAACTGGCACGAAATATCCGTCCATACCCCTTTGAATAAAGACGAATATCCAGAATACCGATAACTCCGTTATCACTGGTTGAACGTATCAGGCGACCAACACCCTGGCGCAGGGTGAGGATGGCCCGTGGAATCTGGAACTGGAAGAAAGCGTTACCGCCATCCGCCTCTATCGCCTTCACCCGGGCCTGAATCACCGGATCACTGGGCACCTCAAAGGGCAGCTTATCAATGAGCACACAACTCAACGAGTCACCAGAAACATCTACACCCTCCCAGAAACTCGCAACAGCAAGAAGAACCGAGTCATTTGTTTCGCGAAACTGATGCAGCAAAGCATGACGAGACGCTGTTCCCTGTACAAGTACCGGATAATCAAGCCTGCTGCTGAGATACTCGGCAACCAGATCCATAGCCTTGAAACTTGTAAAAAGTACCAGCGCCCTGCCCCGACTAAGCAGTAATAATTCACGGATGCGTTCACGCAGGGAGCTCATATAGTTCGAAGCAGATGCTTCGGGGAATCCCAGCTCCGGTATATATAACAGAGTTTTTCCTTTATAGTCAAAAGGGGATTGGAGACGCAGTGTTTTACACTCTTCTGCAATTCCGAGTCTCTCCCGCATGTATTTAAAATCACCAGCCGTTGTCAAAGTGGCCGAGGTCATAATGCAAGATTGGACTGAATTATACAAATAATTCTCAAGTTCTTCTGCAACGTTCACAGGGGTTGCAGAAAGGCTTACTGTCCTCTCCCGCCTTTCATACCACCTGACAAAACCATCCTCCCCATCGTTGCCTGTAGCAGCAATATCACGAATATTTTCCTGCAAAAGCAGCGTCCTGTCACCAAACAGGTTCCATATTTCACCATGCGAAGTCACCTCAAAACAGCGAGTGGCTAAAGTCTCCAGTCCCTGAAGCAGACTTTCCAGAACTTTCTGCCATTCTCCTAAATTTTCAAGAAGTGGCAACAGGGGATATCGCCCCCTGTGGACTGGAAACATTGCAGTAAAAATATCAAGCCGCTGTTTTACCCCTCGTGCTGTTGCCAGTAGTTTGTCGAATTCGGATGGCTGCAGATCTGTTTCTGCCTGCCGTTCCAAATCCCCTATAAGATCCAGTAGCTGATAGTAACTGAAATGTTTTCCAAAAAAGTTGGTAGCAACATTTTCCAGGTGGTGTGCCTCATCGAAAACAACACTCTGGTAGCGTGGCAGGATTTCTCCAAATCCCGCCTGCCTGAGTGCAAGATCTGAAAAAAACAGGTGGTGATTCACAATAAGCAGGCGTGCCGATCCAGCTCGTTTACGCAGGCGATTTACAAAACAAAGCTGGCTCTCCGGACAGCTCCCACCCAGGCACTGATTGGACTGTGCCGAAATCTTTGGCCACAGCGGAGAACGATCAGGTAACCAAGATAACTCAGCACGATCACCATTCTCAGTCTTCTCCAGCCACTCCTCAATCCTTCTGAGATCATTGTCCTCCACAAGAGAACCCTGATGGCTGGAGCAATACTGGTACCAGCGATAATGACAGAGATAATTTTGCCGGCCTTTAATGCAAAGTACAGGAATATCAATCTCCAAAACCTTCTCAAGGAGGGGGATTTCTTTTTTCAGGATCTGATCCTGCAAATTGATTGTGGCAGTAGATATAACTACCCTCTGGTCGGAAAGCAGTGCCGGAACCAGATAGGCAAGGGTTTTACCAATACCTGTTTCTGCTTCAACCAAGAGAAGAGAAGCGCGTCCATCCTGTCTCTCAACACCATCGGCAAGGGTTTTCATAACTGCCTCAGCCATCTCTTCCTGACCTAGGCGTGGTTCAAAGCCAGAAAAACCAGCTGCAAGCTTTCCAGCTTTCCCGAAGATATCCTTCACCTATACTCCTCCAAAACATACATAGCCATTTCCCTTCCATGAGAAGGCTTGTCAACCAATAGTTCGACGTGGCAAACGACTTTTGTCTGTAATCCCAAACGTGATGGCCTCGTAAAAAGCTAAGCCCGAAATTGCTGCTGATTTGGGCCAATCAGCAGAAATATTGCGAATGCAGTCACTAAAACCTGCATTTGCTGTGAAATTTGTTCTTTGACACGTCTATGAAGCGATACACAAGCCCATGTTGCACCACAAGGTGGCATATGTGGTTGATTTTGCCGCCTTCTGTACCTGCTGGCTCTGAAAATATTGAGACCTATGGCTTTCATGGTTGCTGCAAACCGTACAGCTTTCATGCCACGGACCCGGAGGTGTTTGACCCCGGGTCGCCTGTCGTATTCTGACATGGTTGCGTCGACTCCGGCGCGGTAACGGTACTTATCTTTAAAGGCATCACTTTCTTCATGCTGCCGTCTGCGGGCAGTACGGATATCTTTGTTCCTGTACCGGTAGTAACAGGCCTTCTTTCCTGATGTAACCGGACAGCAGTCAAAGCTTTCACACTCTTGGCAGGTAACAGATGAAAAGGCGGCACTGAAACCGTTTTTTGTGCGCTTGACTTGATCAGGGGTTTTGTTGCAGGGACACAAGGTGATACGCCCATCGATATCCAGAGAGAACTCAGTAAGCTGAAAGTACTTCTGGTTTCCCGGCATAACAGGTGCGATAATCTTGACATCATGTTTGCTCATGGCTTCCTCGCAGTTGGCATCGCTACCGTACAGGGAGTCGGCAAGAAGCTCTTTCGGAGCAACTCTACGTTTTTTCAATTCTTCGATGGCAGGGAGAAGAGCATTAGCATCATGTTGGTCAGCAGACTCAACAGCAACATGGGTAATAAGGGAAAGCTGTTTTTCGTCTTTGGTGGAATAACTCTCGACCACCTGGACCTGGTAGCCTTTACCCTTGTGATTACTATAGCCTGCATCAGGGTCTGAAGGGTTCTGGAGAGAATCAGAGGGGACATCTTTGTTTGGTCTGGCCACTGCCTTTTCCTCTCCGGGATATTCGCCCTCTTCGATCACACATTGCTCTTGAAACAGCCTGATGAGCTGCTTGAGAGAGTTCATACCCTGAAGCGTAGAGACAGTGGATAATTGCTGTATGAGGACGAATGTATCCTCGGCAAGCTGATCAAGGGTGTGACTTGAATCAGAGGGTTTAACTGAGGCAAAAAGCGACTTTGTGTTTTTACCCAGGTAGCGGTTGATCAAGTCATTGCTGAGTTTGTCAAAAAGGCTGCGATGATGTCGCTTGAGATTAGTCAGAAAAGTTTTAATCACTCTGACAAACAGCCCGATACGACCAAGGTGGCGCATGTTGGATTGAATATGAACAGAGTCCATACGCTGCTTGCTGAGATCAGCCTTGAATATCTCAGCCAGACGCCGAAGAGTCTTTGCAAATATATCGGAATATGCTTCTTCTGTGGAGAGCTTGTCCCGCATAGTCCAGAGTGATTTGCTGCTGATATAGGCAGCCGCATCTCCAGGGCTTGTTATATTGAGGGCATAATGCCACTGGATGTTAAAACAGAACTGTTTCACA
>JAJRQL010000213.1 GCA_024280265.1 Deltaproteobacteria bacterium
GTAATAATTCGGGTGAAAAAGGGGTTGTATGTTTTTGGAAAAGAGTGGAGGCAGCAGCCCTACTCTTTAGAGACACTTGCCAATCTGATATATGGGCCATCGTATATTTCCCTTGAATATGCCTTACAACTCTATGGATTAATTCCGGAACAGGTTCACACTGTGACGTCTGTTACCACAGGTCGTTCACGTCGTTTTTCAACGCCGGTTGGAAATTTCAGTTATCGAAAAATACCCATGCCGTCATTCGCTGTTGGTATGGATTTATTACCTAATGCTTCAGGGGGCTCATACCTGGTGGCTGTTCCCGAAAAAGCACTGGTGGATAAGATCCAAAGTGAACGAGGACTGCCGATACGATCAAGAAGTGATGTTGAACGCTACCTTATTGAAAATTTACGCATGGACATTGACGATCTTTCCCGGCTGAGAGTCCACCGAATTGAAAAATATGCAGCCAGATACCGCTCTCAAAAAGCACACAATCTCGCTGCCTATATTCGACAGATAAAAAACACAAGGCAACAAAAGAGGTACTGGTGCAAGACGCTGTAAAAACAATGCTGGCAAGGTATGACTGTCAAACCACAGTGGAATATACTCATGCTCTTCAAGAAATTTTGCAGGAAATAGTTCTGCTTGGTTTATGGCGCAGTAAGTTTTTTGAGCACGGCGCATTTTACGGTGGTACTGCCCTCCGTATTTTGTATGGACTTGACCGTTTTTCAGAAGATCTGGACTTTTCATTGTTGCATCCGAACAAAAACTTTCAACTGGATAAATATCTTGCAGCTCTTGAAAAAGAGGTTTCTGCCTTTGGCTTCAAGGCGATAGTTGAAATCAAAAATAAGTCATTTCAGTCTGCGTTTCTTAAAACAGAAACATCTGGAGCACTGCTGACCATTACATCGGATGAGGCTGTTTCCAGTGGTGTACCTGCTGGGAAACTGCTCAGGATTAAACTGGAAGTAGACACGGAGCCGCCGCCGGGATTTAATACGGAAACAAGATATCTCCTTCAGCCAATCTCATTTGGTGTACGAACGTATACGATGCCTGATCTGTTTGCAGGGAAAATGCACGCTCTACTGTGCAGGCAATGGGAGAATAGAGTGAAAGGGCGAGACTGGTATGACCTGGTATGGTATGTCGCCAATTTCCCTCAGTTGCATTTGAGCCATCTGGAGGAAAGGATGCGACAAAGCGGACATTGGCAGGAGAAGGGCAAGATTGGACAAGGCGAGCTGGGTGACCTGTTGACAAGAGCAATTGAAACATTGGATGTTGAGCAGGCCAAAAGAGACGTTATTCCTTTTGTCCAGGATACTGACAGGTTGGATGTCTGGTCGAGAGATTTTTTTCAGGATATTTGTTTGCGGATTCGGGCGGTGTAAGATTCTGACTGGTTTAGTGCCTTACATAACAATTTCCTGTTTTTTTTAACTATTCGTGTAAATTCGTGTAATTCGTGGCTGAAGTTGTCGGCAGTCTGAGTGGTAATTACAGTGTTAATTTGGGAGCCTCCCTGGAATGAAATCTTTTGTTGACATCACCACCGTATTCACCACTGATGCTGATCGAACAGTTGACCAGCTGGAACAATTATATTGTGAACATCAATATTTGATTGAAAGTATTGGGGAGTTAATAGACAGAAGGTTTTCAAGGGAAACTTTAGCTGGAAAAAGAATTTTATTGAAACCTAATTGGGTGCGGCATTCAATTAAGGAAAAAGATAAAATCTGTCTTCGGACCCATGATTCATTTTTATTGGCAGCACTTGAAGTTATATTACGCAAACGTCCTGCACATGTTGCGATTGGAGATGCTCCTATTCAAGGAGCAAATTGGTCAGATATCGCCCATGAGAAATTAGTGACTGGCGTTGAGGAGATGAGTCGTAAATTCAATATACCTGTGAGGATAAAAGACTTTCGAAGGACTATTTTCAACCCTGCCACCAATCGCCCCCTGTCTAATCGCAATTCACTTGATAATTATCTAATTTTTGATCTTGGCAAAGATAGTTTTCTGGAACCTGTAACGCCCTTCTCTAAGAACCCCTTTCGGGTGACCTGCTATAATCCTGACCGGTTAGCTGAAACACATGGACCGGGTATGCACAAGTATTGTATTACAAAGGAGTTGTTTGAATCAGATGTTGTAATTTCTCTGCCCAAAATAAAAACACATCAGAAAACAGGTGTAACAGGAGCAATCAAGAATCTTGTCGGGTTAAACGGCGACAAGGATTACCTGCCCCACCATCGTATCGGCGGGATAGGTATGGGGGGGGACTGTTATCCGGGAGGCAGTTTGTTGCGTTATTGGTCCGAGCTTGCAATGGATCAGGCTAACCGAAAACAAGGCAAAGCAATTTATAAATTTTGGCAGAAAATGGCTTCTTTGCTCTGGAGGCTGTCTTTCCCGAAAAATGTTCACCAGATGGCTGCCGGTTGGTATGGAAATGATACGACGTGGAGAATGGTGCTTGATTTAAACAAAATAGCAACCTACGGGAATTCAGAGGGGAAAATTTGTTCCAGCCCGCAACGGGTTGTATATTCCCTATGTGACGGGATCGTCGGAGGGCAAGGGAATGGCCCACTAAGTCCTGAACCGTTACCACTGGGTATTATTTCCTTTTCTAATCACTCATACATGACAGATATCTGTATGGCTGAGTTAATGGGGGTTGATATTCAAAAAATCCCATTACTTTCCGCTGCACAAGAAGCATCAAAAAACCAAGAAATCTCAATTTCTATGGATAACAAACCAGTTTCTCGCAACCAATTGAGGAACTTTTCGATAAAAGCATCCCCTCCATCTGGTTGGGTAGGTTACCTGGACGCATCATGACAATAGGAATACACAATTCAAAGCATTCTTTCGGGGAACGCTGGTGCCAGTATTGTGAGGCAAACAAAATTGATTACAAGATTGTTGACTGTTACCGGTCGGATATCGTTCAGCAATTGGAGGATTGCTGTGGCCTGATGTATCATTTTCACCAAGGCAGCCCAAAAGATATTTTGTTTGCAAAACAGCTGATGTACTCACTTGAAACGGCCGGAAAAAAGGTGTTCCCTGATTTTCACACCTCCTGGCATTTCGATGATAAATTAGGGCAAAAATATCTTCTCGACGCGATAGGTGCTCCCCTTGTTCCTTCCTGGGTTTTTTTTGATAAAGACTCAGCTCTAAGCTGGTTAAAAACTAAAAAATTCCCTGTGGTGTTCAAGCTCCGCAACGGTGCCGGGTCAGGCAATGTACGGCTGATAAAGGATAAAACCCAGGCAGAACGTCTTGTTCGCAAAGCGTTTAACCGTGGATTCAGCCAATATTCAGCATGGGATAATTTGTGCGAACGTATCAGAAAATACAGATTGGGAAAAACAACGCTGTTTGATGTTGCTAAGGGTGTGATTCGCTTAGTATATCAGCCAGAGTACACCCGAGTTGCCGGCAGGGAAAGAGGGTATGCATATTTCCAAGAGTTTATACCGGACAATGATCACGATATTCGCGTTATTGTAATTGGCAATAAAGCCTTTGCCATTAAGCGCATGGTACGAAGCAATGATTTTCGGGCTTCCGGCAGCGGAAATATCCTCTATGAAAAAGAGCATTTTGACGAGGCCACGATAAAGCTGTCTTTTGATCTTGCCCTTCAATTGAAAACACAATGCGTGGCCTTTGATTTTGTCTACCTGGATGGCAAGCCCCTGGTTGTTGAGATCAGTTATGGCTTTTCTCCGGAAGGTTACGATCCTTGCCCTGGATTCTGGGATAGTGATTTGGGTTGGCATGAAGGCCGGTTTGATCCGTATGGGTGGATGGTGGAGCTGGTTCTTGGCGGGGATAGAACTAAAAAAAAACTCTGGTAATACCAGTGTGTAGATTTGAAACCATTTTCAATACCAGCGATGTTGCTTAAAATTTCCTTATCAGCTCTCCTTTCAATCCTCTTCATCTGGCCCGTGGCCTATTATTTCACTGATGCGATTTTGTTTCTTGAGCGAGATAAAACGTAAGCGCTTAAAGAACCACACCTAATCTCAAGGAACTGTAATCTGCTCAGGTGTTAGATTCCAGGGAAGTAACGCTTCATACCCTTCCAGTGTCGAGGCTGTTGGTATCTTAGTGAAAATATATCTTAAATACA
>JAJRQL010000214.1 GCA_024280265.1 Deltaproteobacteria bacterium
CGCCGAATCAGCCCAGACATCCCGGCTGCTGTTGTTTGGATCCAGCAGTTCTTCAAAGACATTGCTGTCATGAACACTGGCACTGGTCACCGAATACTCCCGGATGAACTTGTGGGCCACATCAACAGATATATGATTCTTCTATCCGAAAAAGCTTTTGTTATTCTTTTTGGTCCAGCGGGCATCGGTATCTTTCTGGTGTTTTTTGTTTTCGCTCCATCTTTCCGGCTGGTGACCGTTTTTGATCTGCTTGTTTTCCTCGCCTGCTCGAGAGTGGAACGAAATATTTCCCAATCAACAGTCTCATTAAGCTTGATCAATGGATCACCTGCTTTATCGATCCGGGAGAGGCGAGTATAAAAATCAAGAAATCCAAGCGGGTTCATGGAATATTTCCGAGATATGAGTTTTCAGGATGTCGGAAATATGCCATAACAAGCTGTTTTCTTAATATTAATATGAAAAACTCGGGCAAATTGTTGAATTGAATTTTTCAAGGAACCCTATAAATATTATGTGGTCTATTCCATTCTTTCAGAAAAGAGGAAGATCTGAGATCAGGTCTTAGGGCCAAAGCTCTGTATGGTTGCCATTTCAATGGCGAGTTCTGTTCTGGCGTTACTATCCATATCTCTGCCCTTTTCTCTGCACCAGGCGGGAAAGGTTTCCGGATCAATAAAAACCTTCATCACCAGATCACCGCCCCCTTCGACTTTTTTCTTCATCTCTTCAGCTCGCAGGAGCCATTCCTGGTAACTTTTTGGAAGGAGGTGGCTGTCGGAGAATAGTTCCATAAGGGTGTCCCAGTCTTCTTCTTTGTACCAGACCATTGCCTGGATTGCAGGATCTTTATCAGTTGGTGTCATATATATGTCTCCGTTGTTTCTGATAGAAAAAGATTGTGTGTTTGGGTGAGTTGATACCTGGGATCTATTTCAACCCAACTTCCCTGTAATATTTCATGGCACCAGGGTGAATTGGAGCAGAGAGTCCCGTGAGCATACTTTCTTTGGTGAGTTGGGCGTAAGCCGGGTGAAGTTTCTTGAACTCTTCTAAGTTGTCAAAGATCTCCTTGGTGATGATATAGACAATATCGTCAGGAACTTTTGCTGAAGTTACAAGAGTCGCTCTTACTTCAAAGGTTTTGACATCATGCTTGTTGAGAGCACCCGGATAGAGATCGATGGGTATTGTGGTTCTGGTATAGTAGGGGAATTTTTCAAGGAGTCCCTCGATTCCGCTTATCTCGGCCAAAATAACTTTCCGGGCACCGGATGTAGCTTCTTTAATTGCACCGGATGGATGGCCGACGGTATAAAAGAAGGCATCAATGCGATTGTCCTGCAGAAGCCCAGCGGCTTCTGAGGCCTTAATGGATTCTGCCGTGAGGTCTGTTTCGTAATTAATACCTGCTGCAGTGAGGGCATCAATGGCATTTTGGCGCTGGCCAGATCCCGGATTACCAATGTTTACTTTTTTCCCTCGAAGATCTTTGCTGCTTGTGATCCCAGTGTCTCCAGCAGCCACAAGGGTTACAGCTTCAGGGTAGATGGAAAATACTGCCCGCAAGTCTGTCTGAGGGCCTTTTGTCTTCCACTCTGCCATTCCGTTTATGGCCTGAAATTGGCGATCAGACTGCACCACCCCAAATTCAAGGTCTCCTGCCATGATGGCATTGACATTGAAAACAGATCCGCTTGTGGAGTCCACCAGTGTCCGAAGGCCGTTTTCAGCTTTCTTTTTATTAACAATTTTAGCAATGGCACCACCGGTGGGATAGTAGACTCCGGTGATACCACCAGTGCCAATGGTTACAAATGTGGCTCTTGCGAATGCTGCTTCACAATGCAGGATGACAGTCATTGAGAGTATGGTAAGCAGTGTTGTCAAATGTTTTTTCATACTTGATCTCCATGGCAGGTGACAAGGGTGGAGTGGCTTCAATAGTCTGGTGACAAATGCCGCTTATCAGACGATTTTCTCAATACTATTTGACATTGCTATTTAATACAAGAAATTTGCGGAGGTTCAGGTGGTGTAGGGACGGGTTGTCAGGTAGACAAAAAGCCCGCAAGGGGGAGAGTTTTTCCTGCAGCCGTGGGTGCGCTGCAGGAAAAAGATTTTGCCAGGCGTCAGTTGCTGACGTGCCCCTGTTCCCTGGTGGTCCAGATAAAGATTAATGGAATAAAAACAAGGGTCAGAAACGTACCGATGAGGAGACCGCCAATTGCTACGGCACCCAAAGGGGCAAGGCGTTCAAGACCAATTGCAGAGCCAAGGGCAACGGGAAGCATGCCAGCTGCTACTGCAAATGCCGTCATAAGTACAGGCCGTGTCCTGATTTTGATGCTTTCCAGCATAGCCTCACGCTTTTTCATTCCTTCAGCCATCTTTTCCTGGGCAAAGTGGATTAAAAGGATGGCATTGTTTACGATGACTCCCGAGAGCAGAATAAAGCCCATCATAGCTGGCATGGAAATATGGTAGTTCAGAAAGAGGAGCGTCCAGGCGGCCCCGATAATGGTTAGTGGTATGGAGAGAATAACCATTAACGACACTTTTACTGAATCAAAAAAAGTGATCAAGGTGAAAAAAATCAGAATAACAGCAAAACCAATGGCTTTAGCCATTCTTCCTGCAGAATTCTTGAACTCCTTAATGTCTCCTACCTGCTGCATGGAGACAGAGGGCGGTAGTTTGGTGCCGATAAATTGTTGGGTGAAATTATCCATGATATGGGAGATGGCAGCTTTTTCCCGATATCCGTAAACGTTCAAAGTGTAATTGAGACCTTCCCGGTTGATGATTCCTGGTTCAAGATCCCGTGTCACGGTAGCAAGGGCTGAAAGGGAGATTTTTTCACCCTTTGTGGTGTCAATGAGCATCGTATCAAGCAGGGCTATTCGGTCGCGTTGAGCAGCTGGCAACCAGACTCTTATGCCAAAGTCAATACTGTTATTGGCAGGAAAACTTGAAATCAGGGCACCACGCAGCAGAGTTTGCAACTGGGCGATGATCTCCGAATTATTTAATCCATAACGTGCTGCCTGACGGCGATCAATTTCAAGATTGTATACAGTCTTGTCAATATCCCAGGTACGTGAGACAGAGACAACTCCTTGGGTTTTGTATAAGGCATCCTCTACGAGATTCCCTGCCTGTACCAGGTCATTGAAGTCTGGTCCAGTGAGCATGATGTCGATATTGGCACGGATGCTGGAAAGAGCGGTAGCTCCATAATCAACCACATCGAGTTGTTTGATATGCTCAATTGCAGCAAGTTGTTGGCGTAGTCTGTGCTCAATGTCCCATACTGATTCCTCACGCTGGTAGCGGTTTACATAGGTGGCTGTGATGGCAATATGATCTGTTCCTGAGTCACTTCCAATACTGAGAACACCAGCTTCGCTGCCAATAGCAGCTGAGAGGTAATCGAGAGTGCCATTTGCAGCGATGATTGTGTTGGCCTGTTGAACGATTTCTCTACTCACGTCGATGGGGAGGTTGGGATCTGTAATAATAGAAATTTTCACACCGCCGGTATCCATGGGTGGCATCAGTTCCCGTCCGACAGTTGGCATAACTACCCGGACGCTGAGGACAAAAGATATTATCAGAACCTGGAAGCGCAATATGGAAACGATTTTACGGTTTAAGGCGGTTGTTACTATGGTGGAAAAAAAATTCTGAATACCTTCATTGGTTTTACTGGTTATGCGGTGGAAAAAATCTTCTGTGCGCAGTAGCCAGGGATGATCAAAAGTTAGTATTTTAAGCGACAGCAGTGGCACTGCTGTAATTGAAATCACATAGGAAGCGGCCAGAGCAAGAAGTAAAGTTGCTGTTAAGGGTCTGAAAACAGTTTGCGGATATCCTCCAACAAAAAGAATCGGGGCCAGAGCAATCATGGTGGTGATAGTTCCGGAGAGGTCTGCAAACATGATCTCTTTAGTTCCTTCCATAACAGCAGTATGTATTTTTGA
>JAJRQL010000215.1 GCA_024280265.1 Deltaproteobacteria bacterium
ATGCCCGATGCCGAAACGTTCTCCCCCCAAAAGATGGTTGTTGGCATCACCGGAAATATGTACGTTGTCGGACTGAATACTAAGGGAATTATTGTTCTGGACAGTGAGGGAAATTTTTCCCACTGGCTCAAGCCAATGGACAAAATAATTGTTGATATTGAGGAAGGACTGATCCGTGAAGACGGGATCACCCATACTCAGGAAGACACCACCATGTCCAATAAGATGGAAGATGACGAAGAACCTGAGAATGCCACTCTGAACATGAGAGACTTTCTCCCGGAAGGCCTGCTCCCGACAATCAACGAGGGGGGGGAAACTGTGATTGATAATGAGTTACAACCTATACAGATCGCTGACATTGCAACAGATTCTGAAGGTCATCTTTACATTCTCAGTGAGCAGACCAGCAAAGTATATGTGTACAGTGCCAGTGAAGAGCTCCTCTACTCATTTGGCCAGAAAGGCGGATCCACCGGTAAAATGAGCCGCCCCAAAGGACTGGTTGTGGACGAGGCCAGAAAGGCCCTGTACGTCGTTGACTATATGCGCCACACCATTCTTATTTTCGACCTCGGTGGAAAATATATGTATGAATTTGGTGGCATGGGGGTCGGACCTGGCTGGTTCCAGTACCCGGTGGGACTTGCCCTCAACAAGGCCGGGAACCTTATTGTTGCTGATCTCTTTAACCACCGGGTTCAAATCCTGAATGTAAACTTTGAATACAAGTTTCCCCTCTTTCTCAGCCCTCAAGGTGAACCGGGTGCAGTTCAGCCTCAGCCGGAAGAAGAACAGAGTACACCTGCTCCTGAAAAAGAAGAGGAGAGTATTTATCTACCGGAGCCTCTTTACCTGTAACAAGCTGCCAGGAACATAAAACATACAATATCACTTCCATAGTAATTCAGGCGCAGGCATTCCATATAATGAGCAAGAGACAGTTCTGACTTTGCAAAGCCGGGAGGGAGATAAAACAGAAAAGAGCAGAACAGTTCCCCGGTGAAACTACTGTTCCTTACAACCACAACCGAAGGAAGAAGCAGTACCGTTTCCTGTTCTCTGCTATTCGTGAAGCTCGGTCTTCCGCTGCAGAAGCTCAAAAGCCTTGCGGTATTCTTTTGCTGCCTCTGCAAACCTCTCCTGTCTTTCCAAAAACGTTCCAACGGTATAGTGAAGATCAGAATTGCGCCCACGACGAAACAGGAGCGCCTGCAGATCCATCACAGCCTCATCAAGCTCACCCATCTCAGCACTGACCCTTGCCAGGCAGATTTCTGCTTCAATAGAGCTCGGCTCTCCCTCAAGGCCTGCTTCAAGCTCTCGTATGGCATCGTCAAGACTGCCCTCTTCAAGATACAGGCACCCTAATTTCACCCGGGCTTCATGGAGCTCCGGGGTCAACTTCAGGGCATCCTGAAACTCACGATGGGCTGCTTCCGTCATCCCCTTATTCTGTAGGACAGTCCCCATGTTCAGGTGACGCAGGGAGAGTTTTATCTCTTTGGAAACCTCTTCCATCTCTGGATTAAGCTGCGCTTCGAGCTCTTCATGACTTAAGAGCCCAAGCATAATGTCAACTTCCCCGCGAAGCCTCTCAGCAATGTCCTTACTGTATCCAATACCACCACTTACATTCCCATCTGCAGTCACAAAGAGTAACGAAGGCAGGACGTAGAGCCCGAAACTGCTATATACAGTCCCTGCAGAATCTTTATACACAGGCATGCTGAGACCGGCCAGTTCACTGACCTCATCAATGACTGCCTGGGGATCATTCTGCATATTGACAACCAGGATCTCGACCCCTTTTTCAGATAAATAGGGTTCAAGCTCCTGAAGTGCTTTCAGGGCCTTAGCAGCCCGTTTCTTCTTGGCGGCCATATCCCCGGCCCAGAAAGCCAGGAGTACTGGCCTCCCACTAAGGGAACTGATAGTTTTTGAATCCTCACCCGTGTAAGAACTGAACTGGGCATCGGGAACCGGTTTTCCCACTTTCAGGACACGAAAGGGGAAGGATTTACCCTGACTGCTATCGGCCAGGATAAACAGACAAACGAAAAACATGATCAGTACAATGAGGTGTTTCTTCCGGTAAAAATCGTTTTGTTTTATCCTTAACATGAAGATACTCCATTAATAATATATAAATCAACGGCTCCACCAGTAATCCCATGTTCACCAACAAGCTGAGCTGTTTCGTAAGGAGAAGAGGGGGCGTTACGTTTTACCGACTTGCTTTGCCTACCGCCTTCACACGATCGTACTGCTTTGGAGCATGACAGCCTACCAGACAGCCACCACCATTCTTGGTTGGGGTGAATTCAATGGGATATGACCATCTGCCGAAGGGCACTTCATAACGAATGTGCTTAGCCTGGTCACTGGCATGGGGGTCATGACAGGCGATACAACTTCTTCCTTTTTTCCTGTTAACATGAAAGAAATGAAGATTGTACTCACCATCACGGAAGTTGGTCAGTTTATCGGTATTTCTTGTTTTGGCAACCTCCTTATTGTGACAACCAAAACAGAGATCGTAATCATCCTGCTTGTAATCGTTATAAAAGGACTCAGGGAAATAGCGAACGAGAAGCCGGCTGAACTCTGAGCCATGGACATTATGGCATTCGGTACAGGCACCGGTTTTTACAGGGCCATGAAGGTTCTTACTCTCGGCAATCTCATCTCCGAGCTCTTCGTGACAGGTCCCACAGAGGTTGATACCTTTTCCCTTCAAAAGAGAAGTAACCTCGGAACCATGGGGCACATGACAGTTGGTACACTCACCCTTGGCCACAGGATCATGCTTGAACACAGCTTTATCAATGGCTTCATAGATGTCGGGAGAAACATCCCGGTGACGGCTTTCACACAGTTTATCTGTGGGCTTGTGAAGCTGAAACCGGGTGGCAGAACTGTGTGGATCATGACAATTGCTACAATCCTCAGAGACTGGATCATGAACAATTTTCCGGTCCATCTGATCTTTCACCCCCTCATGGCACTCAAAGCAGAGCCTTCCACCATCCTGAGGAGCAATAAGCAGTCTCTCGTTGGGAGAGGCGTGCGGGTTGTGGCAGGCGATACAGTCACCGGAGGCCACAGGGCCATGCTGATGCTTCTGAGTGAAAATCTCCTCTTCATGGCAATTAAAACAGAGGCTGCTCACCTGCTTTCCATCACCACGCAGCTGAACACGCATGGGAGACTGATGGGGATCATGGCAGTCGATACACCCTTCTTCAACGGGAGGATGAACCACATCCTGATCAAATTCTTTCTGCTTTGCTTCATGGCAGACAATACAGAGATCCGGCCCACTCCGCTCCATCTGCAGGGGCTGAGAAGAACCATGGGGATTATGACAGGATATACAGATTCCAGCTCCAACTGGTCCATGGACATGGGCAGCATCCTTGCCCATTTTGGGATGACACTCGCCTGTGGTACAGTTGCTGCGGGCGGGGATGATGCGGGCAAAGTTGAATTTGCCGCGTCTGAAACTATGACACTCTTTACAGTTCATCTCTCCTGCTTTTGAGTGTACATAAAAGCGCTTAAAGCCTTTTGGAATTTTCTGTCCTTTTTTAAAAGCCTTTTTGGGAGTGTAGAAAACCTTTACCTGCCTGGTCAGCCCGGCACCGGTAATGGTTATCTGATTAACACCGGTACTGAAGGTAAGCAACGTGCCAAAAGCCCCGTTTTCCACAGGTACTACAGCCTTTGCAACCTTAACGCCTTTTCCTGTAATTTTCACACTGTCAACTTTTGCCCCACTGACAACTCCTGACAGAAACAGGATCTGTTCGGTGACAAAGGCACCATCTGGCGGGGATACTATGGTTAACGCGGGTACCGCAGCTTTTCCTTTTGCTGCAGCTGTTCCCAGTACAGGAACTGCCAGCACAACCAGCAACGCAAACAGCGCCATGCCGATTGAGCGCCCGAACCTGCTATCCCGCCGGCTCTTCTGTTTTTCTCTTCCTCTCTCCACTACCATGACTTCTCCTCTAATGTTCTTCTTTTTGCCCTAAAGCATTTTTCAAAAGCACAATACTGAGCACAAAAAAAACAAAAAAAGTCAAATCGCCACCCTTCATTCGTTTAGGCATTATCACATAAACAGTGTCTGCCTCTGGCGTCAAAGCCTAAACGAAGGAACAGCAGTACTAACGAAAAGCACGACAGCTGCCATCTACGCAAAATAGGGACAATCCGTGAGTCTCCTGACATTATTTCCTTTTTTTATACTCAACAAAACACTCCTGCTTCTTCCCTCCCCCGGAACAAAAGCACCTGCTGCTCACAGAGGAAAAACTTTTTACATCCATCATCCTGCCTGTAACTCCAGAGCAGAAAGAATCCGCCACACACTCAACAACTAAATGGCCGGAGAACAAATATTTCGATTATGCAGCAGTCAGGGTTGAAGGATGTCCAAAAAAAGCTCACGTTCCTGTTCACTTCAGACCCGGAACAATAGTCCAAAAAAACTGTTTCATCAAGGCTTTCTACCACAGAGTTCCTTTGAACAGGCCGAGAGCCGAACTATTTCCCTGCAGGTCCTCTCTGTTTGCTGTTATGATAATATTTAAACCTGAACAGTGCATCAAGGCCATGGCAGTCAATGCACATCAGACTGTAAGTCTGCATTCGTAAAAAACTGCTGGTTGTCCGGCCTTCAATGTTTTTCCCCGGTCCCGGCCCCTTGACTTTAGGGTCCCAGCGATGCACATCATGACAGGAGGCGCAGGCAATATCGCCAACTTTTACATATTTCCCCGTCCTGCTGTGGAACAGTGGAAAATAATTGGCCTTCCCCTTCACATCTCTGCCAACACTGGTGATGAGCATACCTTTGGGGTGGGAATCCACCTTGGGAACTTTCTCTGAAGCAATGGATTTCCTGTTATGGCAGGACTTGCACATTTTATCCATTACCCCGTCACCCTTCCTCAGTTTCCTGGCCCAAAGACGTACCTTATTTTTTCCATTGTGCACCAGATGACAGGCACCACAGGGACCGGACTCAACAGGTCTCTGTCCCAGAAGATTTTTTGAATGAGGAGCTAGGATTGTCATGTCATGATCCGTCATGGCAACTACTGACTGTTCTGTGTGACAGCTCGAACAAAGTACGGATTCCGGGGCACTTTTCATACGCAGAAAACTGTTACTGCCGTCCCCCTCCATGCCCAGAGAACGCTCGACCACCAACCTGTCAGGGTTCCACTGATGCGGGTTATGGCAGGTTAGACAGGTCAACGCCCCACTGACATCACTTTCACCTTTCTTATTATACAAGGGCAAATCTGTGTTTATCCCTTTGGAAGCCGGTCTTCTCACATTGACAGGATGAGATCGTTTACCCAGCACTTTGCCTGCAGCAGTCCCCTTTGGGTTATGACAGGCCATGCAGATTGCTTCAGCCGGCTGCCTGGCATCAGGAATGTTATCAAGGGCCCATAACTTTTCATCCTGTGCCTTGTGGATCAGGTGACAAACTCCGCAGGTACCAGATTCAGCAGGATTCTGTCCCTGAACATTAAAAGATTTCGTACCTGCTGCCAGCAGGTCATGGTCTGTGAGTTCCACCCTGCTTTCGGCAGGATGACATTGAGAGCAGAGTTTCGGAGAAGGTTTAACGGGTAAGCGGAGAAATTTTTCTCCATCTGCCAATTTCCCTTCAGCCAGCACCTTTCTACCCCTGTGCGGATCATGGCAGGTAGAACAGGAAAGTAGTCCCTTCTCCATGGGAACCCTTCTGCCCTCTACATTAAAAACAGGAAGATCAGGATTCATCCCCTTGCCCTGCATCGGCACATTATAGGGGTGAGAATAATCACTCAGCACCTTCTTCTGAGCCAGCCTGTCCTTCTGATGGCAACTGAGACATAGATCAAAAGCCCTGTATCCGCTGGAAACATCAGGCATTTCCCGGCCCCACAGCACAGCTTCCTTTGAACCATGTACCAGGTGACAGGCGCCGCAGACTCCAGACTCAGAAGGTGTCTTGCCCTTCAAATTAACAGAATCGGGGGCTGTTAAACGCAGATCGTGGACTGTGCCAAGTAACTCTTTTTTATCAACATGACAATCAAGGCAGAGATGCCCTCCTTCCTGGGCACTGTCTATCAGGAACTTCTCATTGGGTGCTCCATGTACCCTGTGACAGCTCTGACAAATAACCTGATTTTTTTCAGTACCTTCAACGGCACCCAGTTCCCTGAACTCATCTGAAAATGCAAGCCTGGTTGAATCTATCGGGTGGTTGCCATTTGCAGGTCCTCCATCCTTATCCTTATGGCACAGGCGGCACATACCGGAATTTTCATTTGCCGCACGGATGAAAATGGTTTTATCCATTCCCATTTCACTTGGTACCCCATGCGCAGTATGACAGGTTGCACACTGCATAAAACCATTTTTATCCAGGGGGAAAATTTCCGGAATTTCCATATCCGGTGGGGGGGGCTTGTTAATGGGGTGATGACTGTCGTTATAGACCCTGGCACGAGAATCAGCCACACTGCCATCGTGGCAGGAGTAACAGATCTCTGCGTCGGCAACCACCTTTTCGGCCTGGTAAGGCACAAGATCAGAACCTCGACCATGAATAAAAAATGTATCAATCCAACGGTAATGACAGAGGGCGCACTCCTTTGCCGAACTGGGATTACTTGGCGCACTTACTGCGACAGAACTATTGGGAAAAGCCAAAAGTAAAAAAAGAGTACTACAGAAAAGTAGGTTCAGAAACTGTCTCATACACTCAATCCGGCTTTAAACTCTTAGAACCTGAAAATCAGGAAGATAAGCACTGTTACACTGCCTCTATTCTGAATCCGTGACGGATCTGTGAATTTTACTGTTCAGCAATCAATCCGAATCTCGGTTAATTTGAAAGACGCTGACCCGTTCTGCAAACATTTCGACCACATACAAGCGGTTCTTATTATCAACAAAGAGACCAACCGGACTATTATAGCGATGCAGCGCTCCTCTTACATTATCTCCTATGACAGAGTGAAAGATCCCTTCCCCAAACACCTGGACAACCCCCATATAAGAGTCACTCACATAAACCAGCCCGGATGCATCAACAGCCACCCCTTTGGGCCTGAAAAACTGGCCTTTTTCAACACCCCAGTCACCGATAAAGCGAACAAACTTTCCGGTGTCAGTCAACTCCTGCACCCTTGTGTTAATAACATCCACCACATAGAGGTACTTATCGTTGTATTTTGAAATTAGAAAAGGGTACCGAAACTCGATCTTCCCTATGCCTGCTTTGCCAAAAGCCTCCATGGGCAGCAGGGTGTTCAGGTCATAGGTCAGAATACAGTGATTTTCATTGTCAACCACAAAGGCCTTAGTCCCTGCGCTGTCCACAGCAACATCCGTGGGATCACATTTTTTCCCATTGCTGACGACCAGGTTAATCTCATTTAAGAAACTTCCATCTGGCAGAAAAATCTGAATCCTGCTGTTGCCACTATCAGCGACATACAGCCTTCCAGCAGCATCAATATCCATACCCAGTGGGTAATCAAACTGTCCCGGACCACTGCCATGTGAACCAAAGGAAAATTGAAATCTACCCTCGGAATCGAAAACTTTAATTGCATAATTAACACCATCCACCACATAAATGGACCCATCCGGCCCAACAGCAACATCACTGGGCTGGCTGAAATCATGCTCAATATCAAACAGATGGGTTACAGAAGTAAGCTCAACCCCCTGGACAGAAGACGCCACAAAAAGAAGCACTGAGAAAACAAACAATCCTCTCCGGACAAAAAAACCCAAGTCCCTGTCTCTTCCCTCTGACACAACCGAGCGAACATCACCTCTTCTCATATAGCTGTCATCCAAATTGCTGTCCCTGGGAAGGAGACGGCACCTTGTCCGTGCCGCCTCCAGTAAACTTCTATTTTACTTTACACCATTACTCCTCTGCCTCACCAGCAGCCTCCGGGGCAACGGGAACTACAGGAGTAACCTGTTGATGCTGCTGCACAGCGTCATCTGCCACACCGGGGTGAAGCATTTGAGGCATATAGAATTTGGTGTAATTTTTGATCATACCAACCACCTCTGTACTGGTTATGGAATCAACACGCCTTTTGGAGTATCCAAGATTCTCAAGCGGCAGCAGAGGATTTTCTTTGGTATGACACTCCTCACATATCACAGGCTTCTTAGCGACAACACTGTGGATCAGTTTTTTAGCCCTGGAACGCTGCCCCTCAGAAAGATCCTTCTCGTTCAGACGATACTGTGCCACAAACTCGTTCCTCTCCTTACTATCGATCCGTACCAGTGAATCGTTCTCCAGTACAAAAGGTATGATTTTGGATTTGTATGTTCCAGGAGTGGCATCGTTCACAGGACTCTCAACAATCTCACCGGTCTCGCGGTCATACCACTGATAAACACCGGTGGCCATCTCCCCATCCGGCCTGGAATGACAGGTCTGACAACCGATTAAAAAAGCGTGCATATTCAGAAAGGCACGCATATCTTTGGTCACATTATCATGCGGCATATCGCCATGACAGGAACTGCAGTAAGAATATTTATCCGGGCCCACATCAAAACCGATATGATGAAAATGTCCCTCAATATACTGCTGCTCAAGAACCCGGTAACCGAGATAACTCTTGACTCGTTTTTCACTTTCAAGGATCACCTGTTCAAAAGACTGCTTGTCCTTTTTCTGCTGAGCTATATCCTCCTCACTGTACTCAGCTTTTTCGGCATGTCTCTCGTGGTATTCATGTATAACATGGGCAAAGGTGAGATTCCAGATAATCACCCCGAAATACGTCACCAGTGCCATAAAGGCCAGTATGTAAATCTTTGTCAGAAAATTTTTCATGCTGCTGTTCCTCCTTCCTTGGCAGGATGTTTTAAAGTGTCAACTTCTGACGTGTTTTCAAAAGAAGCACCCCCACCACTGACTTTTGGGGCATAATCTGAACAGCTCGGAGCATGTCCACCACCATGAGGAGGCAGAATCTCCTTTTCATAACCCTCCTCCTTCATTACCTTCACATAGTAATCATAATGCTCTTCACACATTAAATCCTCAGACAGATACCCTGTCAGAAAGACCGTTCCCATGGGGAATACCGAGGTGGAAAAGTGAACATTGTACCAATGCCAGATAAAAAGAAACAGACCTGCCAGCAACGCTTCGTCACTATGAGCAATAAATAAAAAGTTGATAACCTCTCCAGGCATTACCTGGGTAAACAACTCCTTTTTCCAGATGATGACTCCCGAGGCACCAATGATAAACATACCCCAGAAGGGGGCCCAGTAATCAAATTTTTCTTTCCAGGTGTACTCGTCACCATTGGGACGGACACTGGTGAAATAGAACAGATATTTCATCAGATCTATGATGTCTTTCAGGTCTTTCATGTTTGGAACCATTGGTAACTTGACGACCCGTAAAAGAAAACCCTTGGTAGTATAAGTTCCCTCTCTTTTCATACGCAAATAATGATTTTTATATATCACCTTTGCTATCCAGAAGAGATGGTAGAAAAAGACTAAAAGCATGATGGCGCCTGTTATCTTATGGACAGTTGGAGCCATATCAATACCGCCAAACAGGGCATAAAGATAAGGAGCCCAGGAAGCATCACTGAACTTAAGTGGCATACCACTCAGGACCAGAATAACAACTGTACCTGCAAGAAAAATATGCTGAATCCTGAGATCCAAATCAAATCTGAAAAAATATTTTTCACCATTTATTAATTTTATACGAGGATATTTAGCCATGATTTCTATTTCCTCCTTTTAAAAGTGGCATTTGGAAACAAACGCCGCAAGAGATCAAGGAACAGAATAATCATCAGCGGCAGCAGAGTTCCTCCGGTAAGAACGTAAAAGAATGTTGTGAACCAGTAAACCACAGGACTTTTCTCCCTATCATATACGGGATGGACCTGATAATTGGCAAACTTGACAGAAGCTTTGGGGTGACAATCCACCGAATTACAAATTGCTCCTCTGTTCTCAGGATGAGTCGAAGAACGGGGATCATCATTTCCATACATCTGATGCACAGATTTTCCTTTTACAACATGGCAATCCAGACAATCGGGAATGGTTTCAGAAAGCAGATTGGCAGCCTTACCATGGAATGTATCTGCATAGGAAGAACCGGCCATTATGGTAAGCCCGTGACGTTTCACCATCTCTTTGTCATCGTGGCATTTACCACAGGCCTCCGCAATATTGAGAGGACTACGACTTTTATGGAGACGGGTAGTTATGTGATTATAAAACCTGAAGATAAAATCTTCCTTTTCATGACAAACCCGACACCTGCCCATGGCATCTTCTGCAACACCGGGACGCACTTTTTTAACAAATGCAAGCGGCCTGAAAAGCGGATTATCGTGACAATCCTTACAGTTCGGCATATCTTCATTGAACTTTTTCGGTTTTCCCTCTCCATCAATTTTACTATGTACCGCCTCATCTATGAACTTCTTGACGGACTTGTGAGAAAACTTCTGTTCACTGGTGGGCTCAATGATGTGACAAACTGTGAGACAATCAACTGGTTTTGCCGGCTCATGGGGGATCTTGGTAATATCGGTGTGACATCCCTCGCATTTCACCTTGGAATGAACACTTTTATTGAAAATTTCCTCATTTACAAACATCAACTTCATCTTGCCGTCATTATCAATCCGACTCAATCCCGGATATTTATGACACAACAGACAATTTCCCATGTCTGCAGCGAGCCCCCATCCAGGCAGTAAACAAAGGGCAATAACTAAAGCCCCGAAAGACCAGTGTGGTCTCTTAATTAAATTCAACAACATTTCCTCCCCCTTTTCTGTTAGTTATTACGATGACACGCGAGACAAATTTTATCTCCACTCTTTGACACTCGCAATCGTCCTGTTTCCCCGGCTCCTCCTGCACCCACTTTACCTTGTTGAATGACACCACGTTCGTGTGGATTATGACAGGTAACACACGTTATCTTCCCCTGTGCATCCAGTGGCATTATAATTCCAAGCTTCCGCTCAGACCTTCGTATATTATTGAGTATTCTCTGTGGTGGCTTCTTCAAATGGTCCGCATTGATGGGATGAAGCTTCACCTGCTTGAAGTGACATCGGTAACAGAGCACATTAAGATCACCAATGGGAGCAACAAGCTCTTCAAGTCCCTGAAGAGGATCCAGAGTTGCCCGGTTGACATCAGGAAGTTTTTTATGACAATAGAGACATTTTTCTTCGATTATATTACCAGCATGGTCCAGTTGATTGTGAGGATCCATCATCCTGTACTTGGCCTCACTATGACATCTGAAACAGATTGCTGTCCGTGACGGACGTGGATTAACACGCAAGAAGGAGCCATTAAACCTCTTCACACTACTGTCCGCCTGGCACTGCAACAGCAGGATATGACAGGTCCCACAGGTTATGGTATCATTCTCAAGTGGAAAATCCGCAGGTATCTTTTTTCTTTTCTCCGGGGGCAATGTTATCCCAACAGGGTGTGTGTACGTCTCAGGAGTATAATTATGACAACGACAGGTCTGGGTATAATTGTCGTAGCGCAACTCTTTGTACTCCCCGCCTTCTGCTTCGAGATGACATTCGGTACAGTAATACTTGTTGAAATGAATATTTGTGGTAGCGCTGACGTCAGGGTGCACAAAAGACAGTCCTTCGCCATCAGAGATCTCCGCATGGCTTATGCTGCCGGGAAACAACACAAAGGACAGAATAAAAGTTATAAAAGGAACTGAAACAAATCTGATACCCATAAAACCTCTAGCCAAGTTATTCATGCAAACACCGAGACTCCACACGCAATTACACTCCATGGGACACGGCTGGCAGAAGCATGGTGGAAACCGCCCGGTCCTGTTTCACTCCAGGCAGGTTCATTTTGTTCTCAAGTTGTATTCTATGCATTCAAGCACAGGCGCCAGCACCTGGGATTATCACCATATGGCAATACTGATGATAACAGTGTTTATCATTCATACTTATGTGTTTATCATTCATACTTATGTGTTTATCATTCATACTTATGTATTTATACATAATCTCCCCCTGAATTGCCACAAAATGGCAGCTTACCGACGTGGTAAATTGTCGCACCATGGTCGCCTGATAGCAAATATTTATCAAATTCATTTTATGAGGCGGTTTTCAGAGAGCCGCAGCAAAAGAAGTAATCAACGAAACATCAAGAAGATGTTACACAGCATTCGGAAAGAGAAGGACAACTGCGAAAGCATGCAATTGAAAAGTTAAATAAACGTTATAAAATCGGACTACTAGTACTTTTGTTTAAAAACTGTTCGTATTGAACTCTCAGTTTTTGTGTAAAGGCAGGAAGAAAAAAAACTGGATAGAACTGCACAACGTAGCAGCCACAGAGCCATTCAACTCACCGACAAGAGACTGGTTAATTCTGGGGGGGGAACTTATAGAGTTTTCTCTGCAGCGTTCTTCGATGGATGCCCAACCGTTTTGCTGTCTCAGAAATATTGCCATTGCAGTCTGACAACACTCTGTTAATGTGCTCCCATTCAGTGCGGGCAAGAGAGGGAGGGGTGATATCTTCAACTTCGATCTGAATATCAAGATCCGGTTCCCTGGAAAAGGCTTTTAGAATACCACCAACATCTACGGGCTTAGGGAGGTAACTGTAAGCCCCAAGGCGAATAGCATCGGTGGCTGTAGCAATACTTCCGTATCCGGTCAATACCACGATCTTCATTTTTCCATGAATTTTCAAGCCATCACGAACAACTTCCAACCCCGATTTCCCCGGCATTTTCAGATCGACCACAGCCATGGACGGCAGATATTTCTCTATCATCTCCAAAGCTTCATCATAGTTAGAGGCCTGGCAGACCGTAAAGCCTCTTTTAGTAAAGGCCTTAACCAGTCGTTCTCTGAAAAAATCCTCATCATCAACAAGTAAAATACTATCTGAGTCCGACATAAATCCTTTCCTTAGCAAAACTTAACGTGACAGTGGTTCCCACCGAAAGTACCGAAGATATCTGCAGCGCTCCACCAAAGCGATTAGCCAGGGACTGGGCGAGATAAAGCCCAAGCCCTGTCCCTTTTCCCGGTGATTTTGTCGTATAAAATGGGTCACAGGCATGTTTCAGTGTCTTCTCATCCATACCTTCCCCCCGGTCACGAACAATAAGAACAAACTGTGTTTCACTTTCATGACATGAGAGAAAGATATTTTCATCCGGGGCCGAGGCATCGATGCTGTTTTTCAACAGACCCCGCACCACCCTGCGCAAACTCAACACTGGCATAGTCAAGAGCTGATCACTCACCTGGATATCAATTTGTATGCGTTTTTTCGTCTCTTCATCAAAAATAACAAGAACATCATCAATAAGTTCCCTGATCGAGAAAGAGATGATCTCCTCCCCCATATGCTCACCAGCTCCTGCAGCCAGCTGGTACAACAGCTCTTTACACTTGGTTACCTGGTTACGAATGAGAAGAATATCGTCATGAAGATCCTCCTCTATTATACTGTTATCTTGTAAATCGTGAAGAATTTCTCCCGATGCTATGGCGATTGTTGCCAGGGGAGTTGCAAGCTCATGGGTTGCACCCGCAGCAAAAGTAGCCAGAGCTTCAAGCTTTTCACTCTTGGCCTTGTACTCCTCAAGAAATTCATTGGCATCCAGCATCTTGTTTATGGACTTGGTCAACCTTCCCAGATCATCATCTAGAAGGCTCTCCTTCACCCGTAGGCCATGGTCAGAGCTCCTCTCAATCTGATTAATGGCAAAAATAATTGCAGACAACCGCCTTGAAATAATTATATCGATGAAAAAAAAGAAAACCAGCCCAAACACAAAACTGATAAAAATAATTGCATAAAGAAGAAAAAATATTGTTTTCTGACTCTGTTGATGACCACGCCTTTCAGCACTGATGGCAAGGAGCAGCACAGCATTACCTGACAAATCGTCAAGAAAGGTATACCCCTTGACAATTTCATCAGAATAAGGAGCTATATGATAAGGACTCTGCGAAGCGAGAAGCGTATAGAGTGCATCCACGGCCTCAGGAGCAATATTATGAACCGGATATAAATTCACCGAAGTGAGGGTGCGTTTCTGGAGCTGAGCAATACGCTCCGTATTCAAAATACGCCCCATAACCAAAATCCCCCGGGCGGGCCCATTGCCATTGCTGTCGAGGATAGGCCTGATGGCAATAACCAGACATTTGCTGCCAAACTGAAGAATACCGCTTTTGCCACTATTCTGAGACATGTACTCGAAAAAATTCCTGCGAGTTACGATAGAACGCAACAATTCAGGATCCACGTCTTTTGTCTGTTTTTTTTTCTTGTCAAAGGTAACCCCGAGCACCAGATTCCCCTCGGTATTCAAAATAAGGAGCAGGTCTATATTAGCACGACTTTTCAGAGTATTTTTAGCAATTTTAGATGCGACATACTCCTTGTCATGATCCTTTACAAAGGCGTATGTCTCATCACTGCTGGCCCAGCTATGGGCCAAGGTATCCAGTGCCTTGGTTCGAGACTTGAGAGTCACCTTCACCCGCTCAAGACTGTCAATGACCATATTTCTCTCCAACTGGTCAAAGTTATCATATACAACAAAAGAAATAACAACATAGAATATGACAATAAGACAGAGCGTGAGGCAGAAGATGGTGACAAGAAATTTTTTCCTGATACTCATAAACGAGAACGGATGCTGTTTTTTCTCCCTGTTTCAGGGAAGGTGCTGACTGGTGTGCACTTTCTACGAACAAAAAAAAAGGCTATCCCCGTCTGGGAATAGCCTTTATACAAACTGCTATCTGAAAAATCTTACTTTTTCTTTGGATGACAGGTAGCACATTTGGTCAGCTCTTTTTTACCCGTTTCCTTATGACAACCCTTACAGTTTTTATGGGCAGCCTTTTTGAATGTCTCAAGCCCTTTTGGCATTCCTGCAGCCTTATTATGACAAGACTCACACTTCTCTATCTTCATGCCTTCTGCATAGGCAACCAGTTTCCCATCATCACCTTTGGAGTGATGGCAGTCAGCACAGGTAAGAGTCTCCTGATGCTTGGCATGGGGGAAAAGTACTGGTTTTGGTTTTTTGGCGGGATCAACAGTTGACTGCAAAGTCATCTCAGCAGGACCTTTGTCGCTGGCAACAGCAATCAGGACAGTGGTACAGAGAAATGCACAAGCAACTCCGTAAACAAGAACCTTTTTCATGATTTCCTCTCCTTCCTTCTAATTAAATTGACGTTATTATGAATGAAAATTCACACTAGCTTATATAGCTCGTTGCCTGTTACTTGTCAAGCAGAAGGATGGCAGAAAACAGTACTGCCAATCCTTTTAAGACTGATTCTCCCAGCACATTCCAGACAGCGATGCGCTATATTTCCCATAACGGTACAGGACAAACAGAAACACCTTATTGCCCATGAATTAAAGATGGCCACACAGTGTGAGGTATCCACATTTCAATCAATTGAGAGAGGGGCTATAAATTGCAGTGATTCTTTTTAACAAGGTAGACAAAAAAATGCGACAACCAGTTATAAAACCAGTTGCCGCACCAACGAAGAAAAGATGGTTACTCTTTTATCAGGTCATACAAAAATCTACTGTATCAGATATTTCTTACATGGGAGGCTCAGGAACATCATCCCCATGACAATCCATACAGTTCGGCTGAGCAGTAATGCCAAATTCCTTAGAAGCAGAATAATCAGAAGTCGGTTCATATTTACCGTCTTTCCAGTCGTTCAAAAGTTCAACAAGGCGATAGGCAGTACTTGCTGCAACCCTGGCACAGCGATCTTTTCTTTCTTTACTCTTCAACGAATTACCAGTTGCCTTCATCCACCTTCCAACAGAAATATGACAGAGGGGAGAATCACTGACAGTGGTTTTCGGATTTTCTTTTAATTTAGGATCCTTAGGAATATATATCGGCAACTCTTCCTCCGAATACCATTCCATAATGTCGTTTACGATCTGGTGAGCCACCGGACTACCGGCAATACGAGGCCCTATGATAACATTGGCGACAATATTTGCACCGGCCGTAGAACCACAAATGGTTCCCCATCCAACCTGCCCACCCTCAAGGAAGACAAAAGCATCGTTGGGAAAAGAGGTGTAGGGCTCACCAACAGACTCACTAAGTTGGCTGAACACACTGTTAATAACGGCACCACCACAGAACACACGATACCATTCATGATAAGCAATTTCAGCTGTTTTAGTGGGATCAAGCTTCTTATACGGCCAAGGCCATTTTTCTGTGAGGCCGCCCTTAGCCATTGCCGGCTTCAACATACCGCTGAACTGGGTCAGAGCAGCGCCTGCTGCAAGTGCCCCAGTACCAATTACTACCTGACGTCTTGACAATCCATCTTTTTTCAGTTCTGTCTTCTTCATAGAGCCTCCTGTTAGGATAGCAGGAGACTTTCCTGACTGAAGGTCGGAAAAGCGTTCCTGCCGGTACTTTAACCTCGAAACTATAGGGATACGAAAACACCCCAAAAAAGCTTCTGTAACATTGTGGTATATAGCAGATTGAGAAAATATGAGAATGTGGCAAATTGTCGCAGGGGCGTAACGTTCTTTATATTTGAGGAAAATGGCCAGTTTTTTTTTTATTTAGTCGAACCTGAGAAAAAGCTACTTCCAGCTCAAGTCACTTGCCTCAAGTATTCATTTTTAAAAATCACGTTAATAATAATTGCCGAAAAAGAGAGCTGAATCTCTCTCATCCACTTTTTGAAGTTAAAAGCAGCTGCTGCAAGCATCAAATTGATACTATCGCCAACAGTTCTTTTAAGGTAGTTACGCATAAG
>JAJRQL010000216.1 GCA_024280265.1 Deltaproteobacteria bacterium
CGCAGCTTCTGCTACTGCCTTTTCCTTTTCTTTCGCGGCAGCTTCTGCTTTTGCAGTTTCTTCAGCTTTTGCAGCTTCTTCAGCTTTTGCTTCATCTGCAGCCTTGGCAGCTTCGGCTTCACCCTTGGCTTTTGCCTCTGCTGCGGATTTTTCTTTTTCAGCAGAATCATCACCTGATACAACGACCGGAGCAGCAGGAGCAACAGGAGCCGTAGGAGTAGCCACTGCCTCAGGCTCTGTTCTCAAAATAGCATGGGCACCAGCAAAGCTGGAAAGTGCCTCAAACTGATCATCTGTTAATCCATATGCCTTCTTCAATGCGGCCAGGCCAAGATTTACAGAATCAAGGGCCATGATCCGTTCTTTTTCATTCATTTCATGCTCTCCTGAATCATCCGCACTCTGTGGCGCGTCACTGGTTATGCTTGTGGTAGCTACAGAAACTAACCTTGAATCTTCAGCGTTCTGCAAAAGTTTATCAGCTTCAACCCTGGCAGCTGCGATTATCTCTGCAGCTTCTGCTTTTGTTTTCTCAAGTAAGCCGTCTGTATCAATTGTCTGAACTGTGATCTGCTCTTTTGTTTCTTCAAAACTCTCTGGTGTTTCAGCTTCCGTAATACCAGGCCTTGGCAGAAGTCCTGCTCTGGTGAGTATCTCTGGAACGGCACTCTCCCACTCAATAGCCATATAGTGAATACCTGCGACACCTTCTATATCTTTAACCTGCTCTATAATATCAGCACAAATCTGGATACCCTCATCCTGTTTATCTTTGGCATCCTTCATCCGCTGAATAACTGCATCGGTGACATCCATACCCGGCACAAAGTTCTTCATATACCGTGCCATCCCCAGAGACTTAGGTGGGGTAACACCTGCAAGGATATAGCATTTTTCGTGGAGTCCGAGATCCCGTACCATCTTCATAAACTCAGTAAATTTTTCCACATTATAGATGATCTGGGTCTGCACGAAATCGGCGCCAGCAGCAACCTTTTTTCCGAGACGAACCGCACGGTATTCGAATGGGTATGCAAAAGGATTGGCAGCAGCACCTAAAAACAACTTCGGTTGGTTATTTTTAATCTCCTCACCACACTGGAATTTTTTATCATCACGCATCCCCTTCATCATTCCAAGCATCTGGATTGAATCCATGTCAAAAACACCTTTTGAACCGGGATGGTTACCAAACTTCTGATGATCACCAGTGAGGCAGAGGAGATTTTTCAGGCCAAGGGCCGATGCACCAAGGATATCAGACTGCATTCCAATTCGGTTGCGATCTCGACATGTCATCTGAATAACAGGTTCTATCCCCTCTTCCTTTGCAATAAGTCCAGCTGCAATGGAAGACATGCGTACAATCGCAGTCTGGCAGTCAGTAATATTGACCGCATCCACATTACCTTTCAGTAACTGCGCCTTCTCACGCACTACTTCAGGATTTCCATTTTTTGGAGGCCCCAGTTCGCCTGTTACAACAAAGGTCCCCTCTTTTAATAGTGTTTCTAGATTACTGCCCGACTTCATCGGCTAGACTCCTTCTGCCAAAACCTGTTTTTATAATAACAACCTGTTACACAGGTTGTTATACGTATCTACCAGTAGTGGTGGGTTATACTTTTTACTTGTGGCCGCAACCCACACCAGAGACTCCCTGGCCGGTTGCGCCAGCATCCAGATCACGGCGCATTTCCATATCAAAGAGGACGCGATCCTGTTTCTTGTTGATTCCCAGGGCCTCACGTTTCCCATCAATGGCTTTAATCATCTTTCTGGCCAGTTTAATTGGATCCTCTTCATAATCCCAACATGCACCATACTCTTCCTTCATTCCTCCAAGGATGAAATCATTCATCTCCTTGGAGCCAGTTACAGGAAGATTCTGAAAAATAACATGGGCTCCGGTGGTTACAAAGTACTGACCAATGGCCACAGCCTTTTCACTCATCCAGAGAGGTGCAGTACCGCAGGCAGGAAGTTCTGATATGTTGTCCCCCAATCCACCTTCCTTAACAATCTCAGTCAGAGCAATCAGAAGTCTGGAGGTATCAACACAGGACCCCACATGAAGAACTGGCGGCATACCCACAGTCTCGCAAACCTCAGCAAGTCCAGGCCCACAGTATTCTGCTGCAGCCTCAGGCCGCATAAGTCCCATGCGACCAAGAGCCTGAGCGGCACATCCGGTTGCCAGAACCAGAACATTATTTTTCAGCAGTTCAACAGCTATCTTATAATGAACATCATCGCTGTATTTATAATGCTCGCAGCCTACCATTGCGCCAATTCCCTTAATACGACCATTAATTATATTGTCATTTAATGGACGGTAGCTTTCACGAAAACGACCACCAAGCATATAATTGATGGTCTCATGGCTGAACCCGACAACAACATCGAATTTTTTATCTTTTGGAATATAAAACTCACCACGCTTTTTGTAGTTATTTATGGCTCGTGTAAGAATAGCCTTGGCTGACCCGAGGGGATCAGCCTCTTCAAACTGCATATGTCTGGCGTCCGGCATTTTGGCGCGATAATTGGTGGTAATGATGTCTGTGTGTTTTCCTTTTACAACATGGGCAACAGATTGCATGATACACTGTACATCAACAACCATGGCTTCAACTGCACCAGTGGCAAGTACCATTTCCTGCTGGATAAAAGATCCGGCAACGGGAATTCCACGACGCATAAGAATCGCATTACCAGTACAGCAGACACCAGCAAGGTTAATCCCTTTGGCACCGACCTTCTTGGCAAGAGCCATAATCTCAGGATCTTCAGCCGCCATACAGAGAGACTCGGCAAGCAGAGGCTCATGACCATGAACAGTGACATTCACCTGATCCTCTTTCAATACTCCAAGATCAATGAGAGCACGTCTTGGCACAGGGGTACCAAACATGATATCGGTAAGTTCAGTGGAGAGCATTGAAGCTCCCCAGCCATCTGCAAGCGAACAACGGGCTGCCTGCTTCATTATGTTTTTATATTCCTGATCAACACCCATATGAGTACGATGCATGGTCTCAACAACTTCACGATCTATACCCCTTGGTTCAACACCTTTTTCCTTCCAGATCTGCTGCTGTTTTTCGGGTGCACGTTTAAGCATGGAAAGAGTTCCCTGCTGCTGTCCAAACTCAGCAAGCGCCTTTTCCCCAAGCTCCAGGGCTATCTTATTTTTGTCCCTGCCCTCTGTTTCTATACCGAATATTTCGGCCATGGCATGGAGCTTGGCCTCATCTTTGATACGGTGAGGAGTCTTCCCCTTGGCAGTTTCAATAAAGCCCATAACCATCTCACGGGCGTGGTCGGTATGAGCAGCAGTCCCTGCAGCAACAATACGGGCAAAGTTTCTGGCAACCACAGTCGATGCAGTGGCGCCACAAACACCAATCATTGCCTCAACGCCGTCGATGATCTGACAGGGACCCATGTTACAGATACGGCAACAGGTTCCTCCAGAACCAAACAGACAGGCCGATACGCCACGATCCTCTATACGATCATAGGTAGTTCGTACCTGTTTTGCCAAATCCTGGCTAAGAAGATCTTTGGTTGAAGCAACCGTGATCTCATTGCAAGATGTGCATCCACCTTTTCTGTTGCTCATAGTTTTCCTCCGGAATATGCGTTCTATATCTTGAAATCTATCTTTTATATGAGGTTGGCGGCCATCTTGGCTGCCTGTACTGTGTTTTTCATCAGCATGGTAATGGTCATCGGACCGACACCGCCGGGAACGGGGGTAATACAGGATGCTTTTTCTTTAACGGCATCAAAGTCTACATCACCGGCAAGAATAGCTTTTCCATTACTGGCCTCCCCGATACGATTCACACCTACATCTATAATTGCGGCACCGTCTTTGACCATATCAGCAGTAACCATCTTAGGAACACCAACTGCTGCAATAATAATATCTGCACGTCTACAGTGAGCAGCCATATCTTTGGTTCTGGTGTGGCAGAGAGTAATGGTTGCATTTCCTGCTTCACGCTTCTGGAGCATGAGATTTGCAATTGGCTTACCGACAATATTGGATCTTCCGATTATCACAACTTCAGCACCACTGGTTTTAACACCACTTCTAGTGAGAAGCTCAAGAATACCGTGCGGAGTACAGGGTAGAAAACACTGCTCGCCAAGGACCATTTTGCCGACATTCACAGGATGAAAACCATCAACGTCCTTATCGGGATCAATGGCAAAAAGAACATTGGCTTCATTAATATGTTTCGGCAGAGGAAGCTGAACAAGAATACCATTGATTTTAGGATCTTTATTGTATTTGTCAACCAGATCAAGAAGCTCTTTCTCACTGGTCTCAGGGTCAAGAGTCACCTGCTCGGAATAAATTCCAAGAGCGTGGGCGGTCTTGTTTTTGGCTGCAACATATGACTGGGATGCAGGATCTTCTCCCACTAAAATAGTAACAAGACCGGGAACAATATTATGTTTTTCTTTCAGCTCAGTGACCTCAGCTGTTAATTCCTCTCGAATTGCCTTAGCCACTTCGGTACCGCTTATAAGCTTTGCTGTCATTAATATTTCCTCAATTATTTCTGATGAGCTTTTTCAGTAACAATATCGCTACATCGTTTGGTTGACTGTGGGACGAGCCGTTCTCAAGGACCTCAGAAATCTAAATTGCCACAGAACTGCTCTAGGAGAATCTCCAACAAAAGCCCTGTATCAACAAGACTATCAGCTGAATCGAATGAAACAAATTAATAGGTTTTTCAATTTTTTTCAAGTAACAGATCAATATTTTTTAACATTCATAAACTTTTTTTGATTCGTTGATCAAAAAAATAGATATGTAAAGTGGGAGACACTCCCATTATATCTGTAAATCCCGTGTTTTTCACCTGTTTTCCTGAGTTTCCTGCCAGGTCGTCTGATATTTTTCCCAGCCTGTCCTGACATCATTTTCTTTTATGTTATGGGTTCCTTGAAAAATTCAAATCAACATTTGAGTCAAAAAATATCATTTAATATTGAAAAAACAAGTAGATATGGTATGTTTCCAGTATTCAAAAACTCATACAACGGAGATATTCTATGAATCAGCTCGGTTTCCTTGATTTCGATATCCGTCTTTCCCGAATCGATAAAGCATCTGATCCACTGGTCAAGATCAATGACACCA
>JAJRQL010000217.1 GCA_024280265.1 Deltaproteobacteria bacterium
GTGTTTGAATATGTGAACCTGATACAGGAAAATCAGGTTGATATCAATGAACAGATAGGTCAAGATGGATGTATCTTCGATGACATCCCGTTCTGACCTGTCAGGGCAAAAGACCCTTCAGGGCATACGTCCTTATTTATAAAATTCAACCTAATTGCTGATTATGTACTGGGAATCTGAAAAAGAATGTATGGATCGTGGTGAGCTTGAACAATTTCAGCTGGAACGTCTCCAGTCCACTCTCAACCGGGTGGGGGCCCATGTTCCTTTTTATCGGAAGAAGTTTGGTGAGATGAAACTGGATTATGAGAGTTTCAATTCCCTTGATGATATCCGTAAGCTTCCCTTCACCACCAAGCAGAATTTACGAGACAGTTATCCCTACGGTATGTTTGCTGTTCCTCTACGCGAGGTGGTTCGAGTTCATTCCTCATCAGGTACAACCGGTCAGGCAACGGTGGTTGGGTACACCAGAAATGATATCAAAAACTGGTCCAATCTGGTGGCTCGTATTCTCACCGCCGCAGGTCTCACTGCTGATGATGTGATTCAGATCGCTTTTGGTTACGGACTCTTCACCGGTGGTTTTGGACTGCACTATGGTGCAGAACGTTTAGGCGCCTCGGTTATTCCCATCTCTGCCGGAAATACCAAACGTCAGATTCAAATCATGCAGGATTTCAAGACCACTGCCCTGGTATGCACTCCGTCATACGCTCTCAATATTGCAGATGTACTTTTTGATATGGGGATTAATCCGGCTGGCCTGTCCCTTACATTTGGTCTTTTTGGGGCTGAACCCTGGTCTGAGGCCATGCGTCAGGAGATAAACGATAAGCTTGGTATTCGTGCCACAGATAATTATGGACTGTCAGAGGTTATGGGGCCGGGTGTTGCTGGAGAGTGCATTGAGTGTAATGGTCTTCATATCAATGAAGATCATTTTCTGGTAGAGATCCTTGACCCGGAAACACTGGATCCTGTTGAGCCCGGAGAGGTAGGTGAACTGGTTATCACCACACTCACCAAAGAGGCTTTCCCCATGATTCGATACCGCACCCGGGATCTCACCCGTTTTATTCCGGAACCCTGTCCCTGCGGGCGGACTTTCAGGCGCATGCATCGTATTCTCGGTCGCACCGATGATATGCTGATCATCAAGGGAGTGAATGTCTTTCCTACCCAGATCGAATCTGTACTTTTCAACATCGATGGAACCGAACCTCACTACCGGATTGTCGTGGAAAGGGAAAATCACCAGGATCGTGCTACTGTGCTGGTGGAGGTGAAGGAGTCTCTGTTTTCTGATCAGATGAGCCAGCAGCGAGAACTGATTGACATCATCAGAAAGCAGCTCAGTTCCGAGCTTGGTATCGGGGTAGTGGTAAAACTTGTAGAAGAACGAACCCTTGAACGTTTTGAAGGGAAAGGCCAGAGGGTCATTGATAAGAGAAAAATATGAGTCGTTTTGAGGGAAGGAAGTATGACAGCCTGCGAGCGTTGTCACTGGAGTGGGATTTTCAGCCGGGAGCGGATGCCTCGCTGCTGATCCGTATGGGCGGAACCCATGTGCTCTGTGCCGTAAGTGTTGAAGAGAAAGTCCCTCCTTTTTTGAAAGACGGTGGCAAAGGCTGGATTACGGCGGAGTACGGCATGCTGCCTGGCGCCACAGACTCCAGATACCGGCGTGAGATTGGTGGCCGTTCCGGCAGGACCCATGAGATACAGCGCCTTATTGGCCGCAGCCTGCGGATGATGGTGGATCTTTCCACCATTGGAGAACGTACTTTCAGGGTGGACTGTGATGTGTTAAACGCCGATGGCGGTACCCGTACCGCATCCATCACTGGTGGGGCCCTTGCTCTGCGGTGTGCCTTTGAGAAACTGGTGGCTGATGGAACGCTTGAGGAAATGCCCGAGATCCTGCCGGTGGCGGCAATTTCAGTGGGGATTGTTGCTGGTGAACCCTGCCTTGATCTCGATTACAGTGAAGATTCCAGTGCTGAGGTGGATGCCAACTTTGTGATGAGTGGTGACGGGCGCTGGATAGAGATGCAATCTACGGCAGAGGGAAAGCCTTTTAGTTCTGAATCCTTTCTGGCAATGACAGCGCTTGCTGAAAAGGGCATCAATGAGCTCTTCAAACTATGGAAATAGCCTTCCCAGGTGAAAAAAGCCTGCAAAAGGAAAGCAAATGTATATCTGCATAGACTTTGATGGAACAGTGGTTGATCATCGTTATCCTTATGTCGGGGATCCCGTGCCACTGGCAATTGACTGGCTGCAGCGCTGGCAGGAACTTGGGGCAAAGCTGATCCTCTTTACCATGCGCTCAGATAACGGTGCGGGACAGGACCTGCTCAGCGATGCAGTGAACTATCTACGGGAGAACAGTATTGAGCTCTTTGGTATCAATCAGAATCCCGATCAGCTCTCCTGGACGGACAGTCCCAAGGCTTATGCTCACCTCTACATTGATGATGCGGCCTTTGGCTGTCCCCTGATCCATCTCGCTACGTTCAATAAACCCTGTGTTGACTGGAGAGAGGTGGGCCCGGCCGTTGAAAAACTTCTCCTGGAAAGCTGACAGATCAACAATATTGGGATTGCAGGTGCTACCATGAGTTTTCCTGGAGTAACAGATCTTGGGCTTTTTATCATAGCAGGCCTGATCCTGAACATCACCCCAGGTGCCGATCTGCTCTATATTACCAGCCGCAGTGCTGCCCTTGGGAAAAAGGCCGGGATGATTGCAGCACTCGGTATCGGCACCGGTTGTATGGTCCATGTGGCTGCAGCGTCTCTTGGCTTCTCGATGATTCTGGCTTCTTCTTCGCTGGTTTTCAGTATTGTGAAGTACCTGGGTGCAGTCTATTTGATCTATCTTGGAATACATACCCTGCTCTCCCTGAAGAATAGTAATTCCGAACAGGAGAAGCAGCTTCAACAGACAGCAACTGCACAGATATTCAGACAGGCAATTCTCATCAATGCCCTGAACCCTAAGGTTGCCCTCTTTTTCATGGCCCTTCTGCCGCAATTCGTCTCAGCAGAGGCAAGTCATCCCAGTCTGATATTTTTCTTTCTCGGGGTGTTGTTTACTGTAAATGGAACAGTGATAAATATCCTCATGGCTCTTTCTACCTCTATTGTCGGTGCTAAACTCCAGCATCTTAGCGTACTGCCAGAGCTTATGAAAACCATGGTCGGAACACTCTTTGTCGCCCTCGGTATCCGCCTGGCATTCTTCTCTTGAGCACACAGTACAAAAAAACCCCTTCCAGATGATCTTGGAAGGGGTCAGGGGAGGGGAAAAGAAGATATATATAAAGTGGCTTTACAGCCAACGGAGAAACATGAAATTTTTCACGAAAATTATGTTGCCGTGATCATTCCTCTGACCTGATATTTTGTGAGTATTGATCGCTGCAATTCAAAAATCTCAGCCGTAAGCTTTGCAATTCTGCCTGAGTCAGGGCTTGTTTGTTGAAGGAGATGTCTTGTGGCACGTCTGACAGCAATTTCATGGCGTAAAATTTTCATTTTGTTGTCCTCATGATCTAAGAAAAAAGTGTTGTTTCAAATTCTATTTTAAGTAACGCAAGGGGTGTGCCAGAACGACGGAAGTGTCTATGTTGTTGAAAGTACGCATATGTGGAATGGTACTTTTGGGGAAGTATGGGTTGTTTGGAGAAAAGGTGAATAGAAAGTATCCATTTTACTCGGTAGCATGAGTAAAAAGTATTCAATTGTCTGGTTAAGGAGTAGTTGTCAGGATGATGCCAGGGTCACTTTCATGTGTGAGATGATATGACCTTCCAGGAGAAGCAGGAATTTTTTGATCTCAGGCCCTCCGGTAAAGCCTGAGATCTTGCCGGATTTTCCGATTACTCGGTGACAGGGAATGACTATGGGAAGTGGATTGGCTCCATTTGCACTGCCCACTGCCCGTACTGCCTTGACTCTTCCCATGAGTTTCGCCTGTTCCTGGTACGAATGTGTCTTTCCGTATGGTATGGTCAAAAGAGTTTCCCATGCCAGTTGCTGAAACTCTGTGCCCCGGAAGGACAGGGGCAGGTTGAAATGTGTTCTTTCTGCCCTGAAATATTCCTGTAACTGGGTCCGGGTACGGCTGATAATGGTGTTGTCACCCCGTGGAAGGGGCCCGGCTTTCTGGAGAACGCTTCCCCAGTTACCAGCAAAGACAATTTTTTTCAGGAATTGATGATTAGCGACTATTACAATAGTTCCAACGGGAGACAGATATTTCTGGTAGCGGGTTGTGGTGGTGTCCATTTTGAAAGGGTCTACTGGTGATGAAGAGTCTTTGTAATGGGGTTGGAGAGTGGTTTGTAAAATGATTGTTCTGTTGTTAAATAATGGTTTTATGACTCATTCTATTGCCGATCCATTTGAATAACATATTTAGGCCTTTCCGGCATGTATTACCGATATTATATATGCCAGCAGGTGTCGGGCATGCCCTGTTCTTTTTTTTGAGAGGCTGATTTTAAGCCGTTTATTATCAAACAAATGGTCATTGGGGGCATGCTGTGGTAAAAAGGTTATAATAATAAATACCAAAACATCTCTTTATAATATACACAGGTATCCATGAGGAATTATAATATATTTTCAGTACTGTTGTTGTGCCTTTTCAGTGTTTTTTCTATTGCATTCTCACCGGTAGCTCAGGCTGTTCCCGTTGACAGTCAGAGTTTTCAAGAGTTTCTGGACTCTTTTTATAAAGAGGCAGCAAAAAAAGGAATCCAGAAAAAGACCTATGACAGGGCTTTCGCCACCGTGACAGCCCCAGATAAAACCGTGTTGAAGAACGCACAATATCAGCCGGAGTTTACCACAGAGATCTGGGACTATCTTGATACCCGGGTAAATCGCAGGAGTGTTGATGAAGGCAGGATCATGGCCCGGGTGTATGGAGATCTGCTGTCTCGGATCGAATCTCAATTCGGTGTAGCACCGGAGGTGATACTTGCTATCTGGTCCATGGAGACCAGTTATGGAGCTGCTCTTTTGCGCACCTCACGTCTCTATTATGTGCCACGGTCTCTTGCTACTCTGGCCTACGCCGATAAACGGCGCCAGGAATTTGCCCGCAAACAGCTTCTGGCTGCGCTGGAAATCGTCCAGGCAGGAGATGTGGAGTTGGACCAGCTCACAGGATCCTGGGCCGGTGCCATGGGCCATACACAATTTATTCCGACCAGTTTTCTTGCCTATGGGGTCGATATGGATGGGGATGGTCATCGTGATATCTGGAACTCCATACCTGACGCCCTGGCAACCGCCGCAAACCTGCTGGCAAGTAACAAATGGAAGACTGGAAAACCCTGGGGGTATGAGGTACTTGTCCCGGATAAAGGTGGACAGCTTGAAGGCCAGAAAAAAACATTGGCTCAATGGCAGCAGCTGGGTTTTGTAAGACCCGGAAAGAACGCTTTTGATTACCCCGAAGAGGAAGCTGAGCTGAAGATGCTGGGTGGCGACAAGGGCCCCGGGTTTCTCATGCTGCATAACTTCTTTGTTCTCAAGCGTTACAATAATTCTGATTTCTACGCACTTGCAGTCGGGCTTCTTGCAGACAGGATAGCAGGAAGAGCCGCCATGTCTCAAACATGGCCGCGGCCAAAAGGAGCACTTACCGTGGAGGAAAAGTTTGAGGTTCAGGAATTGTTGAAAGAGAAAGGTTTTTATTCCGGCGAGATAGATGGCAGAATTGGCAGCAATAGCAGGAAGGGAATACGGGAATTTCAGATTCAGAATGATTTGGAAGTAACTGGTCAAGCCTCCAAGGATGTCCTGAAAGTGCTCCGAAAGAGATAAAACAATGGTGTGGCTGTGATGTATGGAGAGAACTGTCTTGCAGGATGTGACAAGGGCGAGAGACCATGACTCTTACTGCCTGGTTTTCTCTTGCATCTATCTGTGTCGTAGGAGCCATGTCGCCGGGGCCAAGTCTCGCTGTTGTTTTAAAAAACACTTTGGCTGGTGGTCGTTCTGAGGGAGTGAAAACTGCAGTTGCTCACGGACTCGGGGTCGGCTTATATGCCTTTGCGACAGCAGCCGGGCTTGCAGTCCTGATCACCGGGAGTCCAATATTGTTTCAGGTAGTGCAGTGGCTGGGTGCTTTTTTTCTGGTATATCTTGGGGCGAAGGCGCTCGTTGGAAACACCGGTATCGCCCAGGCGGCCCAGACGGAGGCAGATTTTACACACAAGGGGCATGGCTTTCGTGTCGGTTTTCTTGCCGCTTTTCTTAATCCCAAGCTGGCCCTCTTTTTTGCTGCTCTCTTCAGCCAGTTTGTTTCAGCCGATGCCCAGTTATCAGAAAAAATGTTAATGGCTCTGACTGCTGCATTTATCGATGCCGGATGGTATCTGCTGGTGGTGCTTGTTCTCTCCCAGTCACGGATATTGGGAGTACTACGTCACAGGGCAAATGTGCTGGATAAGATATTCGGGGTCCTTCTCATTATGCTGGCGGTACGACTTTTTATGGCCCCGTAAGGGGACATGGAAGTACTGTGTGTCTTCGCCGTCCCAGGTCTTACAATGGGTGTTCTGTTCGTTTGGTATCTCCTTTTAATTGAAAATACACCTTAACATACTGTCCTGTTTGCAGGGGCCACTATAGACTGTTGATTTTCCCTGCATCACCTCCAATAGATTGATTGGTATAGAGTTTTCTCAGGCCAAGTTCTTTCATGGTGTGGCCGTTCAGGCTGGAGCGGGAAGAAATAATGGCCTCAAGTATACCAAATTGTTCCGGTGACGATTCTGACACAAAAGTCTGAATGGAAGCAATCGGTTACTAGTGTAAGACGTTAATGACGGTGTATACGGCTTTCCGTTGGAGTTGTCATTGAAGTCATCTAAGAAAAGCGGAGTATTTCCTAACACTGCAGCATAGGCATGGAATCCTGCATATGCAGGCGTCAGATATCCAAGACGCAAACGGACAGGGTCACCGTTGGCAGACCGCAGATCGTCATCAACCACACGATCGTAGCGATATCGCAGATTAAGTGTTATCTGGTTCCAGTCGTCTTACAGGTCTTGTGAGAATGTATCAGTTGCTGTGGGTTCTGTTGCAGAGACAGAGGCGCTTGTCAGCAGCACTGTCAGACATGCGCTGCTGAAGGAGAGTAGCTTACTACAGGGGAAAATAGTTGACATAATCGTTCTCCAATATGCTCAAAGGGTAGTGAGAGATGGTTGCGCTTTGCCGAATCTTCACATGGGTCTCTTAATCTCCTCTGTACTTGTATCAGGTTGATGTTTCCACTATTGCATTACTTGTAATCAGCAGGATTTTATCTCCGTCTGAAAAAGACGTGGTTAGTTGGAAAGCCCTGTGGCCAGTTTGTATTCTCTTTTTTTTGTCTATCTGCTTTCACAGACAATAATAGAATGAGATGATACGTGAATCTTCGATGTTGTGACGCTTTGTTGCCGTGTAGGTTCAACAATATCTTTTGAAATGGAACGGCTGGTATCAATGGCGAGGTGCCACTTTCCATGCGTAATCGGCGGCAGTTCCATGAAAATATCCTCAGATGACATGTTGAGCATGATATGCATATCTTCTTCGTCGGGCTCCACACGACCCAAGGTAAATGCCAGGACCCGGGATTCAGAATCCTCCCACCTCGGATCATCCAGGGCTGCACCATGCCAGCTGATATCAGCCAGTGCTGCAGAGTTGGGTTTTTTCCCCTGGAGAAACTGCTGCTGCATCAGGCATGGATGGCGTTTCCGCAGACTGATCATGCCTTTAGTGAAGCAGAACATTTCCCTGTTCTTTTCAAGGAGGTCCCAGTTAAACCAGCTCAGGACATTGTCCTGGCAGTAGCAGTTATTGTTTCCCTGTTGTGTCCGTAGAACTTCATCTCCTGCCAGGATCATGGGGACTCCCTGGCTGAGAAGAAGTGTTGCCATGAAGTTTTTGGCCTGTTTTCTCCTGTGGGCATTGATTGCAGGGTCATCGGTGACACCCTCTGCACCGTAATTTCTGCTATGGTTCTGATTGTCGCCGTCACGGTTTCCTTCACCATTGGCCTCATTATGTTTCTCGTTATAACTGACCAGATCACAAAGGGTAAATCCATCATGGCAGGTGATAAAATTGACGGAATTGGTGGGGAGACGTCCGGAATGCTGATACAGATCACTTGAACCGGTCAGCCGGGTGGCAAGCTCCGGGACCAGACCCGGATCACCTTTGATATACTGTCGCACCAGATCACGGTAGCGACCGTTCCATTCTGCCCAGCGAAATCCGGGGAATCCACCAACCTGGTAGAGCCCGCCAGCATCCCAGGCCTCTGCTATAAGTTGGGTATGTGATAAAATATCAGAAAATTCGATATTCCAGACCACGGGAGCATGGTACATGGGGGCGCCATCTTCTCCACGGGACAGGATAGAAGCCAGGTCAAATCGAAAGCCGTCCACATGAAACTCTCTGACCCAGTATTCAAGTGCCTGAATTATAAAATGTGCCACCAGTGGGTGATTACAATTTACTGTGTTTCCGCAGCCACTATAATTTTTGTACAACCGGGCATCATGATCTTCCAAGTGGTAAAAGCCACGATTCATTATTCCTTTGAAATTAATGGTCGGGCCATCTACTCCACCTTCTGCAGTATGGTTAAAGGCCACATCCAGGATAACACTGATCCCGGCCTGGTGCAGTGCTTTGACCATATCGCGAAACTCATCACGGTGATTGCCGGAGAGTGGGTCTATACAGTATCCGGGATGGGGACTGAAAAAGGAGTGAGTGGCATACCCCCAGTAATTTCGCAGACCAAGATCCCTGGCATTATCCGGCAAATCATGTTCATCGAAGGCCATTACCGGTAAAAGTTCTACAGCCGTTATGCCAAGCTCCTGCAGGTAGGGTATCTTCTCTATAATCCCTGAGAATGTACCTGGATGGGCAGCATTTGCCGAAGGATGACGGGTGAATCCTCCCACATGCAACTCATAGATAATGTCTTTTTCACAAGCCTGCTGCAGGGGTTTGTCGCCTTCCCAGTTGTAGCTGTTTTCGGGCAGGACCATGGCTCGCATGGATTGTGTGGGAGAGATCTCATCAGGGTCACGGTTAAACTTCCTCTGCCACAGGATATCGGTGACCCCTTTTGCCCATGGATCAAGTAGTTCCACCTTGGGATTGAATCGGTGGCCTGGGTCATCATTGTCAGGTCCATCAACTTTCCAGGTGTAGGACATTTTTTCCTGTCCGGTCGTTCCCTGTATACCAACATGCCAGAAAAAAAAGGTACGATTCTTTACAGGATCAAGATTGATTGTCTGAAAAGGTGTACTGGAGTCCGGCTTCTCGTAGAGAAGCAGTTGAACAGCGGTGGCATGCCTGGAAAAAATACAGAAGTTGGTACCATCGGGGCCGACGGTGGCACCTGCAGGATAACGATGACCAGGAGTAATGGGAAAGGGTTTCATGGGAGAACCCATTTTGCGGTGATCAGGGACATGGCCGGAAAAGCAGGGGGGTGGCCAGGGGATGGATGTTCATTGTCTTCTCCTGTGTATCAAGGCAGCCCTCGTATCGTGATGCTGAACGAAAGCACTCGTTTTGCAAGGCACCATTATATCTCACTGATCACCTGTACTGTTTGGCTGGCAATCTCATATTCTTCATCAGTGGGTATGACCAGAATGCTTATCCGACTGTTTTTTTTCTGAATCTCATGGATAGTATTTTGTTGAGTACTGTTTTTCCGGATATCCAGGCTGATGCCAAGCCGTTCCATATCCAGACAGCACTCCTCGCGCACTGTGGCGGAATTTTCACCAATACCGCCGGTGAAAACAATACAATCCACCCCGCCAAGGGCAGCCATATAGGATCCGATATACTTTTTGAGCCGATAACAGAATATGGTGAGGGCAAGCTTGGCGTGTTGATTGCCCCGGGCTGCAGATTCACAAATATGGCGCATATCATTGTCGCCGCAAATTCCCTTGAGGCCGCTTTTTTTATTGAGTAGTGTGTCAAGTTCATCAATGTCCAGTCCACTCTCACGGGCAAGATAAAAGAGAATGGCAGGATCAATATCCCCACTGCGAGTTCCCATCACAAGTCCTTCAAGGGGGGTCATGCCCATGGAGGTATCTATGCATTTTCCACCTTGAATGGCAGCTGCGCTGGCACCGTTACCCAGATGAAGGGTAATGATATGTAGATTTTCAATGGGGGTGTCGAGATACTGTGCGGCCTGTCGTGCTACATACGCATGGGAGGTTCCATGAAACCCGTAGCGTCGTACCTTCTGTTTTTCATACAGGTAATAGGGCAATGCATAGAGATATGCGTGAGCGGGTATTGATTGGTGAAAGGCGGTATCAAATACTGCTACCTGAGGAATGCGAGGAGCATGTTCTGTTGCAACCTCGATCCCTGTCAGGTTTGCAGGATTATGGAGAGGTGCTAAGGGAGTCAGTTTCTTAATTGCGCGAATAACATTTTCATCTATATATACGGGTTGTTGAAAAGACTCACCACCGTGAACGACCCTGTGTCCGATTCCTGCAAGTTCCTTCAGATCTGCCAGCATACCACTTTCCCGCAGCATTACAGTCATAATCTTAATGGCTTTGCGGTGATCTGAAATGGGTTCATTGAGCTGTACTTTTTTATTATTTCCTGAAGCATCAAGAAAAGAGAGCTGGGCAGAACTGTCCTTCTCACCAATCTGCTCTATCAGACCGGAAGCTGAAGGAAGAAGCTCCTTCTCCCTGAAGAGCTTAAATTTGAGTGAAGAAGAACCTGAGTTGAGTACTAATATTTTCATTGTTGTCGGGTTAGTATAGTCAGCAGTTTGCTGACTCTTCAATTACACCCCAAGCATACTTTTTTCAAGGAGCATTTTATGCTTATCCCATGTTTCTTTTCTGCTGTGCTGAGCGCTTACCCTGATTGCTGATCTCTTTACGAGTATATCATAACTTATCTGTCTTTTGCCTCACTGGAAGTGGCCAGGCTGCTCTCAAGTAATCTGGCACCATCAATGCCGGGCTGCTGCAGGGTTGATTGTACAATCTTAAGATTTCGCAATGATGGGGAAAATGCGAATTCGGGAAGTCGGGTTTTAAGAAGAGTGACCAGGTAGTCATTATGCTTAACAACACCGCCACCCAGCACCAGTATCTCCGGGTTGGCCAGAGTGACCAGGGTTGAGGCTGCAAAAACCAAGGCTTCTTCAAACTGGACTTTGATCTTTCTGCCAGCTTCACTCTGTTCAAGCAGGGGAAAGCTGAGAGCGCCATCGATATGATGATGTTGCATCCATCGCTCAAGCCCTGAACCTGATGCATAGAGTTCCAGGCAGTTGTTTTTGCCGCAGCCGCAGGTAAATGGTGTCAGTCGGTGGGGGATGTGGCCAATTTCAAACGCCTGGTTTTCTGTCCCCCGGATAAGTTTTCCATGATCAATAACTGAACTGCCGGTACCGGTACCGATATAGAGGGCAGCAATATTTCTGCAGTTGAAGAAATCAGCTTCGGCCATAACCGCACAGTTCAGGTCATTGTCTATCTCAAGATGAAGGTCATGGCTGGATTCAAAATACTTTTTAATACTCTTCGTACTGACCTTGATGTTGGGGGCTGATAATATGACCCCATTGTGAACCTGACCCGCATAGGAAATCCCGATAAATGCTATTTCGGGATGCTCCTTGAGCAGTAATTCAATATAGTCAACAAGGTCATACTTTCTGGAGCTTCGAGTATCTTCCCGGACCGATTTGCCGTCATGCAGTTCGCTGCGAAGCTGAGTACCGCCGATGTCTATGAATAACTTTTTCATACTTCCGTGTCATTATTGTTTTCGGTGGTGTCACTCTCATCTTCAGCACCTGTCCGGCCATAGAGCTGTGTCATTTGCAACAGGTCCTCTTTAAGGGCAGGGGAAAGCTCCTTCTCCGAAAATCGGTACTGCCAGTTGCCGTCGGGCCTGCCCGGCTGGTTCATCCGCCCTTCATTGCCCTGACCAAACAGATCCTGCAGTGGAAAAATAGCAAGGTGCGCAACAGATGCAAGGGCCGTGCGAATCATATCTCTGTGAATCATAACTCCGTCTGTGTTGAGGTAGCGTCGGGTGAAATCCTTTACCTCTTCCGGCTGTTTATCCCACCATCCTCTGATTGTATCGTTGTCGTGGGTGCCAGTGTAGACAACCTGATTGTTGCAATGATTCTGAGGCAGAAAAGAAGAATTGTTCAACCCGTTCTGAACTGCCTCAAAACCAAACTGGAGGATCGCCATACCGGGGAACCCAAGTTCATCCAGCAGTTTGGTGACATCAGGGGTGATGACACCAAGATCTTCGGCAATAATCGGTATATCACTGCCTATTGCCCGCTCTATGGTCTTAAAGAGATCGATACCCGGGCCTTTTTTCCAGGTACCGTTGATGGCTGTCTCTTCATCACCGGGGATCTCCCAGTAGCTGGCAAAACCTCTAAAGTGGTCTATGCGGATCAGGTCAAACATATGGGCAAGCAGTTCAAAGCGTTTGACCCAGAAGGAATAGTTTTCTTTTTTCAGCTGTTTCCAGTTAAACAGAGGATTACCCCAACGCTGCCCTGTTTCACTGAAATAATCGGGAGGGACACCCGCTACGACAGTGGGGTTTCCTTTTGTATCCAGATAAAACCATTCCGGGTGACTCCAGACATCGCTGGAATCATGGGCAACGAAAATTGGAATATCACCGATAATCCTGACCTTTCTGGAGTGTGCATAGCTGTGGAGTTTCTCCCATTGATCAAAGAACAGGAATTGCACAAAATGACTTCTCTCAATCTCATTTTCAAGTTTCTGGGACCAGTCAGCAAGTGCCTCTGGCTTCCGCTGAACCAGTTCGCGAGGCCAGTTTGTCCAGGCTTGCCATTGATGAGCTCCTTTCAGTGCTGTAAACAGGCAGAAATCGTCCAGCCAGTGTTTATGCCTGTTACAAAACTGTTTGTAGCGTTTCGTAAGGACTGGTGGCCTATTTTTCAGGAAATTCGCATGGGCCTTTCGCAGAAGCTGGATTTTAAAAGGGATAACATTCCCAAAATCCACATGAGTATCCTGAAAGGATGGTTTGGCAATATCTCTGTTATCTAATAATCCCTCATCAAAGAGAAGATCCGGATTGATGAGCATGGGGTTACCGGCAAAGGCAGAGAGGGTCTGATAGGGGGAGTCACCATATCCTGTCGGTCCAAGGGGCAACATCTGCCAGACACTTTGCCCGGAATTATGAAGGAAATCGATAAATCGGTAGGCGCCTGAGCCAAAATCGCCGATTCCCCACTCTGACGGCAGGGAAGTGGGGTGCAATAAAATACCGCTGGTTCTTTGTGTTGTCATCTGCTTTCAGTCTCGATCTGTCATGATTTTATTGTTCCCAATTCCGGTCGTCGCAAGTCATCAGAGTCACTAGTGTCACCGATTCCCGGCTTCGCAGGGAGAGTTATCCCAGCCCTCAAAAAAGAGGTAACCTCACACATGCCATTTTTGTCATTATTTATGACAGAGAATCCTTATTTGGCCTTTCGCGGAGCAAAGAGGACACCATCCTCTGGAAGTCGCTGCCATTTCAGCTCCACCGGGAAAGGTTTGACATCCCAGATTTTTCTGGAATAATCTATTATGGAACGATCCGATGAAAACTTACCCATGCGGACTGCATTCAAAATAGACATTCGAGTCCAGTTTTTTGTGTCCTGAAAAGCCTTGCTCACGAGATCCTGGCAGTCAACATAGGCCCTATAGTCGGCAAAGAGGGTGTACTGATCGTCGTAGAGCAGTGAATCAACAATGGGCCTGAACAGTTCCTGATCACCGTGTGAAAAATGGCCGGACGCAATCAGGTCAATGGCAGTTTTCAATTCAGCATCGCCCTGATAATAGTCTCTGGGATTATACTTGCTGGATTGTAACTCCATAACTTCTTCAATGGTCAAACCAAAGAGAAAGAAATTCTCAGCACCCACCTCCTCCCGGATTTCCACGTTGGCACCATCCAGAGTGCCGATGGTTAATGCACCATTCATGGAAAATTTCATATTACCAGTACCCGATGCTTCCATGCCTGCCTGGGATATCTGTTCGGACAGATCGGCCATGGGATACACTGAATGACCTATTTTGACATTATAGTTGGGAACAAAAAAGACATTCAGACGCCCGGCAATATCGGGATCATTATTGACTACGCCTGCAACAGAAGTAATTAGTTTAATCATCCGCTTGGCCATAAAGTAACTGGGTGCAGCCTTACCTCCAAACACAAAGAGACGAGGAGTTATTTCCATATCAGGGTTGGCTTTAATCCGATTATAGAGGGTAATAATATGCAGGATATTAAGATGCTGCCGTTTGTACTCATGAATTCGTTTTACCTGCACATCGAACATGGCCCTGGGGTCAACCAGCAGATCCAGGTGCTTTTTTATGTTACCAGCAGCATCCTGTTTGTTTGCTTCCTTGACCTTGAGCCAGGCATCCTGGAAAGCGGTATCATCAGCCATTTTTTCCAGTTTTTTCAGGTCATCGAGGTTGGGGAGCCACTTTTCGCCAATGGCCTCAGTGATCAGTGAGGTCAACCTGGGATTGCTTACCGCAATCCATCGTCTCGGGGTGACCCCGTTGGTTACATTACGAATTTTCCCGGGGTACATCGCATTGAAATCTGCCAGGGTATGCTTGCGCAGCAGGTCGGTATGCATGGCCGCCACCCCGTTAATGGCCTTGGAGCCGATACAGGCCATGTTCGCCATTCTTATGTAGCGGGGGCCTGATTCATCAATAATGGACATGCGGCTCAATCGTTGATTGTCACCTGGATATTTCAAACGGACCTCGTCCATAAATCGGCTGTTGATTTCAAAGATTATTTCCAGGTGTCTGGGCAGGAGGCTGCCAAAGAGATCGATCTGCCACTTTTCCATGGCCTCGGGCAGTAGAGTGTGATTGGTGTAGCACAGGGTTTTTGTAGTTATCTCCCAGGCGCTGTCCCAGTCGTAGAAGTGGACATCCATCAGGATACGCATCAGCTCGGGTATGGCAACTGACGGGTGCGTGTCGTTGAGTTGGCCTTGAAAACAATCGAAGAAGTTGTCAAGGTTGTCGTGGGAGAACAGGTGAATACGGATCATATCCTGGAGAGAGCAGGAGACGAAAAAAAATTGCTGTTCCAGACGCAGCTGTTTTCCCTTAAACTGCTCATCATTGGGATAAAGAACTTTTGTGATGGTCTCAGCGTTGATTTTATCTTCCACGGCGCCGTAATAATCACCGGTATTAAAGTCTGCAAAATCAAAGGAACAGTGGGACTCAGCACTCCACAGCCGGAGCAGGTTGACATTGTTGACTTTAAATCCCGGAATCGGTGTGTCATAGGGGATGCCTGTAACCACCCTGCCGGGAACCCAACGTGAGCGGCGATTACCTCTTTCGCCATGGTATATTTCTGCGTAGCCCCCAAATCCCACATCACAGGACAAATCTGATTTTTTAATTTCCCAGGGGTTGCCGGGATGCAGCCAGCGATCGCTGAGTTCTTTCTGCCAGCCGCCCACGATCTCCTGATCAAACATGCCGTACTCGTAGCGAATACCATACCCAATAGCAGGAATCTGCAGGGAGGCAAGCGAATCCAGGTAACAGGCGGCAAGTCTTCCCAGGCCGCCATTGCCAAGTCCCGGTTCCTCCTCGTGGTCAATGAGCTCCTGCAAATCCAGACCACTTTCTGCAGCAGCTTGAGCAAAATCATCATAGAGACCAAGGTTAACCAGGTTGTTGTGGAGATGCGGGCCCATAAGAAATTCTGCTGACAGGTAGCATACAATCTTTGAGTCCTTATCAAGCAGTGCCTCCACCGAATTCACAAAGAGATGCTGCATGCGATCCCGGAGGGTGTGAGATACAGCAAGGAAGCAATCATTCAGGCTGGCTGTCCGGGTGGTAGTTCCCTGTTTGTAGAAGATATTGTAAGCGAAGGCTCTTTTGAGTTTTGCTATGTGCTCTTTTTGTGTGCTGTTTGATTTTGTGCTCATGATATCTCCTTGACTAGTGGGTCCGGTTTATGGATGAAAAAACGGGCTACGATATCTTCTGTTATGCGATGGCTGCTTGGGCAAGCCTGGTAATTCTCCGGTAATCACCAAGCTCAAGGGCCTCCGTTGGCGCAAGCCATGAACCGCCGACACAGGCAACATTTTCCAGCCGCAGATAGTCCTTGTAATTGTCAGGGGAGATTCCACCAGTGGGGCAGAAGGTTGCCTGTGGAAAAGGGCCGGCAATGGATTGAAGCATTCTGATTCCACCGGCTGCTTCTGCTGGGAAAAATTTAAATTCCCGCAAGCCATACTCCATACCCAGCATCAGCTCTGAAGCTGTTGAAATTCCAGGGATAAGTGCTATTGGTCCTTTGATTGCAGCCTCAATCAGGGTTGGGGTCAGTCCAGGGCTGATGGCAAAAACACCTCCGGCTTCTGTTACTGCATTCAAGTCAGCTTCTGTGGCCACGGTTCCGGCACCGACAACAGCATCTTGAACTTCTTCTGCAATTCTTCGAATAGCCTCAATAGCCACCGGGCTGCGAAGAGTCACTTCCAATACGTTCACCCCGCCGCTGACAAGTGCTTTGGCAAGGGGAACTGCATGGTCAATATCATGAATGACAATCACTGGAACAACGGGGCTGGTGTGCAGGACATTCAGGGCGCTCAGTTTCCAGTTTGGTCTCTTTGACATGATACTATCTCCGGGATTGAAGGGTAGTGCCTTGCTCCATAAAAACTGCGGGTAATCTTGCAAAATTGTCTTTTTTCCCGATCTCTGTGTTATGTCCTGGGATTCATCCTCGGAATATCAAACATATGCATGCGGTAAAATTTCTTCTGCGCCTCGATTTAGAGGAAAAAACCTCATTCCTGGACAGACACGAGTCAGGTTTCATCAATATAGGTGAAGATTGAGCTTGCCCCTTCTTCGGCGCCCAGCAGATCTTTGCGCAAAGGGGCAAAAATCTGTCTACCCAGTCCGTAACGGCTGGAATCAAGGTCGTATTTACAGGGGCTGCGTTGCTCAAGTTCCAGCCTATCCACTTTCAGTTCCAAGATGCTGTTGTGGGCATCCATAAGGATTAAGTCTCCGTCCTGCACCTTGGCCAGTAAGCCTCCGGTCACAGCCTCAGGAGTACAGTGAATGGCAAAGGGCACTTTGCCGGAAGCACCTGAGAGTCTGCCGTCTGTGACAAGGCCTACAGTATGACCCCGATCCATGGTGATGGAAAGATAAGTAATTAGCTTGTGTAACTCAGGCATGCCGTTGCCACGCGGACCCTGGAAACGGACAACTGCGATCATGTCCTGATTGAGTTTGTCCGCTTTGAAGGCATCTTCGAGCTCTTGTTGGCTGTTGAAAACCATGGCAGGTGCTTCAACAAAGGTTTTCTCTCCATCGGCAAGGGCAGAAATTTTCATGATTGCCCGACCAAGATTTCCCGACAATATCTTGATGCCGCCCATTGTCTCAAAGGGTTCGGCAACCGTTGAGATGATTGTTGCATCTCCTGTTTTGGCCGGGCCTTTCTTCCAAGCCACCTTATCATCTTTAAGTATCGGTTCCTCGGTGTACCTTGCAAAACCATCTCCCGCTACAGTTTGCACATCCTCATGGATAAATCCGCTATCCAGTAACTCTTTAATGAGTAAAGCCATTCCCCCGGCTTTCTGGAAAGAATTAATATCGCTTGAACCGTTTGGGTAAATACGCACAAGAAGTGGGGTGATGTCTGATATCTCTGCAAAATCATTCCAGTCAATGCGTATTCCGGCAGCACGGGCAATGGCCACAAGGTGCATGGTCTCATTGGTCGATCCGCCTGTGGCCATAAGACCGACAATGGCGTTGACGATTGATTTTTCGCTGATAACCTTGGCCAGGGGGGTGTAGTTCGTACCAAGATGAGTCAGTGACGTGACTTGTGCGGCAGCGGATCGTGTGAGTGCGTCACGCAATCTGGTCCCGGCGTTGACAAATGAGCTGCCCGGTAGGTGTATGCCCAACATTTCCGCCATAAGCTGATTGGAGTTAGCCGTACCGTAAAAGGTACAGGTTCCCGGACTGTGGTAGGCTTTGAGCTCTGAGGAGAGGAGCTGGTCCTGTCCGATCTCACCTTTGGCAAAAGCTTCCCGAACCGTATTTTTATCTTTATTGCTAATGCCGGAAGTCATGGGTCCTGCAGGAATGAGAATCATGGGGAGATGGCCAAACTGCAGGCCACCCATCAGTAAACCCGGTAAAATTTTGTCACATACGCCGAGCAGGATGGCACCGTCAAAGACATTATGGGAAAGTCCGATAACCGTGGACATGGCAATCACATCACGACTCATCAGGCTCATGTCCATTCCGGGTTCCCCCTGGGTGACCCCGTCACACATGGCAGGGACACCACCGGCAAACTGAGCATTACCACCAGCTTTTGTAACAGACGCTTTAATGACAGCAGGGTACGCACCGTAAGGCTGGTGTGCTGAAACCATATCATTGTATGCTGATATGATGCCAATATTGGGAGTTGTGTCATTTAGAAGTGAGCTGCGACAGCTACCAACACAGCCTGCAAGATCGTGAGCCAGGTTGGAACAGGGGAGTTTGTTACGAAAAACCCCATCACCCTTGGCCTCTTCCATCCGTTGCAGGTAGCGTTGACGGTGCGATTTACTTCGCTCAATGATTCGTTCTGTGACTTTTTGAACTGTTGTATGCACGAAATATCTCCTTACCTGGTCGCTGAATAAAATTAAGCCTAAATCCTGCAGGGCAAAGAAAACGAAAAAATGTATATCCATTCAAAATACGAATTCTGGCTCTAATGAATATGCCACAACATATCGATATTAAATGGTAAATACATTTTTTTCCTGGAAACTATCACACTGCGCGTAATGCTGATGCTGTCTGCCAGCTCAGAATTCAGTATATCGTACTCTAATAAAGAATAACGCCCCACTGGAGGGTGCACGTTTAAAGTTTATGCTCCTGAAAGATTCATAATGGCCTTGCCGTATTCACTTTTTCAACTGTTGAGATACTCCGAATCTATGGCCCCCTTCCAGGTCTTGACCTTAAAGAAGCGTTTTGGGATGGTGGTACCCTCCGGGGTGAATCCGGTTGCAATCCGAGTCTGCCAGCGAAGCTTCTGGATGTGTTTGCCAAGGGGATCCAGACCTGCAGCCAGTTCTGGATATCCTATGGAATGTAAACAGTCCGCCAGGAGTTCCTCCTTGTATACGCCCCTGGCAAAAAGGCAGGAAACCATGGAGGTCATAACAGCACGCCCTGCTTCGTCACTGATCAGGAAATCGACAGCCCCTTCGATGTCCTGATCTGAATGCTTCTGGTCATAGGTGTAGGCTCCGGTATCAAGGTGGGAATGCCTGAAACCCAGTGACTGGGCAGCGAAAAAGACCTCACCTGTAGCGTATCCAGCCATCTCCTGGCCCAGTACACAGGCAAAGTCAATACCGCCATATTCGGCAGCTGCCCTGAGAGTTCCCTGGCCAAGAAGCCGGTAAAAATCGTTTGCCCCATTGCCAAGCATCTTTGTTGCCAACTGGTAGGCCTCAGAATCCCCAAAGGAGAGTTTCACCTTACTTTCCTGCTCTGAGATTAAACCTTTTTCGGTGGCTTCTGTGGCCCAGGCCAGAGCAACGCCACCTGACATGGCGTCCAATCCTGTTTTTTCCATAAGATCAAGAATGCTCAGAACAGCATGGGTTTCTGTTACCCCGAGCATGGTACCCAGTGAGAAAATCATCTCATAATCATAGGAAACCTGTTTGAAAATGTAGCGATGGTTGGCATCAAACATTTCCCTGACGTAGCCGACATGAATGCACCCCACAGGGCATCCAGAGCAGGCGGAGTTGCGGAGCAGGTTGTCTTTGGCAAAGCGCTCTCCATTAATTGCACCAATGGCCGGGTCACTGGTGGCCTGCAGATTGCGCCAAGGCAGAGATTTAATGTCGTTTAGTCCCTGCAGGTTTGCGGGGGTACCCAGGTTGTGATATTTTTTCATCATATCAGTGGCTGTAACCTGCTGATACACTTTTTCAAAGAGTTTGTTGTACTCTTTATTCTCAATTCCAGGGAAAATAGCATCACCATGGATAAGAATGGCTTTGCAGTTCTTGACCCCGAGTACTGCACCGCCTCCAAGTCGACCAAAGTGCCGGTAGGTGTCCACATTTATGTTGGCCATGGCGGAACCATTTTCACCGGCCGGACCAATGCGGAGGGTGGTTCGATGGCCGGATCCTTTCGATATGTTCCGTAAAATCTTGCCGCTTTCATCCACTGTCATCCCTTTCATAAAGGAAACATTCTTGATGTCAAGTGATCTGGAACTGACACTCACATAGCAGAGTTGCTTGGCTTTTCCGGTAATGACCAGTGCGTCAAGGTTGGCAAAGAAGAGAGATAGTGCGGAGCGTCCTCCGGCATGACTTTCGGTGTACTGGTCATGGTAGGGAGATTTAAAGCTACAGACCGTCTTACTCATCAGTGGAAAATATCCGGTGAGGGGGCCAATGGCAAAGATGATCGGCTGGCGGGTGTCATTCCAGGGATGTTCCGGCAGACCGTATTTGTTAAACAGCAGTGCGGCAAGGCCACTTCCGCCAGCCTCACTGTTGCGACCGTCAAGCTGGACAATTTGACCTTTTCCGGAGGACAGGTTCACCACTAAAATTCTAAAGTGATTACGAATCATGAAATCTCCTCCGTAGTTGCAGGAATCTTCACTTCTTCCATTTCAAGACAGTCGTGGGGACAGAAATCAACGCAGCGTCCACAGTGGATGCAGACATAAACCGGCCCGTAGTGATCTTGAAAAACGGCATCAATCGGGCAGGCTGTAACGCAGTCGCCACAATGAATGCAGAGTTTTTTCTTTACAATTACTCCACCGCCTTTACGCTGAGAAAAGGCGCCTGTGGGACAGGCTGCGGCACAGGGCGCAGGGTCACAGGCAAGGCAGTAATTCGCCTGGAATCCAGTAGTGAGTCCTCCGGAGGACTTGATTCGAATTCCGGCCGTGTCCCAGGAAATCTGTTTGTGAACCAGCCTTGCACAAGTCAGGGAACAGGAGTGACATCCGATACAACGGTCAATCCTGGGTGCGATTAATTTTTTCATAATGGTCTCTGTGTTTCCTGCTTTGACTGCCGGGAGCAACCAAAGCAGTTCAGTGGAGTTGGCATCGGAGATGAAGAATCTCAGGAACAGTTCAGGCGATTGCTGTCCATGTTAAAATAGATTACACCATTGCAAATGAAAAAGAAAAGCAGATATCATGGTGCCTGTCCAGAAAAAGCCTTTTTCTCCTGACTCATCGTTACTTTAAAATTTTCCACCCAGGATTAATAACGTTGAAATAAGCTGGGTACTTTGTCTTGGGGATATTAGGTGTATGCCCGCACTGAAATTCCTTCTGCGCCTCGATTCAGAAGAAAAATCTTATCATGGCCTGGTACTTTCTAATAACAAGACAAGAATATATGCCACATAAAAGTAAAGTACAATAAAATGTCTTAACTCGACAAGTCGGAAAACTTTTTAGAGTCACTGGATAAGTGCCTTGTTGGTAACTCTAATCTTCTGATTTTAAAAAGCTCTCACAGTTTTTATGGAGTAAGGCACTAAAAATCGGGTAGTCCTGTGCTGGTCACAGTCGCAGCTATCGCGTCTGGAGTTAAGGCGATTGCCGAGAAGAGGAATCTCTCAAGTCGTTGGCATTTCGTAAAGTTTTCTCTGATGAGTGCGTGTCGGGCGGGGTCATTGTTGCCATAATGCTCAAGGATATAATCAAGGCGCTGCTCGAGAGAGACTATTTCGTCATGACGTACCCGCTTGTCTGCATAGTAGACGATTTCTTTGGCGAGAAAATGCCCTCTAGTGTAACGATCCGGTGAATACTCCGTGAGTATCACATGCTCACGAACCACTTCCGCCACTTCGTCATAACCGTGTTTCAGGCAGAGGTCTCTGCCTTTTCTGGCGTGGTCACAACCCTCTTTGAGGCATGGTGTCTTTGCAATATCATGGAGCAAGGCTCCTGCAAGGACGAGTTTTTTTGAGGGAACCCGGGGAGGGGGATTTGAAGCGGCAAGTTCAAGAAGAAGAACCTGAGACACCCGGGCCACCATGATGGAGTGAGCCCGGATGTTGTCAAGCATATCATACTCGTCCATGAGCGAGTAGCAGGTGTGTGAAGATGGAATAGACACGATGCCTGTTGTTATTTCCCACTCAGCTCATGCACATATTCCACAGCAGCAATTGCCTGTTCGGGGGGCGTAAACTGGTGGATCCCGTGGCCAAGATTGAAAATATGGCCTTTTACATCCTTTGCATCATCGAGTAGTGCAGCAACACGTTTTTTGAGTTTTTCCTTGGGAAGCAGCAGGGAAAAGGGGTCCATATTTCCCTGCAGAGCGACATCGCCAACCCGTTTAGCTGCATCACCAATATTAATACGCCAGTCGAGGCCGAGAACGTCTGCTCCTGATGACTCTGAGAGTTCAAGAAGAGTTGCACCATTGTTGGCAAAGTAGATAATGGGGAGCCCTGTATCTTTGAGATCCCGGATGATCTCTTTTACATAGGGCAGGGCAAAGCTTTCAAAATCACGGGGAGCAAGAATTCCGGCCCAGGAGTCAAATATCTGCAGTGCCTGAGCGCCTGCTTTTGCCTGGGCTTTAAGATAAAGAGTAGTGGTGTCTGTGATCTTGCGCATCATATTGTGGAAGAGATCTGGAGCGGTGTACATCATCTTTTTGGTTTCCCAGAATACCTTAGAGGATCCGCCCTCAATAAGATAGGTGGCGCATGTGAATGGGGCACCTGCAAATCCGATGAGCGGTACCTTGAGCTCTTTACGTAACAACTTGATGGTATCCATGACGAACCCGGTGTGTTCTTCCGGATCGGGGATGATCAGTTTGTCGAGACTGGCTTGGTTTTTGATGGGTTCCGGGAACACCGGGCCGCGTCCTTCATGAAACTCCAATGGAGTACCCATGGCCTCCAGAGGAATAAGAATGTCTGAAAAGAGGATGGCTGCATCCACCTTCAGTATATCGATGGGCTGCAGGGTGACTTTCACGCAGAGTTCCGGAGTTTTACATAACTCGAGAAAAGTAACGCTGCCGCGTACCTTCTGATATTCCGGCAGATAGCGACCGGCCTGACGCATGATCCAGATGGGGGTGTAGTCTGTCTTTTCGCCTCGGCAGGCCTTTAAAAAGGTATCATTCATAAATTCAATAAAATGATCCGGTGGGCAGTGGTTCTACTAGGAATTCTGTATGCCCGGGGCCATTTCTCCTTGTCTGAGTTGTTTATCTTGTTGTGAAGTTTTTTTACTTAGCCATCTACAATTTCAGGTTTTTACGAGTTTGTCATGGTTTGTTTGTCGTTTTTTTCTGGATACTACGCGGTATGTAATTACAAAATGGTTCTTGAGCCAGGTAGTCGCCGGTCATGGCGTAGGCTCTGGCACGGCAGCCACCGCAGACATTTACATATTCGCAGGATCCGCAGTTATCCTTGTATCCCTTGAAGTCCCGCATGTCGGAAAAAAGCCTGGAGTCTTCCCACACTTCCTTAAAAGACTGTTTGTGGAGGTTGCCTGCTGATTTTGGGAAATAGCTGCAGGGTAAGACGTCCAGATCCACATCAATAAGACAGATGAGCTGGCCAGCGAGGCATCCCTTGGAGCCGCCTGTGGAGAACTGCAGGTTCCTGCGTTTAAAGGAGCTGTTTGCTTCCTTTGCCTTCTGCCGCACTATTCGGTAATAGTGTGGGGCACAGGTGGGGCGGGTAAGAAGTTCGTCATCATTCTTCTCTATCTCGTAGTGCCATTCCAGAATTTCATCATAGAGGTCAATGGGGATCAGCTCTTCCATGATGTCCTCGCCACGTCCAGTGGGCACAATCATGAACATATACCAGGCTGTGGCTCCAAGGCCCTTGACCAGTTTATATATTTCCGGAATTTCCTCTCTGTTACGTATTGTAAAAGAAGAGTTTATAAGAAAGGGGATACCATGTTCTTTAAAGAGTCTGATGGCATTCATGGTACCATCAAATGCACCCACCTGATTGCGAAAGTTATCGTGAGTCTCTGCCCTGGCTCCATCAAGACTCAGTGATACCATTTTGATTCCGGCATTCTTTATCTTTTTACAGATATCAGCGGTGACCAGAGTGCCGTTGGTTGCAAGGCACATCCGCAATCCTTTGGAGTCACCGTAGCTGGCGATATCAAAAACATCATTACGCAACAGCGGTTCACCGCCTGAAAGGACTATTACCGGAGAGGCGTATGAGGCAATGTCATCGAGAACCCGCTTGGCCTCCTCAAGAGAAAAATCCGGGTGGCCTTCTATGGCAAGTTCTGATGAGGATCTGTAGTGGACACACTTCAGGTTACAGCGCCTGGTGATTTCCCAGGCAATCCATTTTGGTTCAAAATCCATTGGGTAGTTTCTCCGTACAAGAAAAATGGGAAATAATACCGGCTACTATATTGTGTTTTTTTATAAGATGAAAGGCAAAAAGACGCCATGCGGCCACTTGACAACGAAAATAGGGCTACTTATTGTTGATGGCGTCACAGGGAGGACGGAAGTTTAATTTGCTTGAAAAGCAGTTGGTAGTTTTTAGCTGGACTTCTGCTTAAGTCTATATATGGAGGAATTGGGTGAGCGAGAAAAAAAACCAGGAAAAGGTTCTGGAAGACGTTGAGGTAACTGAGGAGGAGCTTTCTGAAGTTGAGGAAGTTGCAACGGAGGATAGCCTTGAGAAACAGCTGGCAGATGCACTGGCTGACGCGGCAGAGCAGAAGGATCAGGTACTGCGCATAGCCGCTGAGTTTGAAAATTACAAAAAACGGATGATGCGTGAAAAGAACACGGCTATGAAATATGCCGGTGAACACATCTTTCGTGAAATACTGGCCACAGTGGATAATCTGGAACGTGCTATTGCCCAGGGGGAAACCAAAGATGTTGATCCCAGGCAGGCCCTGGAAGCACTTCTTGAAGGTGTGAAGCTGACGCTGAAAAGCCTCGTTGCCGCACTTGAAAAATTTGAGGTGACACCCATTGAGAGTGTCGGGGAGCCCTTTGATCCGGAAAGTCATGAGGCATTGACCATGGAGCCAAGCGAGACGGTCCCCGCCAATCACGTCCTGAACGAATTTGAAAAAGGCTACCAATACAAAGACCGTCTCCTCCGTGCAGCGAAAGTGATCGTATCTGCAGGTGATGAAAAGTAATTATTTATCAGGTGAGACTGGGGTGGGAGCGATGCAGAAGGATTTTGAGGCTACTTGGGCAGATGGGAATTGTTTTTTTGCGGCAAACAGAAAAATAATGGCTGATGCTTGAATCAGTGACTTGACAAAAGCAGGATGATGAGCACTGTAGCAAGTGTTATTACGAACAAAAGGTAGTTTTTCACATATTAAAAAAAACAGGAAAAGTAAAGATGTTGTCTGACTGAAATGCAGGCGATCTCACGATTCGATATAAGGAGAGAATGTCATGGGAAAGATAATAGGAATTGATTTAGGAACTACAAATTCATGTGTGGCTGTAATGGAAGGTGGCGATCCCACCGTTATTGCAAATGTGGAGGGTAATCGTACTACTCCATCCATTGTGGCTTTTGCAGATAATGACGAGCGACTGGTTGGACAGGTTGCCAAACGTCAGGCGGTGACCAATCCGGAGCGTACTCTGTATGCCATTAAACGGCTGATTGGTCGTAATTTTAAAGATGGTGAGGTCCAGAAATCGATAAAGATCAGTCCTTTTAAGATTATTGAGGGAAAGGAAGGAAGCGCAGTCATTGAGGTGGAAGGTAAGACTTACACCCCGGCTGAGGTTTCCGCCATGATCCTTGGTAAGATGAAACAGACTGCTGAAGAATATCTTGGTGAGGAAGTGACCGACGCAGTTGTTACCGTGCCTGCCTATTTTAACGATGCTCAACGTCAGGCTACCAAAGATGCGGGCAAGATTGCAGGGTTGAATGTACAGCGTATTATTAACGAGCCAACCGCTGCATCTCTGGCCTACGGACTTGATAAAAAAGGTGAAGAGAAAATAGCCGTTTTTGATCTTGGTGGTGGAACGTTTGATGTGTCCATTCTTGAAATTGGTGATGGTGTCTTTGAGGTAAAATCCACCAACGGTGATACTTTTCTTGGTGGTGAAGATTTTGATATGCGGATCGTGAACTGGCTGGCCGATGAATTCAAACGGGAGCAGGGGATTGACCTTCGCAGTGACAAGATGGCTCTGCAACGTCTTAAGGAAGAGGGGGAAAAGGCCAAAATGGAGCTTTCCACCACCAGTGAGACTGAGATTAATCTGCCATTTATTACAGCAGACGCATCGGGTCCCAAACATCTGAATATCAAGTTGAGTCGTGCCAAGTATGAAGCACTGGTGGAAGACCTGGTTGAGCGTACAGTGGGGCCCTGTGAGACTGCTTTGAAAGATGCTGGACTTTCTGCCTCGGACATCGACGAAGTAATTCTCGTTGGTGGCATGAGTCGTATGCCCAAGGTTCAGGAGAAGGTAAAGGAGATTTTTGGAAAAGATCCTCATAAGGGGGTAAATCCTGACGAAGTCGTGGCTATTGGTGCTGCCATCCAGGGTGGGGTACTGCAGGGTGATGTGAAGGATGTACTGCTCCTTGATGTTACTCCGTTGTCTCTTGGTATTGAGACACTTGGTGGCGTCACCACAAAACTGATTGAGAAAAATACTACGGTTCCAACGAAAAAGAGTCAGGTGTTCTCAACAGCTGCGGATAATCAGCCGGCGGTTTCCATCCACGTCCTTCAGGGTGAGCGTGAGATGGCTCAGGATAATAAGACCATTGGTCGTTTTGAGCTGACAGATATTCCACCTTCACCCCGCGGTGTGCCTCAGATTGAGGTTTCTTTTGATCTTGATGCCAACGGTATCCTGAATGTGTCGGCTAAGGATCTTGGAACGAACAAGGAGCAATCCATCCGCATCACCGCTTCTTCCGGGCTGTCTGAGGAAGAGATAGAGAAGATGAAACGTGATGCCGAGGAGCATGCCGAAGAGGATAAAAAGCGTAAAGAGCTTGTTGATGCCCGCAACAATGCAGATGGCTTGATACATGCCTCTGAAAAATCTCTGAAAGATCTTGGTGATAAGGTTGATGCTGAGACCAAGGCCAATGTTGAAAAAGAGATTGAAAATGTGAAGAAGGCGGTTGAGGGTGAAGATACAGGTGCAATCAATGCAGCCATTGAAGAGCTCACCAAGGCATCTCATAAATTGGCAGAACTTATGTATGCCCAGGCGTCTAAAGAGAATCCTGATGCGACTGCAGGGGCTGCCGGCGCTGATGCTGGAGCAGCACAGCAGGATGATGATGTCGTTGATGCCGACTTTGAAGAAGTCAAAGATGACAAAAAATAATCTCGACAGTATGTAGTTAGGTTGTTGCAGCAGGTAAAAAAAAAGGGGAATCCGATGTGTTTCGGGTTCCCTTTTTTTTCGTTTTTTTTATTATCTGGGGTAATATGCACCATCTTTTCAAATTAAAGTCCTTCATTCTTAAAAAAAATAGAGCAATATATTATGAAAATCCTATCAGGCATTCAGCCCTCGGGGCAGCTGCATATCGGTAATTATTTTGGAATGATGAAGACCGTGATTTCCAATATGGAAAAATCTGATCTTTACGTCTTTATCGTTGACCTTCACGCCCTTACCTCTGTTCACGACAGGGAAAAACTTGCCACTGGAACTCTTGAGGCTGCTGCTGACTTTCTGGCACTAGGCCTTGACCCGGACAAGTGCACCTTCTGGGTGCAGTCTGATGTGCCCGAGGTTTGTGAGCTGACCTGGATACTTTCAACGCTGACTCCGATGGGGTTGATGGAACGCTGTCATTCTTATAAAGACAAGGTTGCCAAAGGAATTGATGCAAGTCACGGTCTCTTTTCCTATCCGGTGCTCATGGCAGCTGACATTCTCCTTTATCAGGCAGATCGGGTGCCTGTGGGAAAAGATCAGAAACAGCATCTTGAGGTTGCACGCGATATTGCACAGAAGTTCAATAACATCTTTGGAGAAACCTTTGTGGTGCCGGAACCGGCTATCAGTGAGAAAACAGCTACGGTTCCCGGTCTTGATGGTCAGAAAATGTCAAAGTCCTACGGAAATACCATCCCTATTTTTCTTGAGGGCAAGCCACTGAAGAAAAAGGTGATGGCCATTGCCACAGATGCCACACCTGTGGAAGACCCGAAGGATCCTGACCAGTGCAACCTCTTTGCAGTGTTTAAACTTTTTGCAAGTGCCCAAAGGGTGCGGGAGGTTCGTGAACTCTATGTAAATGGTGGTGCGGCGTATGGATATATCAAGCTTGAACTTCTGGATCTAATCAGTGACTACTATGCTGATGCGCGTCGGAAAAAGGCTGAATATCTTTCGGATCCGGATATGTTGAGGGGTATTTTGAAAAAAGGCGCTGAACAGGCTCGTGAAAAGGCTACGGTCACCATCGATCTTGTTCGTGAACGGGTGGGTTTGAAATATTGATTTCTGTTGTCGGGTTGTGAGTGTCAGAGAGTATTTTTTTGCAGAGAGGGGTGATTTTGAATACTTTTGAGACTATGGTCAGGTTGTTATTGCTGTGCCCTGCCTTTGTTCTTCTTGCATCGCCTGTTTTGGCGGGAGAACAGCCTCTGAAACCCTTTTTGCTGGTTAAGGATCCCTGGCCGCCCTACACTGTGGGGGAGAGTGGTTCTATTGTGGAAAAGGGGCTTATAGTTGAAGTCCTGACAGAGCTTTTTCGGCGGGTTGATCTGCCTTTTCGGATGGAGTTATGTCCCTGGAAACGTTGCGTTTATATGGTGCAGACTCAGAAGGCTGACGCCTTAATGCTCACTGTGAAAACGGCTGAGCGCGAGAAGTTTGCGTACTTTGCGAAACCCTTTTTTGTTAATAAGATATAATTTTTTTACAGGAAGGGGGCCTCTTTTTTTCTGGGATGATTTTTCGGATTTAAAGGAGGTGGTCATCGGCGTTGTGGATGGTGCAGAATATTCCCAGGCCTTTCAGGATGCAATCTTGTGTCATGACATCACGGTAGAGGTGGTGAATTCCATTGAAATCAATTTTCAGAAATTGAAGGCAGGTCGTATAGATATCAGCCCCGTACTTGATGTGGTGGCAGCTGACATAATAGCTGGCAATGAGGAGTTTGGAGGTGAGTTTGCCACGGCAGCTAAGCTAAACCTTTAAGGATTGCTTCCCTGCGGATAGCTATAGGCCGTTCATCCGCTTTGATGGATTACAAAGATGACATAAATGATGCCATTGAGGAGATGAAAAAGGATGGGACCCTGCAGGCTATTTATTTACAATACGTCCATCCTGTATCCGGGATCTGATTTTGATGCAGTAGTATAAAAATGCCTGACCAGAGATCCCGACCAGACATTTTTTTGTGCTATTGGAAGTCCTGGGGTGATGCTAAACTTAGAAGTCGATCAACTCCACGTCAAAGACCATGGTCGCATTGGGTGGAATGGGTCCGCGTCCTGAAGGCCCATACCCAAGGTTTGCTGGAATGATAAGGACCCGTTTCTCACCCTTTTTCATGGAGAGCAGTGCCTCGTCCCATCCCTTAATGACTCGTCCCTCTCCAACAGGGAAGTCGATGGGCTGGCCGCGATCTACAGATGAGTCAAATTTTGTTCCATCAAGTAATTTTCCGGTGTAATGAACTTTTACCATGGTTCCAGGTGCTGGAGTATCACCAGTTCCTTCTGCAACAACAACATACTTGAGACCAGAATCTGTGGTGATGGCATCAGGCCACTGACCTTTAATCTGTTCCATGGCCTCTTCCATGGCTGCGAGCTCTTTTTCTCTGGCACGTTCTTCCTGGCTGGACAGCAGCTTGTCAAATGCGGCCTGGTCGCTCTTGAAAGCTTTTGCATCATCACCTACACGGATTATCTCAACTTTTTTGAGTGTATCACCTTTTGCAATGGCATCAACCACATCCTGGCCTGAGACAACATGGCCAAAGACAGTATGTTTGCCGTCAAGATGGGGGGTTGCAACATGGGTGATAAAAAACTGACTGCCATTTGTGTTCGGTCCTGCATTTGCCATGGAGAGAGTGCCGGGGCCACTGTGTCGCAGGCTGGGGTCAATCTCGTCGGGGAAGGTGTATCCAGGCCCCCCTGTTCCAGTGCCCAGGGGACAACCACCCTGAATCATGAAATTGTCAATGACACGGTGAAAGGTGAGCCCATTATAAAAGGGAGTGCCTTCTGTACCGGCTCCACCGCCCAGCTGTTTGGTGCCTTCTGCAAGGCCAACAAAGTTGGCTACGGTAATCGGGGTTTTCTGGTATTCAAGTTTACAGATGATGTCGCCTTTATCAGTGATAAATTTGGCGTACAGGCCATCTGCCAGTTTGCTTTCTGCCATTACAGTGTCTCCAAATGAAATAAGTAAAAGAAAAAATGATACAATCAATAAACTTCCTATTTTATGCATGACTGTTCCTTCCGAAAAGAGGGGTGTTAAAAAAAAATTATTGCCTAGTCTTACTCAATCAGAAGGAAGAAAAAAAGGGAAAACAGGAATAAAAGGGCGAACAAATCGGATTTTGTCATATCATGTTTGATTCCTGTTGACTCATTTCCATATCTTGGGTTTAATAATATAATTTTGTCTATGCTGTTTACTCGTGGGGAGGAGTTGTTCCTTTGAATTGTTTGCGGGAAGGGTTGTCTTCTGATCATGATATCGGGTGCGCGCCCTTTCTTCATGTTTTCCAGTCAAAGTTCGTTACGTTTGATATCTCAAAGAGATAAACAGAGAAAGCCATCACTGTCTCCGCTCTCGCTGGGAAAAGTACTTTTGGTGTCTCGCTGCGATTGACGAATTCCGGGGCCCCCCGGGTAGACCCGGAGTTTTATCAACTTTGCAGATGTGATGACGGATCCCTTGAGAAGGGGATGGCGGATGGTTTGTTTTGTATGATTAATTGATACTGAGAAAATAAAGCTCTGCTGCGGAGCTGCTACTCAGGAAGCGAAAGATAAGGGAAATATATGAAAGCATTGATTGCCCTGGAAGATGGTACCCTGTTTGAGGGACGTTCCTTCACCGGATCTGGAGAGGCCATTGGAGAGATTGTTTTTAATACCTCCATGAGTGGTTATCAGGAGATTCTGACAGACCCCTCTTATACTGGTCAGATTGTGACCATGACCTATCCCATTATTGGGAATTATGGTGTCAATGGCGCTGATATGGAATCCGCATCTGTCCATCCCAAGGCATTTCTCATCAAGGAATATATCGGTTTTCCGTCCAACTTCAGATCCGAACAGCCCCTTGCAGAGTGTTTAAAAGATTACGGCGTACTTGGTGTGGAAGGCTTTGATACCCGCGCCCTGGTTCGTCATATTCGTACCAAAGGGGCAATGAAGGGGAGCGTCTCCACCAAAGACCTTGACCCGGAATCCCTAGTCTCCCGTGCCCGTGCCTGGGCGGGGCTTGTTGGGCAGGACATGGTGAGTAAGGTCACGTGTAAAGAACCTTATGGTTGGGCCGATAATCGTGTGGTGCCCGGGGCAGACTTCACAACAGTCCAGGCAGGAATGGAAAATCCCTTGAGGGTAGTAGCCTTTGACTTTGGACTGAAATATAACCAGGCCAGGATATTCACAGAAAAAGGCTGTCAGGTGCAGGTCGTTCCCGCTTCAACTGATGCGGAAACTCTACTTGCCATGGACCCGGACGGCATCTTTCTCTCCAATGGCCCGGGTGATCCAGAAGGGGTGCCGGGGGTGGTAGGGACGATTCGGGCGCTCCTGGGAAAGAAGCCCATGTTCGGTATCTGTCTCGGACACCAGATCCTTGCTCTGGCTTATGGCGGAAAGACTTTTAAATTGAAATTTGGGCATCGTGGTGGAAATCAACCGGTAAGGGATCTTAGCACCGGGAAGGTTGAAATTACCTCTCAAAATCATGGTTTTTGTGTGGATATGGACAGCCTGAGTAACAAGGATGTTGAACTCACCCATGTGAATTTAAATGACGGATCTGTTGAAGGAATGCGTCACAAAAAATACCCCGCATTTTCAGTGCAGTACCATCCTGAGCATGCCCCGGGGCCCCACGATGCCATGTATCTTTTTGACAGATTTATTGAAATGATGCACAAAGAAGCTGTAACAGAAATCAACGTATAAAAACTCTCATGCCAAAACGAACAGACATAAAAAAGATTCTTATCATAGGTTCCGGTCCCATTATCATCAGTCAGGCCTGTGAGTTTGATTACTCAGGTGCCCAGGCAGTGAAGGCATTGAAAGAGGAGGGTTACGAAGTTGTGCTCATCAACTCTAACCCGGCAACCATCATGACGGATCCAGGGCTTGCTAATTTTACCTACATTGAGCCCATCACCCCCGAAATGGTGATTAAAGTCATAGAGAAGGAACGTCCAGATGCATTGCTTCCCACCCTTGGTGGACAGACTGCCCTGAATACTGCCATTAAGGTTGCTGAGACCGGTGCCCTTGAAAAGTACAATGTTGAGATGCTTGCAGCCAATATTGATGTCATTAAAAAGGCTGAAGGAAGGGAAGAGTTCAAGGAGGCCATGGAAAATATCGGTCTCAATGTCCCGAAATCTTTCATCGTACATAGCCTTGAAGATGCAATGGTGGCTGGGGATAATATCGGTTTTCCCATCATTGTGCGTCCCAGTTTTACCTTAGGCGGCACCGGTGGCGGAGTAGCATACAATCGTCAGGAGTTGGAAGAACTCTCGACTTCGGGGCTTGATCTTTCCATGACCACTGAAATCATGCTTGAACGGAGTCTTCTTGGGTGGAAGGAGTATGAGCTTGAGCTGATGCGTGATTCCAAGGATAACGTGGTCATTATCTGTTCCATCGAAAATATTGATGCCATGGGGGTTCATACTGGTGATTCCATGACCGTTGCTCCTGCTCAGACTTTGACTGATCGAGAGTATCAGGACATGCGGGATGCATCCATTGCTATCATTCGTGAGATCGGTGTTGAGACTGGCGGATCAAATGTGCAGTTTGCAGTAAATCCTGCTGATGGTGAACTGATGGTCATTGAGATGAACCCCCGTGTTTCCAGAAGTTCTGCCCTTGCATCAAAAGCAACAGGGTTTCCCATTGCAAAAATTGCCGCAAAACTGGCAGTTGGTTATACCCTTGATGAGATCAAAAATGATATAACCCGTGAAACCTACGCCTCCTTTGAACCCGCAATTGATTATTGTGTTGTAAAAATTCCACGGTGGACCTTTGAAAAATTCCCTGAAGCTGAAGATGTACTTTCTACTGCTATGAAGTCGGTTGGAGAAACCATGGCCATGGGAAGGACCTTTAAAGAGGCATTTCAAAAGGGAATGAGATCTCTTGAGACCGGAAGATTTGGTTTCGGTGCCGACGGTAAGGAAGATCTTGGCCACCTTGAGAGGGAAGATCTTGAAGCCGGGTTGCGCAAACCCAACTCCAAACGGGTAGGTTTTATCCATGAGGCTCTCAAACGGGGCTTCTCCATAGATGAGATTTTTGAACTGACTTTCATTGACCCGTGGTTTCTGCATAACTTCCAGCAGATTGTTGCCAGGGAAAATGAGATCCGTGAGAAGGGCTTTCAGGGGCTGGATAAGGATTTTCTCCAGGGCTGCAAAGAGTATGGCTTTTCAGACTATCAACTTGCTCATCTCACGGGTACTTCCCCAAGGGACGTGCGGGAACTCAGGAAGAAGTTGGGTGTTGAACCTGTGTACAAACTTGTGGATACCTGTGCCGCTGAGTTTGAGTCCTACACTCCTTACTACTACTCCACGTATGAACAGGAAAATGAGGCATCAGCTACCACTAACACAAAAATCATGATTCTTGGTGGAGGGCCAAACCGTATCGGCCAGGGAATAGAGTTTGATTACTGCTGCGTTCACGCCTCCTTTGCCCTGGCTGAAATGGGAGTAGAGTCCATCATGGTGAATTCCAACCCCGAGACAGTCTCCACTGATTATGACACCTCGGATAAACTTTATTTTGAGCCGCTTACTTTTGAGGATGTGCTGAACATTGTTGACCTTGAGAAACCGGATGGAGTTATTGTACAGTTTGGTGGGCAGACCCCGTTGAACCTGGCAGTGGCTCTTGAAGAGGAAGGGGTCAGCATCATCGGTACTCCTCCGGGTTCCATTGATCGGGCTGAGGATAGAAAACGTTTTCAGCAGTTTCTCCAGAAACTGGGGCTGCGACAACCAGATAATGACACGGTCTACACCCTGGAAGAGGCAATAGACGTTGCAAACACCATTGGATACCCCGTTGTGGTTCGTCCCTCCTATGTCCTTGGCGGTAGGGATATGCGAATTGTCTATAATGACAACGAGATACGGGATTTCATGGCCATTCCTGGAATTGCCGGCGCAGACCACCCGGTACTCATTGACAAGTTTTTGAAAGATGCCATTGAGGTAGATGTTGATGCTCTCTGTGATGGAAAGGATACCATTATCGGTGGCATCATGCAGCATATTGAGGAGGCTGGGATTCATTCCGGTGACTCTGCCTGTGTCCTGCCTCCCCATACCCTTGCCGCCGATATGAAAGCTGAGATCAAGGCTGCGACCAGTGCAATGGCCATCGAGCTTGGGGTCATCGGGCTTATGAATGGTCAGTATGCCGTCAAGGGAGACGACTTGTATATTCTTGAGGTGAATCCGAGGGCATCCCGGACAGTGCCCTTTGTTTCCAAAGCCACAGGGGTTCCTCTTGCCAAGATGGCCACCAAGATAATGATGGGTAAGACACTTAAGGAACTTGGGCTTACAAAAGAGGTGGAGATTGATCACTGGGCTGTGAAAGAAGCTGTCTTTCCATTTGATCGTTTTGATAATGTGGATACGCTTCTTGGTCCTGAGATGAAATCCACAGGAGAGGTCATGGGCATTGATGATGACCTTGGACTGGCACTTGCCAAGGGGCAGATGGCGGCAGGTTCCACTCTTCCAGATTCCGGGACCGTTTTTATCAGTGTCCGTGACAGTGATAAAAACACCATTCTGGGGACCGCCAGAACGCTTGTTGGGATGGACTTTGATA
>JAJRQL010000218.1 GCA_024280265.1 Deltaproteobacteria bacterium
CATCCTGTCTTCGCTGTCGTTTTGCCTGCCTGAGTTCCCCTGCGTTCTCCGCTGTTTGCTTTCCGGGGCGGCCAAGAGGCTTGCCGCCAAATCGGATATTGCGTTCCTTCATGTATTTCCGGTTCGTTCGGGTGCCATAGATCCCATCGGCAAGAACTACTTCCGGATAACAACCGTATCGTCTTTTGTACGATTCAATCTGGGCAATCAGATCCGTACTCTCGTTAAAGGCACCCCAGCCGAAATGGTTAACCAGGGCAGTACCATCAACCATGCTGACGCTCAGCTTTGAACCGAACCCAACCTTGTGACTTGCCTTGCCGCGGACAATAGGCCGAACATGCGGTTGGGAAATACTGATTGAAGCTGCTCCCTGATACCCTTCCGGCGAAGCTTGTAGCCTGGATTACGTTTCTTGGAAATTGCCAGGTACCGTTTTCTCGCCTGTTACCAATATGTTCTCGGCTTCTTTGTAAGACCACTGATGGCGTATAGTTCATCGATCAGTTGCTCGGAGACCTCTCTCGCCTCGTTCAGCAGACTGATGTCCGTGGGATGGCGAATGGCCTGCTCGGCAACCGTCGCATCAACCACCATTTTACCCTGGTTCTCGGACTCTTCAGAGGACTCCGGTGACTGCCCTACTTTCTGCTGCCTTTTGGCCGCGATACTGCCGAGGATTGACTCTTCAAAAGAGGAAAAAACTTCTCTGCCCATTCTTTTGCGGATCTCCACAAACAGACTTGCGGCAAAAGGGGGTTGTCTCTGTACGAGGAGAAACCCACAAAATATTGCAGATATGGATTCTCCTGGATCTGCAGCACTGTTTCCTCGTCACTCAAGTTCAGCTTATGTTTGATAATGACTGCTCCAATCAGAAGCCGGGAGTCCTTGCTGGGACGGCCTTGAGCAGAACTCATGCTTTTGTAATAACCGGCTGCAAGTTCATCCCAGGGAATCGCCAGGTTCCATTTAACCCAGCGATTTTCAGGGTTGAGTTTGCCCCCAAAGGGAAGGCTGAAACCTTCCAGGATTTGTTGCCGCGTACTTTTGTATCGAATCATGTGCAAGCCTTTTGGGGCGGTTTATCGAATAAGCTTGCATATTATACCACTAATTCCTCACGTTTACATCATAATAACAATAGGTTGAGTCTTTTTTTGGGGGGATCTAATTAATAACTGTTGTTTTTGCTAGAATTTCGCATCAACCATCGGTTCATCAATGGTTACATCAATCCAGTGCTGATCCCACCACTCTTTAGGGGTAACAAAAACGCCATTTACCAGCATTGAGAAATGGAGGTGGTCACCTCCCGCCATGCCACTGGTCCCTGACTTCCCAATCACAGCACCTTTCTCAAGGCTGTCTCCAGGTGACACATTGATCTGACTCATGTGTGAGTAAAGACTAAACACTCCCTGGCCGTGATCGAGCATAACCATATTTCCATAAATACCAAGATAATCAGCATAGATAACAGTGCCAGACCCAGCTGCTTTTATTGTCGCATGTCTGGTTGAGGCGATATCCATTCCAAGGTGGACCTGTCTGTCAATGGCTTTACCTTTATAATAATAGGTGCGATGGTCTGCAAAGCCAGCTTTGCTAGTGCCTGCCATGCGAAGAAATTTTCCGGACCAGAGCCGTTTTTCTGTGGGGTTGGCACAGAGCCTCCGTATTTTATCATTATTCATACTGCGCACAGTGCGGTTTGCGTAGAGGTATTTCTGAAGAAGATCACCCTTCATCTCCGGATAGTGTTCTTCGAACTCAGGAATCTTTTTACCGAGAAAACCGTCACCAACATGAATTTTATCTTTCTTCTGTTGAGGTTTGTTTAATACTGTGGAGAAGGGTTTGGCGGTCCTGTTTCCTGCGGCATCTTCAGCTATTATGACAGATTTGGTAATTTTAGTGGTAGAATAAGGGAGAGCAATGTAGGAAATAAATTTAGAATCAGAGCCATCTGTGAGTGGAAACCCCGGGTGATACGATTCGTTGAGCTGAACCCCCTGTCTGACAGTGTCTTCTGCAGTATAAATAACGATCCCGGCCCCACCTGGCTTTATGTAGCGTTCACTGTGAATTATTGAAACTCTGGGGGGCTTGGTGTCAATTACAACCGGATGGGTCAATATGTTGACATTTCCCTTAAGCAGTCCACGCAGGGAATAGTCTGTGGCCACGATTTTCAGGGTAGCCTCACCATCTTTCAGCTTTAATTGCCTGGGGTTTATAACAAGAGAGATTTTTTCTTTCTGGGTTCCAGCGCCATTATCTTTTGAGGCCCTTGGATACTGTTTGTTCAAAAGTAATTTTTCCTGATCTTTCTGGAGAAGGCTGATCTGTATAGAACGGATGCCGCTTTTTTGATCGGCAACTGTTAACAGTACGGTAGCTTCCTTTCCCAGGAATTCTGGGAAATCGTGCCCGGTAATCAAGGGCTTTTCTCCCTCAAAGTAAGTGACAAAAATATATCCTCCAGCTCCAGCAATCAGCAACATCAAAATCAGGAATAAAGGAAAGGAAGACCGTTTTTTTGAATATCTACTCTTGAGTCTTGTCATGATAATCTCTCTTGGTTCTGTTAAATATAAATATGGATAATATTAAGAAAATTTTCAGGACTAAGTACCTTGGTTCTCATCCCAGATAATTTCATATTTCTCAATATGGAGCTTTTTACTGGGTACAATGACCAGTCTTTTACCAATTTCCAGCTCCAGCTCTGTGGTGACGGCGCCCTCTTCTTTGAGAAGCATATCACCGACACGGGGATGAACCACAACTGTTATCTGCGTGTTGTCATAACGATGTGCCTTTCTGGAAACTTTACGAAATATTTCGTGGCAGATGGTACGTCTGGATTTCAATATTCCTTCACCTGCACAATAATGACACGGTTCACACATCACCTGGCTGAGATTCTCGCAACTCCTTTTTCGGGTCATCTGGACCAGGCCAAACTCAGAAAGTTTCAGAATGTTGATCCGACTTTTATCCTTCTTCACAGCTTCTTTGAAAGCATTGAAGAGTTTCTCGCGATGTTCCTCTTCTTCCATGTCAATGAAATCAATAATAATAATCCCACCGATATTGCGCAGACGGAGTTGATATGCAATTTCTTTTACTGCATCCATATTGGTCTTGAAAATTGTTTCCTCAAGATCGTTTTTCCCCACAAATCCTCCGGTGTTTACATCAATTACAGATAGTGCCTCTGTGGTTTCTATAATTATATATCCACCGGAACGAAGCCATATTTTCTTTTCAAGGGCTCGATTGATTTCAACATCAATACCATAAGCCTCAAAAAGAGGTTCGTCTTCCTGATAAAACGAAATCCTGTCTTGAAGTGTGGGCGCGAATGTCTGAACGAATTTGAGAAGTTTATGTTACGTCTTTTTGTCGTCAAGTATGAGGTTGCTGACTTCATTTGTAAAAAGATCCCGAACAGACCGGAACGTGATATCCAGATCTTCGTAGATCATTGCAGGAATGGTTGAGGTGCGGCCTGAGATGTCCTGGATTTCATCCCAGAGTAAAAGAAGAAACTCCATATCAGCTTCGAGCTCTTCAAGAGTTGCATTTTCAGCGACTGTTCTCACGATAAAACCGGTCCCTGCAGGTCGTAGAGACTCGATTCTCTCCTTCAGGATAGCCCTGGACTCCTCATTCTGGATTTTTCTCGATATACCGATATGCTCGGTGAGTGGCATAAACACGAGGTTCCGACAGGGAAGGGTTATATGGCAGGTGAGTCTCGCGCCCTTTGTTCCGATGGGATCTTTTCCAACTTGAACCGTGATTTCCTGCCCTTCGGTGAGCAGGTCTTCTATGTTCATACCGGGAGTTCTGTTCACATCAGTGTCCGGCAATGATGAAGAAAACTCAAGTTTGCCACAGGGGCTTTGTCTCTTCATCATTCTCGCATCGAGGTCTGCGTTTGAGATATAAACATCATCCACATACAAAAAGCCAGTTCTTTCAAGACCTATATCGACAAAGGCAGCTTGCATTCCAGGTAAAACCCGTACTACTTTCCCTTTGTATATATTACCAACCAGACCTTTTTCAGTGGGGCGTTGCAGATGAAACTCGGCCAGGTGACCATTTTCAACAAGTGCTATACGAATTTCGTAGCTGGTCGAGTTTATAAGTATTTCAGAGCTCATATATCGTCTTTTAAATAGGGAGTCATTGGGAAGATGACAGATGGGTTCGGTGTGTTGAAAATATGCCATTTATACAGTATTTTGATTCTAAAATCTCCACTTAATTCAAACCACCCCCACGGTAATCTACCCATGACAGGACTTTCTGTAATCATCCCGACATATAACCGCTCGGTAATGATTGTCCGTGCTCTGGATTCAGTTAAATGCCAGACAATGACCTGTGATGAGATCATAATTGTTGATGATGGTTCAACTGATTATACTTACGACGCAGTGAAGACCTTTTCAAGAAATTGTGAGATTCCGGTACAATATTTTAAGCAGGATAACAGTGGTCCGGCTGCTGCTCGCAACAGAGGTATCCGAGAATCAAAATTTTCCCATATTGCATTTCTGGATTCTGATGATCACTGGCAGAAGAAGAAACTGCAAATCCAATATGGTGAAATGTTAACAAATCCCGAATACCTTGTATCTCACACAAAAGAGCGGTGGTTCAGGAGAGGACAACACTTGAACCAGAAAAAAATCCATCAGCCCCGAAACGGCTATATTTTTGATCACTGCCTCAGACTCTGTGGTGTTGGAATGTCCACCGTGATGGTACGCAAAGAACTCTTTGAGACAGCCGGACTTTTCAATGAAGAATTGCGGTGCTGTGAAGATTACGATTTCTGGTTACGTATAAGCTGTATCCATGATTTTCTACTCATTAACAAGGCACTCACCATCAAGGAGGGGGGAAGGGATGATCAGGTTTCATACCAATACAGAATTGGTATGGACAGGCTGCGAATCCACTCAATCATCGGTCTTGTTACTAGAGGGATGCTGAATCCTGAGCAAACCAGGATCACCTTGAAGGAGCTGCAACGTAAATGTAATCTTTATGGAACAGGTTGTCTTAAACATGGTAGAATTATCCAAGGCAGACAATACCTTGCACTTGCGGAGTGGCTGGAAAGTGCCTTGCGGGAAAATATAAACATGTCCATATTAATTCCGCCACACCTTATACCTCAACTGGACTTGAAGTTCGCACTTAAAGAATTATGAGAAAACAACATTCCTGGCGGGATCCGTCACGTTACGTAAGGCAAATCCATGTGGAAGAGTCCTGCATGGACCTTTCCTACACAAAAGAAATTATTGAAAGAGCAGGCCTTCCCGTGATTGTAGTCCCTGACCGTGAGGACCCGGAGGGTATTAGAGGAGAGTACCCCTCAAATCTTTCCACTGGAAAACACCATCTTCTGCTCTGTAAAAACAGAGGTCATTTTTTTAAACCATGCCCGGGAACCCGGGAGTATAGATGCTGCGACTATCAGGTTCTTAATATTGGTATGGGCTGCCCGATGGATTGTGTCTATTGTATACTCCAGGCGTATTTAAATAAGCCCTGGCTCAGCTTTTTTGTGAACACCGACGACCTGTTTGACGAAATGAGGCAGGCGTTTACAAGGAAGCCAGAGAACTTTTTTCGTATTGGAACAGGAGAATTTACTGACTCCATGGGGCTTGATAGAATAACGGGACTCAGCTCCAAACTCGTTGAATTCATGGTTGATCAAAAGCAGGCGGTTCTTGAGTTGAAGACAAAGAGTGCAGTGATAGAAAATCTTGAGGGATTAGACCATAACGGGAGGACCATTCTTGCATGGTCTCTCAATAGTACAAGGGTGATGCAGAATGAGGAACTGAGAACTGCCACTCTTGAAGAACGCCTTGCAGCAGCGGCACAGTGTGCAAAATGGGGATACCGACTTGCGTTTCATTTTGATCCAATCATATATCATCAGGGATGGGAAGATGGGTATAGGGAAACCATAAACCGACTGTTCCAGGTTGTGCCAGCAGAACAGATTGCCTGGATATCACTTGGAGCCCTGCGTTACCTGCCATCGTTAAAAACAATAGGAACCAGCCGTTTTCCTGGTTCACGAATTTTTTATCAGGAATTCATAGAGGGACTTGACAACAAAAAACGATATTTTCGGCCGCAGCGGGTAAAACTCTACAAACATATCTACTCTCTTCTTAAAAACTATGCCGCACCGAAGACTTGCATCTATTTTTGTATGGAGAGTGATGAAATCTGGAAAGAAGTCATGGGTTATATCCCGGATGACAGGGGTGGCATTCCAATGATGCTCGATCGTACGGTGAATCATTGAAAAATTAACTGGCCTAAACAAGATGTCCTGTGGTATTAATCTAGTTTAAATATGTCATAAATTCTAGTTTTAAAATTCTTTTTTGTTTTGATTAAACTCTATAATTCAAAATAATTACATCGGAGGAAACATGCTTAATAAAGCCATGATTATAGGTAACCTGGGTGCTGACCCGGAGATTCGCTACACACAGGAAGGAACCCCTGTGGCAACTTTTAATGTGGCCACCACTGAGCGCTGGAAAGCGAAAGACGGCCAGCAGCAGGAAGCGACAGAATGGCACAGAATCGTTGTGTGGCGGCGACTTGCTGAGATTTGTGGTGAATATCTCCATAAAGGATCCAAAGTTTACATTGAAGGGAAAATCCAGACTCGTAAATGGCAGGATCAGAATGGTAATGACAAATATACCACAGAAATTGTTGCCAGAGAGATGAAGATGCTTGACTCCAGAGGGGAAAGTGGAGGCAACACCGGCGGGTCTGGTGAACCACCTGTTCCTGAAGCACCTTCCGACGGCAGTTTCGGCGGTGGGGGAACAGGCGAGGATGTCCCCTTTTAATATTTCCGTGTTGTACCCCAGACTTTTATGGCTGAACACCACAGTCAGTCCGTAAAAGTCTGGGTCTCTTTTTTCTTCTCTCATCCCTTGACTGCAGCACTTCCCGTTCCTATTGTTCATACAAATAAAGCGTCTACTTGCACGGCACGATTTTATTTTGTGGCATACGTCTTTACCGTGCGAAAGGTTAAAGTGATACAATAGATACGGGGAGCATGGATGGAATACTACGAAATTTTGGGTGTTAGCAAGGGGGCTTCTACTCAGGAGATCAAAAAAGCATACCGAAAACTTGCCTTACAATATCATCCTGATAAGAATAAGGGTGACAAGGTGGCGGAGGAAAAGTTTAAGGAGATCAGTGAGGCTTATGCTGTTCTCTCTGATCCAGAAAAAAAACAGCAGTATGATACCTACGGTTCGACTGATTTCCATCAGCGCTATTCCCAAGAGGATATCTTCAGAAATTTCAATATGGATGATATCCTGCGCCAGTTCGGATTTGGAGGAAGGAGTCAGGGCAGTAACGGGTTTCGTTCAACTATGGGTCGCGATGCGAGTTCATTCGGTTCGATTTTCGGTCAGGCCGGAGGGGGTTGTAATGGTGGAAGCTGTCACCAGGCGGCACCAAAGGGGCAGGACATTACGTACCAACTGTCAGTTACCCTGGAGGATGTTTTAAATGGTGCTGAAAAAAGTATCGCCCTGAGGAGTAACGGGGCCAGTCAAAGTGTTAATGTCAAAGTTCCCAAAGGGATAGAGGCAGGAAAAAAACTTCGTCTTAAAGGGAAGGGGGGACATGCACCACCAGGTGGAACTCCGGGTGACCTCTACCTTAAGGTGGATATCGCACCTCACAAAGATTACCAGAGAGATGGGGATAACCTGATTTTTGAACGAAAGATACCATTCAGCCAGGCATGTCTGGGTGCTAAGGTTGATGTGGAAACCCTTGATGGCAAAAAGTTTAAGGTGAATGTTCCGCCAGGTATCCAAGGTGAGTCAAAACTACGCCTTAAAGGATATGGACTGCCGGAGGGTCCTCATGGCAATACTCGTGGCGATCTCTTTGTGAAAGTTGGCGTTGATATTCCAAAAGAGCTTAATGTCGAACAGCAGGAAATGATAGAAAAATTACAGCAGTATGGTTTATAGATTATATCTCAGCTAAGATAAAACAGGATGACAGGGAGCTTCCCGCTCATCCTGTTTTGTCTCGGAATGTAGACTAATATTTCTTATCAGCATATGCCAGCCATCCGCCGGCACTCACGAGATCCTTATCGTAGGCGTTAAGAGAAAATCTGCACTCCAGGTTCTGCTGAGTGCTGTCGTCGGAACTCGCCGTTATTTTTTCCTCTTTCATATCCACCGCAATGGAGATGTTTCCTTTCACGGAAAAAAGAGAATCAATATCTTCCTCACTCAGTTCCATGGCAAGTATACCGCAGTTAAACATGTTCTGACGAAAAATCCTGGCAAAACTGGAAGCAATAACTACGTTTATATCATTTACCTCAAAAGCCCATACCGCGTGCTCCCGTGATGAGCCACAGCCGAAGTTGCCCCTGGTGATTACCACCTTTGCCTCTTCCATTTCTGCTGAATGACAATCGAAGGGATTTCCGTCAAGAAGCAAATCTTCCAAAAGGTGTGCTTTTAACGCAATCTTCGTGATTTCGGTAAGATATTTTGCTGGTATTATCTCGTCGGTGTTTATATCGTTTCTGTCCAGCAGTATCGCAGGACCTCCAAAAGTTTTCATACTCTATGTACCTCTGTGTTAGGCGAGAAATTGTCTGGGATCGCTGATGGTTCCGTTTATGGCTGTGGCTGCAGCGGCTGCTGGGCTCATCAGGTGAACCATGCCTCCCTTTCCCATCCTGCCGTTAAAGTTTCGGTTGGTGGTTGAGGCGCAGACCTCACCTTCTGCCAATACTCCGGAACTCATCCCTAGACAGGCCCCACATGTTGGATTCAGGACGCAGAACCCGGCATCCATGAAAATTTTAATGATTCCCTCTTCGAGGGCCTGGGAGTATATTGCAGGAGTTGCCGGAGTCACGATTCCTCTTACCTCATCGGCGAGTTTTCTCCCTTTCAGGATTTCAGCAGCCTGTCGTAAATCTTCGATCCGGCCATTAGTACAAGATCCGATATAAATCTGATCAACGGTGGTTCCTTCCATGTCTTTTATATCTTTGACGTGATCCGGTTTATATCCAAAGGTAACCTGAGGTTCAAGGTCTGAGACGTTGATCTTCAAAACCTCTGCATATTCTGCGTCATCATCGGAGTGCCATTTGGCAAAATCTGTTACGGCGTCATCTATGGTGGTGTGCTCATTTTTTATAAAGGGCCACAGGTACTCTGCTGTAACGCGGTCCGGGTAACAAAGACCACTTGTGGCACCAGCCTCAACAGCCATGTTACACAAAGTCATACGAGAGGCCATGTCCATCTGCTCAACAAGTGGCCCTGTGAATTCAATAACTCTGTCTGTGGCACCATTAACAGTGAGTCTCTTGATGATGGCAAGAATCACGTCCTTGGCTGATACGCCCGTTTGAAGCTGACCGTTTATTTCTATCTTCATCGATATAGGGGATCGAAAAGTACAGACCCCTTTAAAATACCAACTTCAAGATCAGTTGTGCCAACCCCCGCCGCAAAGGCGCCAAATGCACCATGGGTACAAGTGTGGGAATCTCCCATAATCACAGTGTATCCTGGTCGTATAAAACCTTTTTCAGGGAACAAGGCATGACATACGCCATTCTCTCCAACATCAAAGAAGTCCTTGATTTTATGTCGCCTGGCCCATTCCCGCATTATTTTTCCCTGAGCAGCAGTCTTGGAATCCTTTGCGGGAGTAACGTGGTCAATTACTGCCTTAATTCTATCTGGATCAAATACCCTGTCCATACCTTTTTCAACCAAATCCATGATGGCGATAGGGGTGGTGATTTCATGGCAGAGAACTACGTCAAGATCGAGCACCATATTTTTCGGGGTCGGACTGTCTCGCAGGTGCGCGTCAAATATTTTCTGGGCAATGGTTTTTCCCATGGGCATACTCCTGAATTAAAAATGGTTTTGCTGTAAATTCCTGTATAATTGGGCAGGAAAATTTGGCATAATACCCCAAAAATGATACTGTTGCCAGTAGATAATCCCATTGCGGGCAGTCGCTTTAATTAAACACCATGCAGATGAATCAACTCTTATCGGAGAAGTCACCAATGTCATTCTGTCGTAATCTTATTATTACACTTTTTGTTCTTGTTTCCAGCGTGTCTGTATCATACGCAACCCATGGGATTTCAATAGATGGGAAGTTGAAATATAAAGCCGGATTTACCCGGTTTGACTACACATCTCCCGATGCCAGGAAAGGTGGGCGACTACTTCTCCATGCCAATGGCAGTTTTGACAAGATGAATCCTTTTACTCTGAAGGGAACAGCACCGTTAGGTATTGAAATGTTTGTTTTTGAGCCACTTGCCATTGGATCACTCGACGAGCCTTTTGCTGAATATGGTCTCATTGCAAAAGATATTGAACTTGCTGCAGACAAACTTTCCATGATCTTTACCATCGATGAAAATGCCAGATTCTCTGATGGAACTGCCGTAACGCCGGAAGATGTGAAGTTTTCCCTTGAAACTTTCAAGGGAGACAAAGTGCACCCTTTCTACCCCTACTATTACCAGGATATTAAGGAGGCAAAAATTCTCGATGAACATCGCATACAGTTCATCTTTAACAGAGTTAACCGTGAATTACACATGATAGCCGCCCAGATTCCTGTCTTGCCCAAGGCCTTTTTTGAAGGTCGTTCATTTGCAGGTGATGCCGGTGATGTAATGGTGCCCCTTATGGGATCAGGTCCTTACATCATTGACAAGGTCAACCAGGGCCGTTCCATAAGTTATATTCGTAAGCCCGATTACTGGGCAATCGATCATCCTGTCCGAAAGGGGATGTATAATTTTGATTCCATCGCTGTTAACTACTACAAGGATCAAATCGTTGCGGTCGAGGCTTTTAAGGCTGGGGAATTTGACTTTATGTCGGTGAATATTGCTAAACAGTGGGCCCGTGACATGGTTGGTAAACGTTTTGAAAATGGAGAGTTGATAAAAAACCGTTTTCCCCATAAAAATAATGCAGGTATGCAGGGGTTTCTGATGAATACCAGGCGCCCGCTGTTTCAGGATATCCGGGTTCGCAGAGCACTTGGACTTGCATTTGATTTCAACTGGACAAACAAGTCCCTTTTTTACAACCAGTATAAAAGAAGCAACTCCTATTTCAGCAACTCATACCTGGCAGCAGAGGGAATACCTTCCGGGCTTGAGTTATCCTATCTTGAGCCCTTTAGAGATGCAGTTCCCCCGGAAGTGTTCACTACCCCGCTGAAGGCACCTGATTCATCTGGTAAAGGTGGCATACGATCCAACTTGCGAAAGGCCAGAAAACTGCTTCTCGAAGCTGGCTGGAGAATTGATAGTGGTGTTTTAAAAGATTCGTCTGGAACGCCGTTTTCATTTGAGATACTCCTGGTGTCGCCATCTTTTGAAAGGGTTATGGCACCCTATGTCAACAATCTGAAGAGACTGGGGATCCAAGCTGATTACAGGACAATAGATCCAGCCCTGTATACAGATCGGGTTCAGAAATTTGACTTTGACATGATTGTTCAGGTTTATGGTCAGTCTCTGTCTCCTGGAAACGAGCAGAAAAATTACTGGCATTCTGAATCAGCCGATCGTCCAGGTTCCAGAAATATGGCAGGTATCAAAGATCCGGTAATTGATGCCATGGTCGATAAGATTATCTATGCAAGCACTCAGGAAGAACTCACTGCCGCCTGCAAGGCACTTGACCGGGTACTCTGGTATGGTTACTACGTTGTGCCAAATTGGTATCTCGACGTCCATCGGCTGGCTTATCATAATAAGTTTCTGCAACCAGAGACCCTGCCTCTCTATTATAATCATTATCAACTGTTGATGACCTGGTGGAGCATGGATCAATCACCTGCGGAAACAGTCAAGCAGTGACAGAAAACACCTGTGATCCTATGAAACCATTTAAAATTCTTTTTGTTGACGATGAAGAGATCAATCTCCTGAACTTCAAGATGATTTTTCAGGACAGATATGAAATTATAACAGCTGCATCTGGTGAAGAAGGGCTTGAGTGTTTTAAAAAGACAGCTGACATTGGTCTGGTTATATCTGATCAGCGAATGCCCGGTATCAGTGGTACCGACATGCTCGGTATGATATATGATATTGACCCTGATCCAATACGTGTTCTCCTTACAGCCCATAGCCAGGTTGAGTATATTCTTGATGCTATAAATCTGGGGAGAATCTATCAGTATATCCTTAAACCCTGGAACACAAATGAGCTCAATCAAATTATTGACAGGGCAAAGGATCTTTACCAACTCAAGAAAGAAAATATCTCTTTGTCAGTTGAGCTTTCTGAAAAAAATATTCACCTTGAACATACTAACCAGGAGCTCCTCAGTCTAAACGAGGAACTGGAGCGGGATGTTCAAAGAAGGAAAGAACTCGAGAGTTCCCTCAGGGAAAGTGAAGAGCGTTTCCGTAAATTCACCCAGGCATCCCAGGATATAATCATTCTCTTTGACATGAGAGGCAAAGGTCTCTATACCAATCCTGCAGTAAAGACTCTTTTAGGCTACAATGACCAGGATTTTATGGATAAACCCTTGGGTTATGCCCTGCACCCTGATGACAGGAAAGCTGTGAGAGAGGAAATATCAATGCTGCTTTCCAACAACCAGACATCCCACCCGAGAGAGGTTCGGATACAGAAAAAAAACAAAGAGTATCTCGATATGGAGATGAACCTGTTTTGTATTGATCTCACATGTGGAGAGCGGATTGTCGGATCCATGATTCGTGATATCACTCAGCGAAAGATTGCAGAAGAACAACTGCGCCTGTCAGAAGAACGACTCGGAGACCTTTCAGCGATGCTGATCACTGCGCAGGATGATGAGAGGCGCAGGATCGCGATGGAGCTCCACGATGAATTCGGCCAGTCTCTTGCTGCCTTAAAACTCCAACTACGTGCCATGGAGAACAATCTTCACCGCGATGACGACTGTTGGAAAGATAAGATTATAGAGGAACTCAGTGAAACACGTCAATATGTGAACCTTCAGATTGAAAATGTAAGAAAACTCTCCCGTGAACTCTGGCCGATGATGGTTGATGACTTGGGCATAGATGCCGCATTTGAAAATCTTATCAGCGGATTTCTCGGGTATTCTGAAATAGAGATTGATATTAAAATGGAACCAATCGGGTCTTTTTTTTCAACAGAAGAGCAACGTCATCTCTACAGGTTGCTCCAGGAGGCCCTGAACAATGTAATGAAACATGCAGATGCCGGTAATGTTCAGGTTCAGGCATATCACACAGATGAATCTATTATCCTGGCAATTCATGATAACGGTTGTGGCTTTGATGTTGAGGCAGTTTCCAGGTCAACAGGAAAAACAAGGGGAATCGGGCTGCAGGCTATGGCGGAACGGGTAAAACTCCTCTCGGGAAACCTTGCAATAAACTCTCGCCCAGGTATGGGAAGTTCTGTTATATTTACCCTGAATAAAGAACGAAACAGATAATGGAAAAATGTACGATTTACCTTAAAACTCTCAAAGAGACCGCCATCTTTGGGTCTTTACTGGCAAAACATGCCTCTCCAGGTGATATTATCTGCCTAAGTGGCGATCTTGGTGCCGGGAAAACTGCCTTGACACAAGAAATCGCCAAAGGACTTGGCGTGCCTGAATCTTGCTACGTCACCAGCCCAACGTTTTCAATTCTTCAGGAGTATCCAGGAAGAATTCCTCTGTATCACATGGATTTTTACAGGTTGTCTGATGAAACAGAAGTAGAGGGTCTCGGTTTTGAAGAATTCTTTTACCTTTCCGGGCTAACAGTGATAGAATGGTCTGAAAGGGCAGGTTCTTTAATCCCGAATACACGCCTGAAATTGAAAATAACCATTGAAGGTGAAAATACCCGAAAGGTTCTCATTGATTTTGGGGACGGCTCATGGGAGAAGCGGTTAGGATCAGAACTATGAGCATCCTCCATCCTGTTGCTCCCCCAATTCAATACCACTAGCGAGCGATATCGGCAATATGGATGTTTTTGTTGCAAGACAACCGATTTTTGACAGGAACAAACATATCTATGCTTACGAATTGCTCTTTCGTACCGGGATGTCCAATGTATTTCCAGATCTCGATGGTGAGACGGCCACGTCCAGCCTGTTGTCATCTTCTTTTTTTACAATAGGCATAGAACAGATTTCCGGGAGGCGCAGGGTCTATATTAACTTCACTGAAGATCTTTTGCTGCGTGGAACTCCTGCTATGTTCCCTGCAGGGAAGATCATGGTTGAAGTCCTGGAAGATGTCACCCCAAGTGCAGATGTTATCCAATCTTGTAAAGAGTTGGTTTCCAAGGGCTATGAACTGGCTCTTGATGATTTTATTTTCACCGAGCAGTGGCGTCCATTGGTGGCGATTGCAAAAGTTATTAAAATAGATTTCCGCCTTACTGGTATGGAGGAAATTGAAGAGATCGTAAAAAAAGTAAAACAGTATCCATGCCGACTACTTGCTGAAAAAATCGAGACCTACGGTGAATTTAAACAGGCCAGAGATATGGGGTTTTCATATTTCCAGGGCTACTTTTTTGCAAAACCAGAAGTCCTGAAGAATAAGGACATTCCCTCGTCACAACTTACCCTGTTGCAACTCATTACAGAGGTAAGTAGAACCGAGTTTGAAATCGCCCCCCTTGAGAAGTTGATCAACCAGGATGTGTCAGTCTCTTTCAAACTTCTCAAGTACCTTAATTCAGCACTTTTTTACAGGGTGCAACCTATCTCTTCTATTCGTCAGGCCATCGCCTTTCTAGGTGAAAGGGGAATTCGACAGTTTGTTTCTCTGGTGGCGACCAGTAAATTATCAGAAAATAAACCGACAGAACTGATTCGCACTTCTATTATTCGTGCCAGAATCCTTGAACTTATGGCGGAAGACCTCCATAAGAACAACAGTAGTGATTATTTCATGCTTGGCCTCTTTTCTCTGATTGATGCAATGCTTGATAATGAAATGGATTATCTGTTGAATCAGTTACCATTGACAAAGTCTGTCAAGAATGCACTCGGCAAGCGTCACGGCAGTATGTTTCCTTTTTTACGGTCCATCGAACTTTATGAAGCTGGCAACTGGTCGGAATTTGAAGATGTCTTATCTGATATTGGTCTGGACCCTGTGAAATATCCGGCATTTTATCTGGACTCCGTTGGATGGGCGGACAACTATAAATAATTCCTTTCTGTTTCTTTCTCCCTCTCTTTGCAAAAACAGATCAATCTCTGTATAGTGCAAAACTTATCCGATTTTCCATTGGGCCACATCGTGGTATCTGCAGGTTGTGAGATCTGTCACCTCGTGGCCTCTAAAAAATCTCACCAAGGACGTAAGCTATGAAAAAAAGAAGCATCTGTCTTCAGGATTGCTTGAAGACATACACAAAGGATCAGGATAAGGCTATTACCCCCGAAGAGACAATTGCCAGGTTTAATGATAAACTGGAGCATTTGAACCTGGACATTCTAAAAGTTGTTAAAAGAATTGATAACGGGCGTCTCGGTATTCCTGTCTATTTTTCAGTCTGCGGCGAAGATGCCAGAGCGATGACAGGAACAAAGAAACAGATGGGCAAGGGAGCCTCTCCCATACAGGCAAAGGCCTCAGCCTGCATGGAGCTGGCTGAGCGATTCTCCTTTTTCACATTTAAAAATAACAGCGATAATTTCATTGAAGGTGACTACCAGGAAATGCGCGATCAGGGTTATTCTGTGCTTGGCCTGAAATACCTGTTGCAGTCTGTACATGACGAGACCCATGATATTGATTTTCTTGATCAGGTGTTACAGGGAATCCCAATGCAGTGGACCTGGGCCACGAATCTCAAAACGGGTGAAGATGTTTTAATGCCATTCTCCTGGTTTTTTGCCATCAATGAATTCAATGGGCCTTCCGCCGGGAATTCCTATGAAGAAGCGGCTTTACAGGGGATATGCGAAATTGTTGAACGTCATGTCTGTGCCGTGGTGTCACATTCAAATTTAAAAACTCCCCTCATTGACCACGATAGTGTGACCGATCCGGTTGCCAAAAACCTTCTCGATATCTTCAAGAAACACAATATTGATCTTTATCTGAATGATTTTTCCCTTGATACCGGTATTTGCACCATTGCAGCTCTTGCAGTCGATCACTCAACTTTCCCTGAAACGAGTGAGATTGTCTTCACTGCCGGGACAACACCTGATCCAGAGAAAGCCCTTATCCGGGCAGTCACCGAAGTGGCTCAGTTAGCCGGAGATTTTAATTCAAAATCAAACTATGTGGCCTCAGGACTCCCCAAACCCCTGGCCATGGACGAGGTGAAACATATAACCGAAAGTGGCCTGAGCACTAGGATAGAGGATTTCCCTAACCTCGGTGATCCCAATATTAAGGTTGAGGTGGATAACTGTGTCGCAGCCATGGCAGAAAAGGGCATGGATACCTTCATGATAGATGTTATGCATCCTGAACTGAAAATTCCTGCAATCTACACGATTATTCCCGGAGCCCATTTTCGTGAACGATCCATGATCCAGGATGTAGGTCTGTTTGCCTCAAAACTTCTTGTGGAGAAGGTTCCTGATCCAGTCGAGCTTGACAGGAAACTTGCACGGCTTGAAGGCATCATTGCAGGCGCTTATTACCTGGATTTTTATCGGGGTAGGAATCTCCATGAAAATGGTCAGCCGGAAAAAGCACTTGTTCATTTTGAAAAATCCCTTACATTAACACCGGAAGCTGAAGATCTTCCCTATATATATTCCTATATGGGACACTGTTATAAAGACCTTGGTCAATATCAGGATGCCCTGGAAATTCTTCAAACCGGACTTTCGGAAGATGAGGAGCGCTGGGATATTTATAATACCATGGGAGTGTGTTATTATAAGTTGGATCAGTATACCAAAGCAGTCACCTGTTTTGAGAGGGCCGTTGAACTGAACCCTGTTTCAGCTCTGGATTATGCCAACCTTGGGGTGAACCATAGAAAACTTGGGAACACAGACGAAGCCGTTCATTATCTGACCCTGGCATTGTCAATTGACCCTGATATCGAGTTTGCACAACAACAGTTTGCCGAGTTAGTCACAGACTAGTTTTTTTGTTTTTTGAGAGGAACATAGCCATGTCGCCAAAGCCATCACTATTAGAATTGAATCCCAAAAAAATTCTAATCCGTTCTACAAACTGGATTGGCGATGCGGTTATGACCACACCTGCAGCACACAGCATCCGTGAGAATTTTCCGGATGCAGAAATCACCATGCTAGCCGTTCCCTGGGTTGCTGATATCTTCAGGGTAAGCCCTGATGTCGATAAGCTTTTCATCTATGACAAAAAACATCTCTACCCGGGAAAAATTAAAGGGGTTTTTAAGCTTGCAGATGATTTGAAAGAATTTCAATTTGATGCAGCCATTCTCTTTCAGAATGCCTTTGAAGCCGCGTTGATTACCAGACTTGCGGGTATTCCGGTCAGGGCTGGCTATAAGCGAGACGGAAGGGGGATACTCCTTAGCCATGGTGTTACCATCAGTGATGAATTAAAGACTAAACACCAGATTCATTATTATCAGAACCTGCTTGCAGAGCTTGGTCTTGCAACTGCTGCAGACACCTTACAGCTGCACATCCCCAAGGAGCTGGATCAATGGGCCCACGGTCTTGTTGACTGTCTTCGTTACCAGAGTCCTGTTTCTCTATTTGAGCAACAACAGGGGCCAACGGCTCCTGGTCTTCCTGAATTAAAGGCACTTGGACAGGACGGAGTGGCGATTCCAGTCATAGGTTTCAACCCTGGGGCTGCTTTTGGTCCTGCTAAACAGTGGCCTGTTGATAAGTTTGGAGAACTAGCTTCTCTCATTGCCGAGAATTATGGTGAAAGTGGTTGCGTTATAATGGTGTTTGGGACCGATACCGATACCGCTGCTGCCCAGAAAATTCGACATAATTGCATGCGTACTCCGTATCACGTTCTTGATATGACAGGAAAAACTAGTCTAAAGCAGGCCATGGCACTGATAAACTGCTGTGACGTCTTTGTGACCAATGACTCGGGATTGATGCATGTCGCAGCAGGACTCGGGACGCCAAGTATTGCAATCTTCGGCTCAACTGATCATGTAGCCACGGGGCCATATTCAAAAAATTCCATTATTCTGAGACGTGAGATGGCGTGCAGCCCCTGCATGCAGACGCATTGTCCCCAGGGCCACCTCAGATGCCTTGAGTCCATCAGTGCAAATGATGTCTATGAGGAACTTGCTGGAATGCTTTCTCGTAACCTTCTTGGAAGCTCTTAGGAAAGCCATGAGTACCCATCCCCATATACCATCCAAAACAAAACCTGCTGTTTTTCTTGATCGTGATGGTACCATAAATGAGCAAATGGGATATATTAACCACAGTTGTCGGTTTATTCTTCTACCTGGTGCAGCTGAGGCCATCAGACGGTTGAATGAGGCGGAATTACCTGTTATCGTGATAACAAATCAGTCAGGTCTTGCCAGGGGTTACTTTCCCGAAGAATTGCTCACCGAAGTGCATGAGAAGATGAACCGTCTTCTTGCACTTGAGGGTGCCCATGTTGATGGGATTTATATCTGCCCACATCATCCTGAAGCCAAAGAGGTACAGTTCAGGATAACCTGTGACTGCAGAAAGCCAAGACCGGGGCTGGTTCTTCGAGCCGCAGCAGAGCTTGGTCTGGATCCTCCAGGTCTTTTGTGGTAGGGGATCGGTGGTCAGACATTAAAACCGCGGCAAATTGCGGAGCAACGTCCATTCTGGTAAGAACAGGGTACGGACGAGGAGATGAACAGTTTATTGGGCCGCAGCAGACAGTTCAGCCGGCTTACCGGGCTGACGATCTCTCAGGGGCAGTCAGCTGGATTTTAGATCATACGTAGCTTTTTACCTTTGCCGTTAGGGCATCAGGTAAAAGAAAGGGTGAACCTGTTACTGTCCATGGACGCATAGGAACCGTGGGGAAGACAGATATTTTCTATACCATGGCCTATTGGGAAATTCCCCCACACAGGTAATCCAGACCTTTTTGTGAGTTCAAGAATTAGATTCCAGATCTCTTCATGGAAGCGAATTTTTTCCAAACTGTCCTGGTCTTTGTGTAAGGAAAAATCACCTAGAATAATTCCTGCCAGCTGATTAAGCTTACCGCAATGCCATAGCTGAGTGAACATTCTATCCAGCCTGTAGAGTGGTTCCCCGACGTCCTCAAGAAAAAGTATTTTCCCATGCCAGTCAAGATCTGCTCCGGTGGCGAGCATGCTGACCAGGCTACTCAGATTTCCGCCAATCAACCTGCCACTCACTGTCTCTCCATTGCGAAGAACCTCAGTTTGTGGATACACAATGCATTTGTCCCAGTTTCCAGTCACACATGCATAAAAATTCTGCAAACTGTCGCGACAGAGATTTGCAAGAGAGGTCAAAACCGGTCCATGAAGGGTGATCATATTGTTGGTCTGCAACAGGGCACTGTGCAGAATCGTAATATCGGAAAATCCGATAAAAAGTTTATTTTCCTTTTGAATCTCGACAGGATCCAAAAAGGCAGGAGACGCAGCGAACCAAATCCACCACGCAGAGCGAGAAGGGCGGAGACCTCGGGGTCTACCCACATCTTGTGAAACTCAAGGGCGCGATTACTGTCGCTATCGGCAAGATATCCGCTGCCAGGCCAGAGACAACGCGGAAGCTTCACCTTAAAACCCATCTCTGTAAGGATGGCTACACCATTGCTAAGTGACTCCTGGTCTCTAAGTTGCCCTGCCGGAGCAACGATTCCTATGCAATCACCTGGTTGTAATGCCTTGGGAGAAGTACTGTTTTCAGTTTTTTTCATTGCTTATGATAGAGTAGATGAAGGCCATGGAGGGTGAGCATATCATCCACATCTTCAATGGATTTGCTGTATGGAGCAATAAGATGTGCCATGCCACCGGTGGCAATCACCTTCATATCCTCTCCATGGGGGCAGAGTTCAGAGTAAATCTTCTTACTGAGTCCGTCAACCAGGGCACCGTAGCCATGGAGGATCCCACTTTTCATGGCATCAACGGTATTACGACCAATGATTGCCGGAGGAGGACTGGACACATCAATATTTGGAAGTTTTGCGGTACGACTTGAAAGAGCATTGAGGGAAACCGCAATACCGGGAATAATTGTTCCCCCGAGATATTCACACCTGGAAGAGACACAGTCAAAGGTGATGGCAGTACCAAAATCTACAATTATCAGGTTCTGCCGATATCTTTCCCAAGCTGCAATGCCATTAACCAGCCTGTCAGCACCAACTTCTTCTGGATAATCTGTGAGGACTTTTATGTGATGTCCTATGGTGCTTTCCGATACTACAAGAAGTGGTTTGGTGAGATATTTTGAAAAGTAATTCTCAACACAGGCAATCCAGGCAGACTCAAGAGCTGGAACAACACTTGCCAGAACGACTCCGTCAATATCTTTCTTATCTATTTCCACCATGCTGAACAGGGCATGGTAACGAATAGCAAGTTCGTCATTGGGCCGTTCCGGATCTGACTTGAGACGCCATTGGCCGACCAGCTTATCTCCATCAAACAGGCCTGTTACAGTGTGCGTGTTTCCAACATCAATGGTGAAAAGCATAACATTTATCCTTTGAGAATTGTGGTTTAGCTTGTGACTGAGTACAGATACCTGTTAGACTGGATTATGTAAAAAAAATCACAAATTTTATGAAACTGAATCAGGATAACCTGATTCCATCTCATACTATAAAAAAAAAATATTTAAATCAATGTCTGATATCATACTGGTTTACACTACCTTTGAAGAGAGAGAAGAAGCACTTCAGCTTTCAAAAGTACTTCTGGAGAAAAAACTCATCGCCTGCGCCCAGATCGACAGTATTGTGGATTCGATCTACTGGTGGAAAGGTGCCATTGAACAGGCGCAAGAGTTTCGACTGACGATGAAAAGCAGCCATAAATTATGGGAAGAACTTGTGTCAGTAATCGAGCAGTACCATCCTTACGACACTCCAGAAATAATTGCTATACCTGTGACTTCAAGTAACCACAAATATCAGCAATAGATACAGGAAACATTAAAGAGATGAGTGATAATACAGACACAAAGGAGAAGAAGAAATCGTACCGGCGCCGTAAACTTGGTAAATATGTGTGCCATTGCTGTAAAAAAGAACTTCCCTACTGCTTCAGTTGCCCCTGCGGCTTTATGATCTGTGAGGAATGTTTTAAAGAAAATACCTGGGGAATATCCAATGGCCCTACCTGGATCTGTCCAGACTGTGAGAGAATACGAATGACAGTCTGATGCTGTCATGGAAAAACAAAGCAGGAGAAACCAACCTTGTTGAACGTTGGCCCGAGTTAAAAAAGGTTATGAAAAACGCAGATATTAACCTTTTCCTGCATGGAACATCGGACCGTTAAAACTGTTTTTTGTGACTGATATTCCTCGACCTGTTTTTATCAACGCATCCATGTAATTACCAGCCTTTAGGAATGCGCTCTCCATAGTGTTATTCAGGCAAAGATAAGCTGCCAGTGCCGATGAAAATGTACACCCAGTACCATGGAGATGCTGATTATCATGCCTTTTCCGGTTAGACTTGCAATGGGGTTTACCTGGCTGTACCATGTAATCTGTCAATTCAAATCCACCTTCATCAAGATGGCCTCCCTTGACAATCACCGCTTTCATCTGCGGATATCTTTTCAGTATCTTTCCGGCACCAAGCAGTGCATCTTCAACAGAGGTTATCTTTTGGTGGCTGATTGCCTGTAATTCTGAAATGTTTGGTGTAAGGATCGAAACCCTGGTTAATAACCCCGCTCTTAGCGTTTTCAGCGCATCTCCCATGATCAAGGATTCCCCAGTGGTGGAAGTAAGAACTGGATCATAAATTATTTCACCAGAAAAATGGCAGAGTGTGACATCCAGTGCCTCGATAATCTCAGAGTTGCCTGTCATCCCAATTTTTATATGAGTAACATCATGATCAGTCAGTACAGCACGGATTTGAGCTGTCACCAGCTCACTGGCCAGAGGAGAAATTCGGGTGACTCCACGGGAGTTCTGCACTGTAATACAGGTTACCGCTGCAGCACCATAGATACCAATCGAGGTAACTGTTTTCAAATCCGCCTGGATCCCTGCTCCTCCGCAGGGATCTGAGCCGGCTATGCTGAGTAGGGTAGGGTGTAGATCCAAGGAATCATCTTTTTTTAAGAATGGGTTAATTATTATGTTCACCGTATTCCGTCTATTGCCAAATATAGTAAAATGCAATACTATTGCAACATCTCATCATGCTAACCGACACGTCGGAAAAATTTTTAGAATCACTGGATTCTTTCTGTACCCCCTTGAGGAGTGTAGGTGCCTTGATGATAGCTCTAAACTTCTGTTTTCAAAAAGGTCTCACGGTTTCTCGGAGTCTCGTGCCTCGCTTACCGTTTTTTTTATTACAGTTTTTATGGACTGGAGTTTAGAGTTTCGTGCTGATGTAGCCTAAGATTCAACTAAAATTACATCCGCATAAAAAATAATAAAATTTAACGAAAAAACACATAAATATATTGACATAATAATACGATAGCGGTAGCCGCGCTTTCTCAGC
>JAJRQL010000219.1 GCA_024280265.1 Deltaproteobacteria bacterium
AAGAAACCTGGAAAAAGAGTATCGGTCAAGAATTTGATATTCCAGAGCGTCATCACTGAGGTTATAGAGTGATTGCAGGATGAGGATCTTGAACAAAAGTATGACATCAAATCCTTTGGCCCCGGCATTGGATTTTTTTTTTTGGTTTTTTCCTCGCCTGCTCGAGAGTGGAACGAAATATTTCCCAATCAACAGTCTTGTTAAGTTTGATCAACGGGTCACCTGCTTTGTCGATCCGGGAAAGGCGAGTATCAAAATCAAGAAATCCAAGCTGGTTCATGGAATATCTCCGAGTTATGAGTTTTCAGGATGTCGAAAACATACAATAACAAGCTGTTTTTTCAATATTAATGTGAAAAATTCAGCCAAATTGTTGAATTGAATTTTTCAAGGAACCCTTTATATTCCGAGACAGAGAGCCTGAACCTCCTGCCACTGCAGTTTCAGTTTTTTTGCTGAGACACTGCGGCCACCTTTGAGCTCAGGTGCAAAGATTGTGACACGATAATCATTCACCATTGCCTGATAATGTTTCAAGGCCTCTCTGCATTCTGCAGGCAGGGCAAAGAGATCCTTTTTTGAGGCAGCCTTTAATCTGTGAATGTGTGTTTTGAGTTGCTCTGCTTTTTTCAGATCTTTTGCGGGGTTGGCGTGGGCCCGTTCGATGCGTATCATCAGGGCTTTGCAGTATCGAATGTAATCGGAGATATCAGCATTCAAGCCACTACTTATAAAGTCTTCAGGGAGAATTTCTTCAAGCAGCTTCTGGTATTCCTTGTAGCGCTCTTCGTCGCAGGAGTGACTTTGTCTGGCAAGTGTTGAAAATCTCAGGATATGCTCTGATACTTCTTTTCGTTGCCGTAATACTGTCAGGAGTTCATCGCAGATCTCCTGACCTTTCTGGTAGAGCCCAAGTTTGCGGACACTGTGAATCTCAGCGTAAAAAATTTCTCTTTCCGGGATTGTTTCCAGTTGCCGGGTGAAGAGTCGTTTAAGGATATAATTCAGGAGTGCGTCTGTGGCCTTGGTCCGGTTGCCGGTTTCCCTGATAAGCCAGTCACAGGAAGGCCCTGACAACATTGTATGACAATATTTTTTCAAACTCTTATACTGGTCTTTAAACTGTAACTGATAGAGGTACAGGACCCCTGTAATATTATGTTTGGCAGCTTTTTCTTTGTCAGTAACAAAAAAGAGAGTGACCCCACCACGATTTTTCTCAAGTTGCAGACAAGGATAGAGGTAACCTGCAATGTCACCATTTTTACTGAACAGGGGAATATTACGAGGCAGATCTGTGAAATTCCACGTGTTGAAAAATCGGCCTTTCCAGGGCTCGATGATTCTGGTTGTGTTAGAGTCAGGCTTGATCTCAGCGTCTGAGCCAATGGCAGTTTTCCTGGCCAGTTGAGATAGTCTTCTGCCGACAGCAATCTGTCTCCCGTTGGCATCATGCACCAGGTAACGCATTAACAGATGCTGTGGGAGCTGCTCGGGCCAGTCAGACCGGTTTACTTTTATGCGGAATGCCTTGAAAATTCCTTGTTCCAGAGCATGGTACAGCGAACCCTTGTAGTGGATTGAATCATCAAGCAGCAGGTCAACCGTGTTGTTAATGGGAATCAGGTGTTTGCGGAGGCGTTTTGGTAAACCTTTTAACAGAAAGTTGACCTTTTCACGGATCAGTCCGGGAATGAGCCACTCAAAACTGGATTCTGGAAAGCTGTCCACATCATCGATGGGGATGTGCACTGTTACCCCGTCGTCATCCTTACCAGGGGCCAGATGATATGTGAGGCGCAGGGAACGTGAACCAATGGTTAGTTTTTCCGGGAAATCCTGAAGTTCTCTCTCTTGTGGCCTGCGGTTAAGAATATCCTCTTCGTTCATCATAAGGAAATTCTGTGAGTCATTACGGTTAAGAAACCGGTTAAGGGTAAATCGGTCGTAGACACTATCCGGGAGTCGCGTATCGTAAAAGTGATAGAGGGTGGTGTCATCTACCAGTAGGTCACGTTTGCGCAAGCGTTCCTCTGTCTCCTGCCATTTTTCTATCAAATAAATGTTGTGTTCTAAAAATGGGTATTTTCCGGTCAGATTCTTTGTCAAAAGAGCATCCTGAATAAAAATCTGCCGGGCATGATCTTGATTATGCCTGGTTGTTCTACCAAAATTAACACGTCTGTCAGCTGAGAGTACCAAGCCAAAAAGGGTTATTTTTTCATCGGCTATCACCTGACCATTTTTCTGTTGCCAGCGCGGGTTTGACCATGATTTACGGCTGAGATGATTTGATGCTGCAATGAGCCACTCAACTTCTATGTTTGCAACGGTGAGTCCGTAGAGTCGGTTGGTCTCAAGGAAGGCGGCTCCAATGAGCCATTTGCCGGAGCTGTGAAACTGATGGGAACCCGGAAATACCATGAATTCTTTGCCTCCGGCTCCCAGGTAAAGCTTATTGTCATTTTCTTTTTTCTTGCCGATATTTCGTAAGAACCCACAACAGAGGCTTTTGTGGATTGCCTCATATGATGCCGCTTTACGGTTTTCCGTGAAGCCCTTTTCCCTGTCAATGATTCGTGCCAGTTGATCATGGAGATCAATCCATTCCCGCATCCGCTGGAAGGAAAGGTAATTACTTGTACAGAATTTTTTCAATCGGTTCCATGATAATCTGGACTGTTTAACATCATGGTAAAGATCCCATATTTTGAGGAGGCTGAGAAAATCAGAGTGTTTGTGGGTAAAATTTTTGTGTGCCACATCTGCCGCTGTTTCTTTATCTGCCGGTCTGATTCTTGGGTCCTGAATGGCAAGGGCCGGGGCGATAATTTTAATTTCCCGGACACAGTTGTTTTCTCGTGCCGCAATAAGAATTCTGGAGATTGGTGGGTCTATGGGCAATTTTGCCATTAGTTTCCCTGTCTCATTCAGGCGTTTATCATCGGTTAAGGCACCCAGTTCTTTTAACAGTGAATACCCATCACGAATGGCACCTGATGAAGGCGGCTCCACAAAGGGAAACTCCAGTGGAGAGCCAAGTTTCATACTGATCATCTGGAGAATTACATCTGCGAGGTTGGAACGTTTGATTTCAGGTAGAGTGAAGGCGGGCCGGTTCTGATAGTCTTCTTCAGAAAAAAGTCGAATACAGATTCCAGGTCCAATGCGGCCACAGCGCCCTTTACGCTGATCGGCACTGGCTTTTGAGACCCTGGTGATGGGGAGGCTTGTTGTCCTTGCCCGGACATTATACTGGGATATCCGGGCAAGGCCGGAGTCTATGACATAGCGTATCCCGGGGACGGTAATGGAGGTTTCAGCAACATTTGTGGCCACCACAATCCTGTTCCGGGAAGATGATAAGAAAATCTTTTTCTGATCTCCGGCTGCCAGGCGGCCAAACATCGGGAGCACCAGTGAGTCGGGAAACGATTTTTCAAGTAGGTTACAACATTCACGGATATCTTTCTCTGTGGGGAGGAAAATCAGGGTATCTTCGGGCACCTCTTTTTGATAAAGCTGCTGCAGTGCCTGTACAGACAGTTCCACATATGTGAACTGATCTTTTTCCTCATCGTCAGCCGGTTGATATCGAACCTCTACCTCATAGCTGCGTCCTTCAACGGTCATTATGGGTGCATCGTGGAAATGTTTTGAAAATATTTCCGTATCGATGGTGGCAGAGGTGATAATCACCTTAAGGTCTGGTCGTCTGGGGAGAAGCTTTTTGAGATAGCCAAGGAGGAAATCGATATTCAGGCTTCGTTCATGTGCCTCGTCGATGATGATAATGTCATATTTTTTCAGCAGGGGATCCTGCCTTGTTTCCGCAAGGAGTACTCCGTCTGTCATGAATTTTATACGCGTTTTCTTCGTCGTCTTGTCATGAAAACGAATTTTATAGCCGACCATTCCTGAGTGGGGATCAAGCTCGGAGGCAACTCGAGCGGAAACTGAGGTTGCTGCAACGCGGCGAGGCTGAGTGCATCCTATTAAACCAGTTTTTTTATCACAGAACTCAAGACAGAATTTTGGTAACTGAGTGGTCTTGCCGGAACCTGTTTCTCCGGAAACGATTATTATCTGGTGCTCCTGTAACAGTTCGATAAAAGCTTCCCTGTAGAGCACAATGGGAAGATCTGCTGGGTATTTGAATTGCATGGTAGACGATGCCCTGAAACTGGAAGTATGGTATAAGTTGGCTGCTGTTTTGTACACGGGAATAATTAATCTGTCATTGAAAAAGAGGATAAAAACTGGATGAGTAGAATTGAGGTTGCGGTTGCAGCCCCACTGTATCAGTCACTATCCTACTCTTTTAATTCTGAAGAGGAGGGATACCCTGTCGGAAGAAGAGTTCTGGTTCGTCTTGGTGCAAGGAAGGTGACAGGGTATGTGATAGGACTGCTTCCGGAGGAAGATGTCAGTTATCGGATACTCCCGGTGCTGCGTTTTCTTGACACCAGAGAGCAACCTCTTTTTCCGGATAATATGGTTCCATTTTTCCGATGGATTGCTGATTATTACCATCATCCAATCGGTGAGGTTATTAAGACGGCATTGCCGGGTGGCCTTACCATGGGAAATCGCAAGGTGATAAAATTGGCACCGGAAACCTCTGGGGACGCCCTGTTGTGGCCAGATGATTTGGAGCCTGTGCCGGATTGGTTTACCGTTCTTGGTTCAAAAAAGATGCTTACTGCTGCTGTGAGTAAAAAGCTGCTGGCAGACAGGGCTGTTCGTAAGATAATCGATGTCTGGCATAAAAAAGGACTGATCAGAATTACTGATGTGCTTGATAAAGAAAAAACCAGAGAAAAAACCGAACTCT
>JAJRQL010000220.1 GCA_024280265.1 Deltaproteobacteria bacterium
CTTTTAAGGAGGTCGGCTGCGAATTTTTTTACTTTGTCAAGGAAAAAGTGTGTCTATTTTGAAAAATAACTGCTTTATTTAACATGCAAAATCCTTACCGGACACTACTGAATATGTGTGCTTGTTTGTGGTTTTTCTCACGTGAAACATTGCAGTGCCTTCTATTTAGTTGTTATTACGAAATATATTTAACATACAAGGCACTTTTGCGCAATCAATTAACTGGTAATATTGTTGTATTTATAGATAGTTAAACTAAAATGGCTTTTTACGAATCCATCATACTCTAACAAGGAGACAATTATGCGAGTTGCAATACCAACAAATAATCCCGGTGGTATGGAAGCATCAAGATCTGATCATTTCGGTCATTGTGATGTGTTCACTCTGGTCGACATAGACAACGAAAAGAAAATCAGCGCAGTTGAGACTCTGCCCGTTCCGGATCATGACGCCGGAGGGTGTATGGTTCCGGTGAAGGTGCTTAGTGATGCAGGTGTCAACGCAATAGTCGTTGGTGGAATTGGAGCTAGGCCCATGCAGGGTTTTTCTGAAGTCGGGATTGAAGTATACTGGGCTGACAAAAATTCCATACCGGACGCCACGTCTGTTATGGAGAAGTTTACAGCCGGTCTGCTTCCTAAAATGAATGCTGATCAGGCTTGCAAGGGTGGTAGTAACTGTCATAATTAATGCTTGCTGAAAGCGTTTGATTTTGGGAGATGATGGGGTATATAGAACAGATACTTTTTGGAAAATGGCGGGTTTAATTGGGAATAAGCCCGCCATTTATCACCCTGAATCTGTGAGCGTTTGCAGGTGATGTCCCCTTGGGGACGAGTGAATTGTTTGTCTCGTATGTGTGATTTTTTGTGTTGATAAATCAATGTGCTGAGCAGTTAAATTCACAAAATTGTTACGGATACAGGCTTTATATACAGGCACCTGCATTACAACAGAGCTGATAAGAGATGTCACCGAGACCGAAAAAACTCAGGAAGTGTGAGGGGAAATTTTGCGGACGGGCCTTTAAGCCTACCGGGACTCCATTATCAAAACTGGAGCAGATTGAACTTTTTCGTGATGAGATGGAAGCCCTGCGCCTGTGTGACAGGGACGGTCTTACTCAGGAAGAGGCCGGTTTGAAAATGGGTGTTTCCCGTGGTACCATACAGCGCATTATCACCATTGCCAGGAAAAAGACTGCTGAGGCGATTTCAGAGGGTAAGGCTTTGGTGTTTGTGGGTGATGAGTGATAAAAATGTTTGCGTCAAACAGTGATGGCGTCATAAAAAAACTTTCCATCCGCTTTGTTGCTGCAAGTTAGCTTTGGTAAACAATAAGTCACTATGCGAAATGAATCAGAAATTACGAGCTTGTCAAACAGTAACCACCAGCAAAGGGGTTGGGCGTGACACTAGATGTTCTCTCTGGTCTTGTGAAAGTCAATATCCGGCCACTTTTCCATAAAGAAATTAAGCATCCACTCGTTTTGTGCCAGATAGGTGAGGAATCCTTCTGCATCTGTTGCCAGTGATCCCTGGTTCTTCTGCTCAAATTCAGCTAGTTTTTTCTTATCTTCGCACTCAATCCAGCGTGCCGCCTGGTAATCAATGGGTTCGTAAATTGCCTCAACCCCGTATTCATTTTTCAGTCTGGCAACGGTCACTTCAAACTGGAGCACACCAACGGCACCCATGATGTGAGAGGTGCCTGTCATGGGGCGAAAAACCTGAATTGCTCCCTCTTCGGCAAGTTGCTGCAGGCCTTTTTGGAGCTGCTTCATCTTGAGAGGGTTTTTCAGGATGACACGGCGGAAATGCTCCGGGGCAAAGTTTGGAATTCCGGTGAATTTGAGTTCTTCTTTGGGTGTGAAGGTATCACCGATCTTGATGGTACCATGGTTGTGGAGGCCGATGATGTCACCTGGCCAGGCCTCTTCAACGTTGGCTCTGTCCTGGGCCATGAAAATGGTGGCATTGGATAGAGTGATGTCTTTGCCGAGACGGTGATGTTTCACTTTCATCCCCCGGGTAAATTTTCCGGAACAGATACGCAAAAATGCAATACGATCCCGGTGTGCAGGGTTCATGTTCGCCTGTATTTTAAAGACAAATCCTGAGAAACTCTCTTCGTCAGGATGTACGTCACGACTGGCAGCAGCCCGAACACTTGGGGGCGGGGCCATTTCAACAAAGGCATTGAGCAGTTCCTGAACGCCAAAATTGTTGACTGCCGAGCCAAAAAACACAGGTGTCTGGCTGGCACTCAGGTAATGCTCATACTCAAAGGGATTGGCAGCGCCTTCGAGGAGTTCTATGTCATCCCGGAGCAGGTCGGCATCGTATTTTCCCAGGATTTCATCCAGTCGGGGATCTTCAAGTGATTCGATGGTGATCCCACCCTGGTCTCTTGTTTCATTACCGGCAGTAAAGAGGTGGATCTGTTTTTTATAAAGGTTGTAGACGCCTTTGAATGTTTTTCCCATGCCTATGGGCCAGGACATGGGAGTGCACTCTATCTGAAGTTTGTCTTCGATGTCAGCCAGGATGTCAAGAGGATCCATTCCTTCACGATCAAGCTTGTTGATGAAGGTGATGAGTGGAGTGTTGCGCATTCGGCAGACTTCCATCAGTTTCTCTGTCTGGGTCTCAACCCCTTTGGCCGAATCAATCACCATAATGGCCGAATCCACTGCTGTGAGCACCCGGTAGGTATCCTCGGAGAAGTCCTGATGTCCGGGGGTATCAAGAAGGTTGACTTCATATTCCCCATAGGTGAACTTCATTACTGAAGTGGTGACAGAGATACCGCGTTCCTGTTCAATGGCCATCCAGTCACTTGTGGCATGGCGGTCAGCCTTACGGGACTTAACTGCTCCGGCCATATTGATAGCCCCTCCATAGAGGAGTAGCTTTTCGGTGAGGGTTGTTTTTCCCGCATCAGGGTGGCTGATGATACCAAAGGTTCGTCTCTTGGCTATTTCCTGTTACAGCTGTTTACTCATTTTAAGAATCTGTTTAGATTTTTAGGGTTTTGTAGTATAAAAACAGCCGGAAGGCTGAAGCTGTACGGGTGGATGAACACCGTTTTAGTCTTTCGTCTGTTTGTTCTGTGGAGCAAAGAGTGGAACATAGGCGTTTTTGTCCGGAAAGAAAACTAAAAAGCGAGTGGAGCATGGAAACAAATCGAAGAATTCTGGTCACCGGTGGTTGCGGGTTTATCGGTGCCAATTTTGTACGCCTTCTTCTGGCTCATCAGCCAGACTGGCGGGTGATCAACCTGGATAAGCTGACCTATGCCGGAAACCTCCAGAATCTTGAAGGAGTTGTGGAGGGGGAGCAGTATCGATTTGTAAAGGCTGATATCTGCGATGCTAGTGCAATGGAGGCACTCTTCGTTGAAGAACAAATTGATCTTGTGGCTCATTTTGCTGCAGAGTCCCATGTGGACAGATCCATAACCGGGCCTGCAGCTTTTATCCAGACCAACATCGTTGGCACCTTTACGCTCCTTGAGGCAGCAAGAAAGGCCTGGCTGTCCGACACCTGGAAGGGCAATGATCCACGCTTTCTCCATATCAGCACAGACGAAGTCTATGGCTCCCTCGGGGATACCGGGATGTTCACTGAAACCACCCCTTTTGATCCCCGTTCACCCTATTCGGCATCAAAGGCATCCTCAGATCATCTTGTGAATGCCTATCTTCATACTTATGACCTGCCAGTGCTTATAACCAACTGTTCAAATAACTACGGTCCTTATCAGTTTCCGGAAAAACTTATTCCCTTGGTCTTTCACAACTCCACGACCGGAAAAGAGCTGCCCATATATGGTGATGGAAAATATGTGCGTGACTGGCTCTACGTGAAAGATCACTGCGAGGCCATTGTTGAGGTTCTCATAAAGGGGAAGATCGGTCAGTCTTATAATATCGGGGGGAATAACGAGAAGCAGAATCTTGAGGTGGTGACGCTTATCTGTGATACCCTGGATAAAAAAATAGGCCTCCCAGTTTCAGGAGCGCCTCGCAGGGAATTGATAACCTTTGTGAAAGACAGGCTGGGTCATGACAGGCGATATGCCATTGATGCCTCTTTTATAAGGGAACAGTTGGGATGGGAGCCAAAGGTCACCTTTGAAGAAGGGATTGAGAAGACTGTGGACTGGTACCTGGCCAATCAGGACTGGGTTGGCTCTGTGATAGATGGGACGTATCTGAAATATTATGAAAAAATGTACGGATAGATAATGAAAATAACCGCAACAGCAATCCCCGAGGTTCTTCTGGTGGAACCCACTGTGTTTGGAGATGACCGGGGGTTCTTTTTCGAGAGCTTTAATGCCAGGAAATGGCAGGAACTCACTGGGTTGGGAACTTCTTTTGTTCAGGATAATCATTCTCGTTCTGTCAAGGACGTGCTTCGAGGTGTCCATTATCAGATTCAGCAGCCCCAGGGCAAACTGGTGCGGGTGGTGGTCGGTAAAGTCTTTGACGTGGCTGTGGATTTGCGAAAAGGCTCACCCACGTTTGGTAAATGGGTGGGAGAGTGCTTAAGCGCAGACAATAAAAAGTGCCTGTGGATTCCCGAGGGATTTGGCCACGGGTTTCTGGTTCTGTCGGATGTAGCGGAGTTTTTGTATCGGACCACTGACTTTTATGCACCGGAGCATGAGCGCTGTATCATCTGGAATGATCCGGAACTCGGCATTGAGTGGCCACTGGCAGGAAGGGCTCCTATGCTCTCTGCAAAAGATGCTGAAGGTAGCAGCCTGGCTGATGCTGAACTGTACGAATAGATAGTGGCTGTCCAGAAAAGGCCTTTTTCTCCTGATTCTTCATTGCGTCACATTTTGTGTCATTAAGACGCACTCCAGTATGTTGAGACAATTGAAAATATTTGCACCTCGATGTAGAAGAAAAAATCTCATTTCTGGGCGGACACTGGATACGGGTTTGTGAGGGCGTCAGCGGCGGTTTAAATTACAGTCGCCAACCTGGTCTAATGCCCTTGAAAGGTGTTCGAAGAAGTTTCTGGCCTCTATGTCGTCGGGGGTATGTTCAAGTATCCCCTCATAGATGGTGAAGAGTTTTGTCAGCACCTGGGGGATATCTTCATCCTCCAGGTCCCCAAGTAATTCCCAGAGATCGTTTGTATCTGTCATCTTCTGCTGTTTTTTTTACCACTCAAACCGTAATGTGTTGTCGAGCGCATCCACCCGGGTGAGCTTAACTGATATTCTGCAACCGGGCTCCGGCCGATTTCTGGTTGGTGTTGGCAGATCTATATTTAAAAGGATATCAGTGAGCAAAAGAAAGGTTCTTTTGGGTCCGGATTCCAGCACCAGGGCGTTATGGGGCTGGCCCTTCCTTGCTTCCAGATATTTAAGCAGCCAGTAACGGTGCCGTTGCTGTCTCACATTGTTTGCCCGCGCCAGGGTACGCCCGATAACCGAAGTGAAATCCTTACACATTTCTTCAGTGAACCGAATCTCTTCGCGACGAACCAAAGAGTGGATCTGATGCTGCATAACAAGATCCAGGAGACGGCGGATGGGTGATGTGACAGTGGTGTACTGGGTGACCCCAAGACCACTGTGCGGCTGGGCATTGATGAGCAGCTCTCCACGGGACAGCATCTTTCTCTGTTTGGAGTTGAGGAAGAGGTCGTTGTCGAGGCCGTGAACCACCCGTTTTCTTGGCGGTTTCTGGGCCCTGAACAGCCCGGGTGCCATACGGTCGGCAACGTATCGTGCCGCCTGGGTGTTGGCGAGAATCATCATTTCCGAGATAAGGGTTCGAGATGGTGTATCGGTATCTGCCAGACTGACCTGCACTTTTGTGCCATCATGGATGTGAATATTCACATCAGGGAAGGGCAGCAACAGCGCTCCGGCGTCAAGTCGTTTGTTTCGTAATTTGCGGCGCAGGTCATTGAGAATGGCAAGTTCGGGATCGGTCTTAATCAGGGAGTCGGCTTCCTCATAGGTGAGGCGTCTGGCTACTTTTATGATTGATGGAAAGATACGGAGCTTGAGTACTTCTGCCTCGTCTGAGAGGAGAATCATAAAACTCAGTGCCGCCCGGAGCTCACCCTGGATCAGACTGCATATTCCCTGGGAAAGATGTCGTGGCAGCATGGGAATCTGACCTTCAGGGAAGTAAATCGAGATGCCGCGCTGCATCGCTTCAATGAACAAGGGGTCTTCAGGGCGCACATAATGGGCTACGTCGGAGATATGGATACCAACCAGAAAGTTTTCTCCCTGCTGCTCAACGGTAACAGCATCGTCGAAATCAAGGGTGGTTGGGCCGTCAATGGTCATTGGACGCAGGTTGGTGAAGTCCTTTCTCGCGGGATCCTGAAAGAGTTTATCTACTCCCTGCTGGAGCAGCATTTCGGCCTGCTGAATTCCTAAGAGTGGAAAAACAACGGGGAGGTTGTTGCGAAGTAGCGGAATATTCTCATTGGCATCCCAGATACCTGCTTTTACCAGAAGGTGAAAGGGGTCATGGGGTCTGTTGAAGCCTGCAGCTTTAAGGATTTTACGGGCGATATCAGCATGCTTGGAGTCCGCACCTGCAATGTAGAAATCGCGGATTATGGCCAGGCATTCTTCCCCATTACTGCCAATTTCAAGGTCCCGTTTGCTGCTGTGAACTTTTTTGAGAAATTCTGCGCCCATGGCGATAAGAGCCTGGATCCTCTCTTCTTTTTCTCTCTGGTTGCGCAGTTGTTCGACCTGCTCTGCTGAGTGGGCAATCACCTTGTTTTCTTTGTACTTGAAAAAGAGACGATCCATGAATACAGAACGGAGGAAGGCCGCAACAATGTCGTCATCTGCATCCTTGCCAAAGCTGAGTTCGGCCAGAAATGCTGGCTGAAATGTGTCCGATGGTTCATCCGAGGTGAGCTCCCAGATTTCCTGGAGATTTATTTGCTCCATGAGACATTTTCTGGTCTCTGCTGTTTCCTGGAGTTGCCTGGTAAGTTCTTCACGCGGGAGTTCCACGGAGTGATTTTTCTCAGAGCAGTGTACCACACGAGACAGGGGGAGATTCATTTCCCGGCCGTTCTGATTGATCAGGCGTAAACGTTTTGCCTGGGCGCCAGTGATATAGGCACAGAGGAATTTACCACTATCCAGATATTCTATGAGTTTTCCTACTGTTGCCACGCGCTATCGCCTTTTTGCTCAAATGGTGAAAAAAAAGATGTTTTCTGGTGATTTTGTTATACTCTGATTGTAAAGTATAACCTTCCTACTATAGTGTGTTTTTTAATTTTGGGCACTTTAAAAAAGAATTATTTTTTCATAAAAAAGGATTGAGAGATTGATAAATATAAACGATTTCCTGGGAGAAAGCATTCGATCTGGAATGGTAGCCATTGTCGGTCCTCCCAATTCCGGTAAATCAACATTGATGAACCAGTTTCTTGGCCAGAAGATTTCCATTGTCAGCCATAAACCACAGACCACCAGAAACCGCATTCTCGGAGTGGTAAATGGTGATGATTATCAGATAGTTCTTCTTGATACTCCCGGATTGCATAAGGCACGGCAACCGCTGAATCGTGAGATGGTGCGAATTGCCATGGAGAGTCTCAAGGAAGTTGATGTAATTCTGTACATGATAGATGTTTCTCTGCCTCTTCCTGAAAAGGTGGCAAAAGAGAAGAACAAAGAGATGATAGAACAGATGGATGGCGTTGAAGCTCCGGTTATTCTTATCTTGAACAAGGTGGATCTGCTCGACAAGGAGCGGTTGCTGCCAATGATACAGCATTACTCGGAACTCTATCCGTTTCACAGTGTGATGCCCCTTTCTGCTTTTACCGGAGAAGGCACCGATGTAGTGATTGAGGAGTTACTTGAGCTTTTACCCATGGGGCCACGTTATTTTCCTGAAGATATTCCAACGGATGCCACCGAACGTTTTCTGGCTGCTGAAATTGTGAGAGAAAAGGTGTTTTTGCTCACAGGACAGGAAATTCCATATTCTTCAGCTGTGATCATCGAATCGTTTGAGGATGATGAAAAAAAGAAAATGACCACCATTCATGCAACCATTGTTCTGGAGAGGAACTCTCAGAAGGGGATAGTTATCGGGAAGGGAGGAAAGAAACTTAAGAGTATCGGTATTGCCGCACGCAGGGATATAGAAAAGCTGTTGGGTCAGAAGGTGTTACTGAAGCTCTGGGTAAAAGTTAGAAAGAACTGGTCAAAAGATGAGCGCTTTTTAAAAGAGTTGGGATTCTGACTAATAACTAGTGTCCGTCTCTGGGCAGACACTACCCCCCTTAAATACTCAGGGGGAGTTACTCCTCTTTCTGCAGAGGTGATTCGGTTTCATCTATTGCAGAGCTGGTTCTGTACTCAGTGTAAAGATTAAGACTCTTCAGGATGTTTAAGGCACTGCGGAGTTGATTGTCTTTTTTAAGTCGTTCTGCAATGTCTTGCCGTTCTTTCTTTGATGAGAAATCATCTTCTGTTTCAGAAACCTTCTCTGTCGTCTTCTTTGCTTCAATGCTGCTGTTTAAAAGGTGGTTTTTGAGATCAGCTTCTCTTAAAAAATCTGGTAATACCCGCTCTTCTTTCTGCTGTTTTACAAATGGGATATAGGGTACTTCCACATCAGGAACAATTCCGGTTGCCTGGATCGACCTGCCGTTGGGGGCGAAGTAGCGGGCTGTTGTTATTCTCAGGCCAGATCCTTCGGGCATGGGCAGGATGGTCTGTACTGATCCTTTGCCAAATGTCTGTGTTCCGACAATTACACCGCGTTTATGGTCCTGAATGGCACCGGCAACAATTTCTGAGGCGCTTGCTGACCCTTCATTCACCAGGACAACCAGAGGGTATAGGTTTTTGCCGTTGTTGGAATGGGCCTGGAAGGTCATGTTCTGTTCCTGGATTCTACCCTTGGTGTAGACCACCAGCCCTTTTTCCAGAAAGATATCTGAGATTGAGATCGCCTGATCAAGAAGCCCGCCAGGGTGGTTGCGGAGATCAAGGATGAGACCTTTGATGTGATTCTTTTTCTCCAGTTTCTGCAACAGTTCTTTGACGTCCTTTGTGGTTTGTCCCTGAAAGTTAGTGATCCTTATATAGGCAAAGCCAGGTTCCAGAAACATGCCCTTTACGCTGTGGAGTGAGATAATATCACGGGTGATGGTGAAATCTTTTAACTCCTTCCAGCCGTCACGATATACTGAAATGCTCACATCGGTGCCCTTGGGGCCTCGAAGGAGTTTTACCGCCTCCATGGACGGCATGTTCTTGGTGACTTTCCCATTGATTTTTACGATCAGGTCTTTGGCTACGAGGCCAGCTTTGTCTGCAGGAGTACCTTCAATTGGAGAGATGACAGTAAGGATGCCATCGCGGATGGTGACTTCAATACCAATTCCAGAAAATTTTCCTCTGGTCTCCTCCTGCAGTTCGTCAAAGTCTTCTGCAGTGAGGAAGGAGGAATGGGGGTCGAGAGAGAAGAGCATTCCGCTGATGGCGCCTTCGATGGTCTTCTCTGCATCTATCTCATCTATATAGTTTTCCTGGAGTATGCTGAGAACGTTGGCAAAGGTTTCCAGTTGCCGGTAGGTGGCTTCGCGTTGATCCTGTGATATGGCTGCGTACAGGGATGGACTGCCGCAGCTGGAGAACGAGAGTATAACAAAGATAAATGATAATAATTTCACGTGGTATCCGTCAGTATTGTTTGAGAGTCTTGACAAAGGCATCTTTCAGGGGAGTTATGAGAATAGTCTGATCATAATAATAAAATAAAGTAGCCGTCCCTATTATGGCAGAATAAGGTCGTTGTTGTCAAGCCACTGCAGAGGGTCAAGTGGTGTGGAACCATGACGGATTTCCAGATAAATACCCTCTTCCATGAGTGTCGCAGTGTCACCTGTGAGTCCTATGGGGTCTCCCTGCTCCACCTTGTCGCCTTCGTGTACCAGCAGTTTTTCGAGGCGTGACAGGATAGAGAAGTATTGAAAACCATGGTCAATGATGACCGTATTACCGTATCCATAGAGATAGGAGGCGTAGCGTACTTCACCTTCAAAAATCGCCCGGACCGGATGAGTACCTGTCGTGGCGATGGTGATTCCCGTTGTTTTGCCACTGACGCCAAGGCGGTTTTTCCGTTCCTGGCCAAAGCGCGCAATGACTGTGCCATGGATGGGGGAGGGGTGCCTACCTCTGTCGAGCAGGAAGCCCTGGTCAAAAAGTTGGTCTTTCCTCTTGAAGGCCTCCAGGGAGCTGGAAAGGTTATCTGCAACTTTCTTCATCTCTCTTACGGCCTGTTCGTGAAGCTCTTTCTGGGTCTCTATCTGACTGAGAAGCGTTTCTTTTTCACTTTTGATGGTGTTGATTTTTTCCTGCTCTTCTCTGGCCTGAGTGATAAAATCATTGAGTATGGTTTTTTCAAGACTGAGAATCTCTTTTGTGCTCTGTAATTCTGCTATGGTATCACGGTAAACATTGATGAGCCCATTGTCATAGTCGATCAGGCTGGCAAAGGCATCTCTGAACTTGAGCATCTGAGGCATGCTTTCTGTGGAAAAGGCGACATTGGCAATGCCGATTTTCCCCATCTTGTAATATGCCTTAATTCGAACCTGGAGATGTTCCTGGACATTCTTTTTGGCCACTTCTGCTTCTTGAAGTTCACGTTTCTTGGCAGCAATCAGCTCTTCCTGTTTTATCATTTGAGCTTCAAGAAGGCGAAGTTTCTCTACCTGGGCAATAAGCCTGTTGTTAATTGCGTCAAGTTCGTCAAGGAGGCTGCGTTGCTTTTTTTTACTGGATTCTATCTGTAACTGTTGTCCGGCAATTCCTTCCTGGAGTTTGTTGATGTTGATACGGTACTTATTGATACCCTGTACAATACGACTTTTTTCTGCCCTTCTGTCTATTTGTGCATGGCTGGCTGATGTCAAAGGCAGGGAAATGAGTAGAAGACAGAGGAGCAGTGCTGAAAGTTTCCTGTGAGTTGTGATCCTGAACTGTCGGGGTACAGTACCTGGCAAAAACATCAGATTCTGAGGAATTTTCTGATGGAGGTGTAGCTGCCTATACTGCAGAGGCAGATGGATGACATGATAATAAGGAGAATGACACTGGGAGGGAAAAAAGTAAATTGAAACAGGGTCAACAGTCCAGGGCCGGTGAAATGGGCAGTTATCCATTGGAACAGACCATAGAGTGCTGAAAGTCCGATGATGGAACCCATAAATCCCTGGAGAATACCTTCAATAAGAAATGGTGCTCGTATGTAACTGTTGGTGGCCCCAACAAGTTTCAGCAGTTCCAGCTCGTCCTGGCGGCCCATGATGGTGAGCCTGATGGTGTAGGCAACCATGAACGTGGCGGTGAGAATCAGGAGGGTTCCACTGAGAAGAACCACGATGGTGAGCAGTCGGGTAAAGTAGTAGAACCGTTCCACCCACTCCTGGCCATACTGTACTTTTTCAGTACCGGGGAGGTTCGCGAGGTATTCTGAGAAAAGTTTGATCTGATTGTAGCCGCGCAGGCTCTTTAAGGGCACAACCTCAATGGAGGCGGGAAGGAAATCTGTGGGAATATCCTGAAGGACATCGGAATTTTCGCCTAGCTGCTTCGCAAAGCGTTGGTATGCCTCTTCTTTTGAGATAAAATGGATTTCCTCCACATCATCAAAATTCTGGATTTTACGGCGTAACTGCTCCTGCATCTGCGGCCCAGGTTCGTCTTCAAGGTATACAATGAGGCGGAGGTCATCACTCAGTCTGTCGCCTGCACCAAGCATGTTGGTGTAGATGAGATAGAAAAATGCAAAGATGAGTACAGAAAGACTTACTGTCAGGAACGTCATGAGCTGTGATGTCCATGTCTGGTGAAGGTTGCGCCCCGTCTGCCTGAAGACTGCAAACCAGAAATTCATTTCAGGCTCCCCCTGGTGAGGGAATGGATATTGCCATCACGCAGTTCCATGATCCTGTGGTTGCCCTGCTGGTAAATGGAATCATCATGGGTGGCAATTACTATGGTGGCACCAGCTTTATTGGATCTGGTAAGGAGTTCCATGACCCGTTCGGTGGTTGCTGCGTCAAGATTCCCCGTTGGCTCATCCACCAGAATCAGGCGCGGTGAATTGGCCACAGATCTGGCCAAAGCTACACGCTGCTGTTCTCCACGGGAGAGCTCACCGGTGAGGGTGTTGTGTTTGTCCACGAGTTGCAGCTGGCCCAGAAGGTCACGGACCCGGTGTCTGATGGCCCGCGGGTTTTTGTAGGAAACTTCCATGGCAATGGCGATATTCTCGGCAACCGTACGGTTGCTGAGGAGTTTGAAGTCCTGGTAAGCTACTCCTATCTTCTGTCTCAGATGGGCAAGGTCTTTACCCTTGAGTTTGTTGATATTGTATCCGGCAACTTCAATGAGACCATTGCTCGGGGTCTCCATGTTGCAGATGAGTTTAAGGAGGGTGGTCTTCCCGGCACCACTCCTCCCGATGAGGAAAAACATCTCTCCAGTTGCAATGGATAGAGAAACGTCAGAGAGCGCTGTTATGTTCGGATCGTAGGTTCGACTCACCTTGATCATTTCGATCATGGTGTTACCTGGTGTTGGTCGATCTTCTATGTATTCTTGACTGGACACGGATAATAACGAATATTGGACGAATTAGGAGAAAATTCTGTCGAACATGTCATTGATTGTCTGGATAATGTCTGCAGAATCATCGAGGTCAATATACGATTCCCCGCTGAGTTCCTGATTAATGAGCACATCACTTGAGGGGATGATTCCGCCAAGCTCCATGCCGGAATCGGCAACAGCAGCATCAATTTTCTCCTGCAGCGCAGGGGGGATGGGGTGTGGTGCCCGATTTACCAGGAGATACTGTTTTTTGATCTCGAGTCCAAGGGGTTCAGTGATATCTGAAATACGTTTTGCTGTGAGTATTCCACGGGCTGACGGGTCGGAAGTGACCAGCAGGTAGTCAATGGTGCGCATGTTCATACGGCTGAGATGTTCCATGCCGGCTTCGTTGTCAACGATTATATACTTATAATTTTCAGCAAGTTTGCCCATGGTCATTGCAAGATACTGGTTGGCGGCGCAATAGCAGCCGGGACCGTCGGGCTGTCCCATTACCAGAAGGTCAAAACCACTCTCCTCAATAAGTGCCTGGTGAATTTTCATTTCCATGAATTGGTCCCGGGTCACATTGGGGGGGAGTTCTCCTTTCAATTCTTTGCGGATCTGGCCCAGTGTCAGATCGACGTCAAGTCCGAGAAGTTCATTGAGATTGGCGTTTGCATCAGCATCAACAAGCAAAAAAGGAGTTTCTTTTTTCTTCAGTAAATATCTGGTAAGCAGGGCGGAGGTGGTGGTTTTTCCCGTCCCGCCTTTGCCTGCCATGGCAATTACTTTTGTCATTCGTAATCTCTAAATATAATGAATAGAAATGAATTTAATGAAATATCCAACACTACTACTGTAATTAAGGCATTCACTGTTGTCAAATTTAAAGCTGGGTTCAATGGTTTTTACCATTTTTCCTTGCATCTTAAACTGCAGTTGGTAAATTTAACGATTTTACTGTTGTATATTGGATACGTTAAACTGAGCACCGTGTTTATATAAGGAGGGACTTATGGATTACAGGGATACCCTGAATCTACCGCAGACCAAGTTTAAGATGAAGGCCAATCTGAACCAGAAAGAGCCAATGTACCTTAAACGCTGGGAAAAAGAAGATCTGTATGGAATGCTTCAGGAGCATGGTGAGGGAAAGCCTCTCTATGTTCTTCACGACGGCCCTCCTTATGCGAATGGGCATATCCACCTGGGTACTGCCTTTAACAAGATTTTAAAAGATATCATTCTCAAGTCCCGCCGTATGGCCGGCTTTCAGGCCCCGTATATTCCCGGTTGGGACTGTCATGGTCTCCCCATTGAGCACAATGTTGATCAGGAACTTGGTGAGAAGAAAAATACCATTCCCAAAGTAGCCAAACGTGGGGCATGTCGCAAATATGCAGAAAAATGGATAAAAACCCAGAAGGCTGAGTTTAAACGACTGGGAGTCCATGGTGACTGGGACAAACCGTATCTCACCATGAATTTTGACTATCAGGCAACCATTGCCGGAGAGTTTAATAAATTTCTTCTCTCGGGATCTGTTATTCGTAACAAGAAACCGGTGTATTGGTGTTCTACTTGCACTACTGCCCTTGCCGAGGCAGAGGTAGAATATTATGACCACAGTTCCCCGTCAATTTACGTAAAGTTTCCTGTTCAGGAGGACTGGTCAGATGTTGATCCAGCCCTTGCTGGAGATAAGGTCTCTGTTGTTATCTGGACCACCACTCCCTGGACTCTTCCTGCAAATCTCGCGGTGGCTTTTCATCCCGAATTCGAATATGCAGCCGTGAAGACAGGTTCCGAAACCCTGATTTTGGCAAAGGAAATGGTCGAAGTGGTAATGGCAGAGATGGAAATTAAGGATTATTCCATTGAAGCCACTTTTTCTGCCACCGGGCTTGAAAACCGGAAATGCCGCCATCCTTTTCTCGATCGGGATTCTCTGATGGTACTCGCCAGCTATGTCACCCTTGAGGCTGGTACCGGTTGTGTACATACTGCCCCCGGTCATGGTGCTGACGATTATCTCACAGGACTTCGCTACGACCTTGAAATCCTCTCTCCTGTTGACAGTGAAGGACGTTATACAGCAGAGGCAGGGAAATATGTCGGTCAGCAGGTTCCAGCTGTGAACAAGGTTATCAATGCGGATATGGCTGCAAGTGGAGTTCTTCTCCATGAAGATAGAATAGAGCACAGTTACCCTCACTGCTGGCGTTGTAAAAAACCGGTTATGTATCGGGCAACACCGCAGTGGTTCATTTCCATGGAGGTGAATGATCTTCAGAAAAAGGCCCTGGTCGAGGTTGAGAATGTGCAGTGGACTCCGGCGTGGGGTATGCAACGTATTCATTCCATGGTCGAGAATCGTCCTGACTGGTGTCTGTCGCGTCAAAGGACCTGGGGCGTTCCCATAACAGTTGTCAGTTGCAGGAGTTGCGGCGAGGTCGTGAAAAACGAGGCCCTTGTTGCGCGCATTGATGAGCTGTTTCGCAAGGAAGGTGCTGATGCCTGGTTCCGTCATGAACTGTCTGAGTTTCTTGAAGAGGGGCATGTCTGTTCCTCCTGTGGGGGGACTGATTTTGAGAAGGAAGAGGATATCCTCGATGTCTGGTTTGACTCGGGAAGCTCCCATGCAGCGGTTGTTGAGGCGCGTCCTGAACTCCACGCTCCAGCTGATCTCTATCTTGAGGGAAGTGATCAGCATCGTGGCTGGTTTCAGAGTTCCCTGCTTACTTCGGTGGGAACCAAGGGGCGGGCACCGTATAAAGGTGTGTTGACTCACGGGTATGTAGTGGATGGGCAGGGAAAGAAAATGTCCAAATCCATTGGTAATGTTGTGGCTCCCAGTGAAGTTATTCAGAAGTTTGGCGCGGAAATCCTGCGGCTCTGGGTGTCCAGTGAAGATTACCGGGATGATGTGAAAGTCTCGGACGAGATTCTTAAACAGGTGGCTGACAGTTATCGGAAGATTCGTAATACAATACGCTATATGCTTGGTAATGTTACAGACTTTGACCCATCGCTTCATCGAGTTACCTTTGAGGATATGGAAGAGATTGACCGCTGGGCACTGGGACGTTTTGAAGAGCTACGGGATAAAATAACTACTGCCTATGACCGTTACGAGTTTCATCCCATTCATCAGGCACTCAATTATTTCTGTGGCACCACCATGAGTTCCTTTTATCTAGACATCTTAAAAGACAGGCTCTACTGTTCCGGTACCGATTCATCGTTGCGGCGCTCAGCCCAGACTGTGCTTCACGAAATTCTTGGCGGTCTGTTGCAGCTTATGAGTCCGGTACTCACCTTCACCACTGCCGAGGCCTGGGAACATTTTAAGGCTTTAGATGATAAGGCACCATTATAGGAGAGTATCTTTTTCACAGAATTTCCTGCTGCAGCTCCTGAACGACGCGACATCTCTCAGGAACAGCGCTGGGAAAAACTCATTCAGGTGCGTTCGGTTATTACCAAAGCGCTGGAGACAGCCCGTCGTGAAAAGATCATTGGTCATCCGCTTGAGGCCGAGGTAATTATTGAGATGAGTGGGGAATGGGCAGAATTTATTAAAAACGAGTGGAACCAGGTGAAGGAAATCTGTATTATCTCCGAGCTTACCCATTGCGACGATAGAGAAGATTTTGCTGAGTTGGATTTTGTGGCCAGCGAAGAGATCCCCGAGATCTCTGTTGCCGTACAGGCTGCAAGTGGTGAGAAATGTGAGCGTTGCTGGACCCGCGATTCTTTTGTTGGTTCTAACTCAGATCATCCGCAGCTTTGCAAGAGATGTCTTGATGTTGTGCTTGCCATGGATAGTCAGGAACAGGCAGCAACGTGATGCTCTCCATAGTTCTGGTTCTGCTGGTGGTTGTTCTGGATCAGGTAACAAAATTTCTGGTTGTAAACAGCTTTCAACTGTATGACTCACTGGAGATCATCCCCGGTTTCTTCAATTTGACCTACCTTACCAACAAAGGTGCGGCTTTTGGTTTTCTGGCAGGGGTGGATGCAGCATGGCGGCACTATTTTTTCCTCAGTCTGGCATCTATTGCTCTGGTGCTGCTCGTTGTGGCATGGTTTCGTCTGCACCGGGATCACAGATTTTACGGTCCAGCCCTGGCGCTTATTGCAGGAGGTGCAATAGGTAATGTAATTGATCGGGTGCGAGTTGGCGCGGTGGTTGATTTTCTGGATTTTTATGTTGCAACCCACCATTGGCCAGCCTTCAACGTTGCAGATTCAGCCATCAGTATAGGCGTGGTGTTTTTTTTGCTGGGCAATTATCTGGAAGAAAGACAGAAAAAACATAGAGAGAAATAAGGATACAAATGAAAACAGCAGTTCTTTTTCCCGGACAGGGATCTCAGTTTTTAGGCATGGGACGTGAATTTGTTGATTCGGACAGTGATTGCGCCGCCATCATGGAGATGGCTGCATCGGTATGTGATTTTCCTTTGGAAGATCTTATCCGGAATGGTCCCCTGAAGGAACTTACCCGTGCTGTCCACCTTCAGCCAGCCATTACTGTAACCAACCTTATCTGCTACCAGGGTTTTAAAAAGACTTGGGGAGACGGTCTTTCCAGGGCCTGTTTTGCCGGCCATTCCCTGGGTGAATACTCGGCTCTTTGCGCCGCAGGTGTGCTGTCTGTAAAGGATACTATTCGTCTGGTGATTAAGCGTGGCGCACTCATGGAGCGGGAAGGGAAGATTAATCCCGGTGGTATGCGAGCTGTGATCGGTAAAACCATCGATGAGGTTGAGGCGATTATAGCACAGTGTGCTGATGCCGGGATTGTGACTGCTGCCAACCATAATACCGAGCTGCAGATTGTTATATCAGGCTCCATTGCAGGCCTGGATGCGGTTGAAAAAATCGCTTTCGAAGATGGTGCCAGGGTGATTCCCCTTGCAGTGAGTGTTGCCAATCACAGTCCTCTGGTGGCTGCCGCGGTGCCTGACTTTGCAGATTTTATGGAAGGGGTTGAGTTTAATGTTCCGGGAAATCCCGTCTATCTTAATGTCTCAGCCTCCCCTGAGCAGGATACTGATAAAATAAAAAAGATGATAGCCGCCCAGATTGCTTCACGAGTTCGCTGGTTTGAGATTATCAGTAGCATGATACATGAAGGGGTCGATACCTTTGTTGAAGTGGGGCCGAAGACTGTTTTGAAGGGTATGATGAGAAAGATTGTGCCCAAAGGCTACAAATATAAGGCCCTGCAGTTTGATACTCCGGAAGGGCTTGAAAAATGTCTATCTAAACTGGTTTGATTCTTTTCAAACTGACTCCATTCTCTTAGGTGCCTCAATGATCAATAAGTACTTAACAATAGTAAGGGAAGGAGGAGAGCTTGATTTTGATCAGGCAATACTGCTGGCAGAGCAGGCAGACTTGGAATCATTGCTTGCTGCAGCCTCTGAGCTGGGTAAAGCGTTCCACGGGGCAGGATTTGATCTCTGCTCCATCATAAATGCCAGGTCTGGTCGGTGTTCTGAGGATTGTCGCTACTGTGCCCAGTCCAGTCACTATAATACCAGTATTTTGACATATGACCTGGTGGATTCCGGAACGGCCATGGCTCAAGCTGTTGCCAATGATGAGTATGGCGTGAAACGCCTCTCGCTGGTGACTGCCGGTCGCAGCCTCACTGTTTCACAGTTGGATTCCATGGGTGTTCTTTATGCGGAAATGGCAGAGCGCACCAGCCTGCTTTTCTGTGCTTCCATGGGCTTGCTTACCAGAGAGAAAGCAGAGCTTCTTGTGTCTTTTGGCGTTCGTCGCTACCATTGCAACCTCGAGGCCTGTAAAGACTTCTTCCCATCCATCTGCACCACCCATACCTGGCAGGATAAGGTGGAAACACTGCAAATTGCCAAGGCAGCCGGCATGGATCTCTGTCCCGGTGGTATCATTGGTATGGGGGAAACACTGGATCAGCGTCTGCAGCTTGCCTTTGAACACCGTGATCTGGAAATTCTCTCTATTCCCATAAATATACTTACTCCAATAGATTCGACTCCCCTTGAGGGGATTGAGCCTGTTTCCCTGGAGGATGTTCTGCGCTGTGTGGCCCTGTTTCGCTTTATTAATCCCCGTGCAGTTATACGTATTGCAGGAGGGCGTGATCGTTTTGGTGACGATCAGTACCAGCTTTTCTCCTCTGGTGCCAACGGAGCCATTGTGGGTGATTATCTTACCACCGGAGGTGCAGGAGCAGTCAGAGATCTGACAGAGTTGGCCCGGCTTGGCTTTGAGGTTCCGAAACAGAATCCGGACAGCAGTGATGACAGCTGAAGAGCTGCTTGCCTTCGATCGGCGGCATATCTGGCATCCATATTCATCCATAAACAGTACCCTTCCTCTCTATGCCGTTGAATCTGCCGAAGGAGTTCGGATTCGACTGGTCGATGGCCGTGAACTCATTGATGGTATGGCATCCTGGTGGTCTGTGATCCATGGCTATAATCATCCGGTACTGACCGAAAAACTTCAGGAGCAGGCTGGTCTTCTCTCCCATGTGATGTTTGGTGGATTAACCCATGAACCGGCTGTTGAACTTGCCCGGCTTCTTGTTGAAATCACCCCCGATCCCCTCGATCTTGTTTTTTATGCCGATTCCGGTTCCGTTGCTGTGGAAGTTGCCATGAAAATGGCCATTCAATACTGTTTCGCGGCAGGAAAACCTGACAAAAAACGTTTTCTCACCGTGCGTTCAGGGTATCATGGAGATGTGTTTCACTGTATGGCGGTCTGTGACCCGGTGGGTGGTATGCATCAAATCTTTAAAGGTGTTTTGCCAGAATATTTTTTTGCCGACAGGCCTGAGTGCGCTTTCCATGATGACTGGGATGAGTCTGATATCAGTTCCTTTAAAAAACTCATCACCGAAAATCACGGAAGGCTCTGTGCGCTCATTCTGGAACCCATAGCCCAGGGTGCCGGTGGCATGCGTTTTTATCATCCCGAATATCTGCGTCAGGTGCGTGCGCTGTGTGATCAGTATGACGTTCTGCTGATAGCTGACGAGATTGCCACCGGATTTGGACGCAGTGGAAAGCTTTTTGCCTGTGAGCATGCAGGAATTTCCCCCGATCTGCTCTGTCTCGGAAAAGCGCTCACCGGTGGCTGTATGACTCTGGCAGCAGTGCTGGCAACACGGTCTGTGGGGGAAATGATCTCTGGGGGGGAGCCGGGAGTATTTATGCATGGTCCCACCTTTATGGCCAATCCTCTGGCCTGTTCTGTGGCTCACGCTTCTGTGCAACTCCTCCTCGATTCCAACTGGAAGCAGAGAATCAGCAGTATCGAGTCAGGTTTACGCCAGGGGCTTGCTCCTTGTCCTGAGTTTGAGAATGTGGCAGGTGTGAGGGTACTTGGTGCAATTGGAGTAGTAGAGATGAAGGATGTTGTGGTGATGGAGGAAATTCAGCCCGCATTTGTTGAAAAGGGTGTGTGGGTACGTCCCTTTGGGCGTTTGATCTATGTGATGCCGCCCTATTGTATGGCGCAGGAGGATCTGTCACTGCTGACAACGGCCATCTGTGAAGTGGTTGCGGAGCAGTTGTCGCAATGACCTCCAGGTACTCAAAAAGATTACGCGCTTTAGAAGCAAAAGGCCGTCTTCGGAAAATGATACCACTGCAGCATGAGGGTGGTTTGGTACGGTACAGGGGGCGGGCCCTGCTCAATCTCTGTTCAAATGACTATCTCGGACTGGGACAGGACACAAGGTTGCGGCAGGTTTTTTTTCAGAGCCTTGATTCTGCTGAATGTGACCTGTGGGGTTTTGCTGCGGCATCATCACGACTGCTCACCGGAGACAACCTTCTTGCACATCGCCTTGAAAATGAGATAAGGGAGGCTTATGGCAGTGAGGATGTCCTGCTGTTTAACTCCGGTTATCATGCCAACATAGGGATATTGCCAGCTCTCTTTGGTAAAGGAGATCTTGTCCTGTCTGATAAGCTGAATCACGCTTCGATCCATGATGGATTAGTTCTTAGTCGTGCGGCCCACAAACGCTACCGACATGGGGACTACGAACAACTCCACGCTCTGTTGACCCGGTACAGGGCAGAATACGAACAGGTGGTTATCGTCACGGAGTCTGTTTTCAGTATGGACGGCGATGAGGTCGATCTTTCTCGACTGCTTGCACTGAAACAGGAATTTGATGTAAAAATTTATCTTGATGAGGCCCACGGAGTAGGATTGTATGGAGAAAATGGTCTCGGCAAGGCGGAGGAAAAAGGAGTTCTTCAGGAGATCGATTTTCTGGTGGGGACCTTTGGGAAAGCCCTGGCTTCTGTCGGTGCTTTTATTTGTTGTTCCAAGGAAATAAGGGACTATCTGGTGAACCACAGCCGCTCGTTGATATTTACCACAGGACTGCCTCCGGTGACGCTGAACTGGAATCACTTTGTCTTTAAAAAGATGCTTGCAATGCATCAGGAACGAAAACAGATCAGCCAGATTTACCGGCAGTTGCGTGATGCCTTGAAAGGGAAGGGGATTGCCACCCGTGGCAGCACTAATATTGTTCCGGTTATTGTTGGTAAAGACAGAACCGCCCTCAATATGGCGGAACAGATGCAGGAACTCGGGTATCTTGTCCTTCCGGTTCGTCCCCCCACAGTCCCTGAAGGTACTGCCCGTTTCCGGTTTTCAATCTGTGCTGATATGGTGTGGCAGGACATAGAGGAACTGCCGGAGAAGATCGAACGTATGTTGAAGGGAGTTTGCAGGTGAGAAGTAAATGGCTGCAACAGGGAAGAAGCGACAGGCTGATCCTGTTCTGCAATGGCTGGGGGATGGACGAGAATCCATTTCTGCCACTTGATTGCCATGATTGGGACCTCCTCATGCTCTATGATTATCAGAGTTTGACTGTTGTTGAAAATCTCAAAGAACTATTGCAGCGGTATGAGGAGACCGTACTTATATCCTGGTCCATGGGGGTCTGGGTGGGGCAGCAGCTTTTTGCACCGTTTCGTGCTTGGCTTTCCGGGGCTCTTGCCATAAACGGAACCCTCCGTCCTGTTGATGACAACGGTGGTATACCTGAGGCGGTGTTCAGGGCAACTCTTGCTGCTTTTAATGAAAAACAGCGCTTGAAATTCTATTATCGGATGTGCAGAGAGAGAGAACTGTATAAAACATTTCTTGAGTATCAGCCCAGGCGTAATCTTGCCAGTCAGCACAGGGAGCTTGAGTACCTGCTGCAAAATGTCACGTCGTGTTCCTGTGAACACTCTATTTACAACAGTGTTGTGGTAGCAGATCGTGACCATATTATGCCAACGAAAAACCAGATTCATTTCTGGGAGGATCGTTTTTTCAGGCTGGTAGGTGGTTCACATTTTATTTTTTACAGTTACAAAAGTTGGGATGAGCTTGCTGCAGAAGCAGAAAAAAACGAGGCCTTAACGGGAATGGTGGATGGTTTTAACTCTGAATAAACAGAAGATTGCTCAATGTTTCCGTAGAAGTATGGAAAGCTATGACGAGGCGGCCATTGTCCAGAATGCACTTGCCGGACGACTGGTGCGTGCTCTTGAGGAACTCCCGGATACGGCTTTCAGGCGAGTGCTTGAGATAGGCTGTTGTACCGGAGTTCTCACTGAAATGCTCTGCAGAGAGAGACAGGTGAGAACTCTTTTTCTCAACGATCTGGTACCTTAATTTGAAGATCAGGTGCTGCAGAGGCTGGATGCCTTTCAGGGGATGGAAAAGATCCCGAGTTTTGGTGACATTGAAGATCTGGAGTTACCGCAGGATCTCTCTCTGGTGCTCTCCGGGGCCACGTTTCAATGGCTCAGTGATCTGCCAGTTTTTTTTAAAAAACTGGCCGCAGTGCTTCAGCCGGGGGCCTATCTGGCATTTTCCCTGTTTGGTCCCGGAACCTTGAAAGAATTTTCCAGTATAACTTCCGTTGCCCTGCGCTATTTTTCTGATGATGAGATACTTTCATTTATTGAGGCCGATTTTGCAGTGATGTCTCACGAATCCTATGAGGATACAATTTTTTTTCCTTCGGTGCGGGAAGTACTGGGACATATTCGGGCAACCGGAGTTGGTGGTGTGTCGCAGTATCAGTGGACCAGGGAGCGTTTGCGATCTTTTGGAGCGCAGTATGTTACTGACTTTATGCGGGAAGATGGTGTTCCGGTGTCCTATGTCTCGTCTACCTTTGTGCTGAGGAGACGCTGATGACGGTAACCTGTATAAGCGGCATTGATACGGATATTGGCAAGACAGTAGCCACCGGTTTGCTGGCAAAGGTTCTTCGGACGCACGGTAATACCGTGGTAACTCAGAAAATTGCCCAGACCGGCTGTGCTGGCATTGCTGAAGATATTGTACAGCATCGTCATCTGATGGGAATTGATTTGCTCCCTGAGGATATTAGTGGTGTGACGTGTTCTTTTGTCTTCGAAAAGGCCTGTTCTCCACACCTTGCAGCTGAACTTGGCGGAGGTCACATCGACCCTGCAGTGATAACAGCTGCGACCCGGCAACTGGCTGCCAAATATGAGCATGTCCTCCTTGAGGGTGCCGGGGGGCTCATGGTCCCCCTGAACCGGAAGGTGACCTTTCTGGATTATATTGAGGAACAGGGATATCCGCTGATCCTGGTTACCAGTCCACGGCTGGGGTCTATCAATCACACCCTTTCAGCACTTGAGCTTGCCAAGAAAAGGGGGATTACGGTCAAGGGGCTTGTCTATAACTGTTATGATGTGACCGATACAGCAATCTGTGACGATTCAAGGCGACTGTTTGTTCATCAGCTGAAAAAATATTCCTTTGAGGATGTACTTGTAGATATGGAGAATGTTGGATACTATCAGAAGAACGAGATAGAGTTTGACTGTCTCCGTCTGTTTGATGTGAAGGGATCCTAAGGAGCGATAATGATATATTTACAGAAAAAGATATGCCTCAGTTGCCGGAAGTTCCGCCTGGAAGATCCTTACTCCGGAGTGTGTCGTGTTGACAAAAGTGTGGCGCAATACCCATTGAAAATCACAGAAGATACTTGCGAGCAATGGATTGACGGTGGACATCAATACCACATTCGTTGCGGTTGGATCAACAGTACCCTCGAAAAGGGAGAAAAAGAAAAACAGTAATTTATGCCGTGATCCGGCCCCTCTCTAGAGGGGGCCGGTCTCCTTTTTTCCATTTTGACACCCAGCCTCCCTCCTGAAAACCGGTTCTTTTCAGCCCTCCGATACCGGACATTGTTTTTTTCCTTTTCATTCGTTATAGTGTGGTGAATTTAAGTGAAATATCACCCTTTTGGGCTCTCTTTTCAAATTCCAGCACAGGTGCTTATGATGGTTTGTCAAAGGAAGTTTGTTGATCAGTTGTTAATGGTTTCAGGACTGCTGCTTGTTCTGGCTGGAGGGTTTGGTTGTTCAGGAGAAGATCCTGATGAGTTATTTCAGAAAGGAGTTGAGGCCATCGCAGCCGAGAATCCTGAAGAAGCGATAATCTGGTTCAAAAAGGCCTTGCAGCTTGATCATGAAATGCCCCTGGCTCATTACAGGCTGGGTCAGATTTACCACCAGAAAGGTAACGCTAAGGTGGCCTATGGACAGTTATACAGGGCTGTTCAACTGGACCCGGAACTGAAGGAGGCGAGAAAGGAGCTGATATTTCTCCTTGTCGAAAATCGTGACCTGGATCAGATTGTAAGCACCTGTGAAGACTATTTGAAAATTAATGGGGATGATGAAGAGGTATATCTGATATTAGGGAACTCTCTTGCCTATCAGAAGAAGTTCGATGAGGCTGCGGCCATTCTCAAAAGTGCATCTGAAAAGTACCCTGAAAACGAAACTATCCTGATAAATCTTGCCAGGATTCATGTGATAAATGGTGCTGTCGAGGTGGGACGTACCATGCTTGAAAATCTTGTAAAAGAGAGCCCTGCAAATATTGATGCCCGGATATCACTCTCTGAAGTATATGGGGTGATAGGGCGTTACGATCTCACTCTCCTGACCCTCGAATCGTTGAAAAAGGACTTCCCGGAAGACACCCGATCCTATCAGCTTCTGGCGCAACTCGCTCTTAAGAAGAATCATCCGGAAGAGGCCATGACTGTACTCAGCGAGGCTGAGAGTAAAGGGGTCCATGATTCAGGGATATTCAGGATGCAGGCCATGATCCTGCATCGTGACGGGAACAAGGAAGAGGCGTTGAACTATTTTAAGAAAGCAGTCGATTCTGCAACAGAAGAGAGCCGCTCCCTCAATCAGATGATACTGGCTGATTATTATTCATACCTGAAAAAATATAAAGAGGCGCAACAGATTCTAGAGACCGTAATTTCTGAGGACTCCAGTAAGAAGAAATTGAAGTCAAGGGTCGTTGAATTGTTTCTTCTTCAGGGAGAGTTTGAGCAGGCCAAAAGTTCTGTAGATGCACTTTTAGAGGAAGATAGCGGGGACGCACGGGGGCACTACCTGAAGGGTCTTATGATGATGCGGGAAAAAGATGTTGCGGCCGCCCGGAAACAGTTCTCGAAGGCTCAGGAACTGGCCCCTGATGCTGCTGAAAATCAATTTATGTACGGTCTCACTTTTGTTGATGAATCCCAGGATATTTCCATTACTGAGATAAGTGAGGCGGTGAAAAAGAATCCGAATTTACTGAAAGCCAGAATGGCCCTTGCTGAGTTATGTGCAAAAAAAGGTGATTTTCAGGCCAGTCTCGAGGAGCTAGATCGGATCATCGAAAAACAGCCCCATGAGAAAAGAGCCCGGGTGTTACGGATCTCCGTTCTTCTTAAAATGTCCCGGCCTGAGATGGCCCTTGCCGATGCCCAGTACCTTGTTGAGAATGAGCCTGAAGTGTCCTGGCACAGGTTCCGATTAGCTGAGATCTATTTTTTCACTAAAGAGTACGATAAGGCCTTACCACTCTATTTAACACTTCAGGAAGAAAAACCTGACAGCGTTCAGGTCCTCAACAGGATCATTTCCATTCATATGCTGAACAGTGAACAGGACAAGGCACTTGAGATTGTAGATACCTTCCTGGTAAAGTATCCTGATAGCAGTGGGGCAGTACTGACAAAAGCCAAAATATATCTGTCCCAGGGGTATCTTGAGCTGGCCGAGAATGTTCTGTTAGCGGAGGTGGAGAAGGGTAGGGATGTGGCATCACTGCTCATGCTGGCTGGGTTGTATCAGACGAAAAAAGATAATGATCAGGTTGTATACTATTATAAAAAAGCACTTGAGATACTTCCTGGTAATGTTTCGGTTCTAATGAACCTTGCCGATTTTTATTTGAAAAATGAAATGTATCGCCAGTCAATTGAGGTATACGAGGAGGTACTGGAGCAGAAAAGTGATTTTCTGGCTGCCATGAACAACCTTGCATTTCTCTATACTGAAGTTGGAGGAAATCAGGATCGAGCCCTCGAGTTGGCAGTAACAGCGGCTAAAGCTCTCCCGGAAAATCCTGATGTCGCTGATACTCTCGGGTGGATATATGTGGTGAGGCAATCATACACCCAGGCTGAACCTTATCTGAAACAAGCGTTGGAAGCCAGACCGGATAACCCGACGATCCTGTATCATATGGGAATGCTCCGGCTGGGGCAGCAGAGATTTGATGACGCCAAAGTGCTCCTTACAAAAGCCAGCCAGCAAGAAATCAGTGCTACTGAACTGGCTAAGGTCGATGAGGCTCTCAGTCTGCTGCAGGAAAGACAGGGGGGGATGGAAAAGGCTGTTGCTGTTTATGAAAGTGGTGATGTGACCCAGGCAACAGAGCTCTTTGAAGAGCTGCTTGCATCAGGATATTTTAATAGTGAAGTTGCTGCAAATTTGGCCATCCTCTACGTAGAACGGGGTGGTGAGAGTGAAAAGGCCATGGAGCTGGCACTGAAGGCCTATGATAGTCAGCCTGAGAATGCCCTGGTGCTGGATGCTTTGGGGTGGGTTTACTTCCACCGGGGATCCCTTCTTCTGGCAAAACAGTATATAGAAAAGTCCATAGAGCAGGATGTGGGCTATGGAAGGGCCCATGTGCACCTTGCTGCGATATATCTGAAGAAGGGCGATATTGAAGCCGCAAGAGATTCTTTGAAAGCTGCTGAGACCATGGAGTTGGCAACAATTGACAAGCTGAAGCTGAAAAAGATTCTGGCAAACACTAACTAATGTGGCTCAAGGCGTTTTCTTTATTGTGCCGCTAAGGGATATAAATAATGTCATCGGCTTTTAACTGGAAGTCAACGTCAGGTTGTTCAGCTTTCAGAGCTTTATCATAATTGTAAGTAAGGTTTTTTTGCTTGCCGTCTACTCTGCGAATGATGAAAATATCATTGGTGTCGGCAAAAGTGTTAACGCCTCCTGCCTGAGCAATGGCTTGAAGAGGGGTCATCCCGGGAGTAAAAGGTTGCAGACCACGATTGTTGCTGCCCGGGCCGGTAATTGTGATGGTTTCGGGTGCGGCGACCAGGTTACCGGTTCCATCTGCAGAAACCATTTCGCTTCTGGGTACTCGAACGATATCTCCACCCTGGATTGCTGGAAAAGATGCGGGACTGCTGGCTGCACTGGAGTCGAATAAGCCCTTCATGTTGAATATCTCTCTGGCACCATCAGCTCGCATGATCTGGATTTCCGAGAGATCAGCATTTGCAGTTTCCCCCCCTGCGGTGATGAGGAGATCGAGTAGGTTTGTCCCTTTTCCTTTGGGAACAGGGTAAATACCAGGATTGCGCACAGCACCAAAGATACGTATCTTTGAGGTATTGAGCATGGACTCATCACCGCTGAGATCATCTGCTGCAACCATCAGGGGAACAAATACGGTGTCATTTTCAATCAATTTTGGCAGAATGGCTGTGTTTCCCTCAAGGAGGTATTGCTGGATATTGGCGTGGATTTGCTGAGGAGTGCCATCTTTTATTCTGGTGATTGTTACTCGGGCAAGATCGGCTCCTTCCAAACTCCCGCCTGCCTGGCTGAGAATTGTCTGAATATTTGCGGATTCCGGTATATTGTACCATCCGGGATTAACTACATGGCCAAGGATCTGGATATAGTGCCTTTTTTCAATGAGATTCACAGAGGCGTGATCGCTCTTGGAAAGATATTTTGGCAGGTTGTCGGTGAGCATTTGACTGATCTGATTTGTGGTGTAGCCGGATATTTTGATATTCCCCTGGCTTGGGAGGAAAATAAACCCGTGCCGATCTACCTCTACTTTCTCTTTAAAGTAGTTTCTTTCAGTGGGAGAAAATTCGCTGGTCACTTCTTTTGGAATGATGACATAAAGAAGGTCGCCATTGTCAATTATGGCGCTGGTATCCTTGGGAGATTCGGCAGCACAGGCAGAGCCGATCAGCAAAGCAATAAGGATTGGAAGAGCTGGAAGAGATACAAGGAAATATTTTACCGTATGAGGTATTTTGTTCATGGGGTGTCCTTGAATAGGGCTGAATGAGTAATGAAATTTCAACAATATTACCACCTTTCACATTGACTTGGCAATAGAGTTTCCTGGCCGGATGTCCAAGTTGTAGAGACTTGAATTTATAGCATGTTTTCGGGGTGACAAAGGATTGATCTTGAATTGAGTTCGCAATAGTGTTATGTCGCAAATTGGTTTATAAAAACGAATAGTTAATCCTGAACCCCAGGTGTCTTTGTAAGTTCCCCCGGTATGTGTAACGATTTGTTGTCGTCGAGACAAAGTAACCTAATGGATTACTGTCAAACGTGTAACGATTCCAGGCTAACATAAAAAATGGGTATAAAAATATGAATGTTTTAGTGACCGGTGGTGCTGGCTATATCGGGAGTCATACCTGTCTCGAATTGCTGGCGGCCGGAAATCGTGTGATTGTCCTCGATAATCTGTCTAACTCTAGTCGGGAGGCATTAAACCGGGTTAAAAAAATAACCGGAAAACAGGTGCAGTTTTTTGAGGCAGATCTCCTTGACTCCGCTGCTGTTGCTGGGGTCTTCAATGCCTGCCCTGACATAGATTCTGTCATCCACTTTGCCGGATTGAAGGCTGTGGGAGAGTCTGTTGAGCAACCCCAGAGGTATTATGAAAATAATGTGACAGGGACTCTTAATCTCACCCGGATCATGGCAGAATACAATGTGAAAAACATAGTTTTTTCCTCTTCCGCCACAGTTTATGGCGATCCGGCTACAGTACCCATAACGGAAGACTTTCCACTCTCCTGTACCAACCCGTATGGACGCAGCAAATTAATGGTGGAAGAAATTCTCAGTGATTTAAATGTTGCCGATCCCCTGTGGAATGTGGCCCTTCTTCGCTATTTTAATCCTGTGGGAGCCCACGAAAGCGGCATGATTGGAGAAGACCCCAATGGTATTCCAAACAACCTGATGCCCTATATTTCTCAGGTGGCAGTGGGCGTCCTTGAAGAGCTCTCAGTTTTCGGGAATGATTATCCAACTCCTGATGGAACCGGCGTGCGTGATTATATTCATGTGGTCGATCTGGCTCAGGGGCACCTGAAAGCCCTCGAAAAATTGTCCACCAGTCCCGGTGTGGTTGTTTATAATCTGGGTACAGGCAATGGTTTCAGTGTACTTGATATGGTGCATGCCTTTGAAGAGGTGTCCGGTAAGAAGGTTACCCATAAGATTACAGCAAGGAGGGTTGGTGATATTGCTCAATGTTATGCAGATCCGGGGCTTGCTGCAACAGAACTTGGCTGGGAGGCGAGCCGTGGCCTGGATGCAATGTGTAAGGATACCTGGCGCTGGCAGTCTCGGAACCCCAAGGGATACCGCTGATTGTGTCAACTGTTGCCAGGCAGGTTATTTGTTATAATAAGTATTTTGCTTCATAAAAACTGCAATAAAAAACAGCTAAGCGAGGCACGAGACTCCGAGAAACCGTGAAAGCTTTTTGGAATTAGAAAGTTAGAGTCAGAGTTCCCACCGGGGCACTTACGCCCCTCAAGGGGTACAGAAAAGAGTCCAGTGACTCTAAAAAGTTTTCGGACTTGTCGGGTTAGAATATCTTTTGGGGGATGGTTTGTGGTATATTTGAATTCTGATGGCGTCGTAAAAAACTCTTCACCTCCTTCGTTGCTTCATATTTTCAATTATTACGACGTGCTCTAGTATGCCGAAACAGTTGAAAATGTCTCTGCCTTGGATGCGAAGTTTTTTGTTTAGCCATCTACAATTTCAGGTTTCTAAGAGACCATCAATTTGATTAACTGAAAATCTTATATCGGAAATCGCTTATGAATATAACAATGATTGGAACGGGCTATGTTGGCCTTGTTACGGGAGCCTGCCTGGCAGAGTTTGGGCATCGGGTTATCTGTATGGACAAAGATACTGAAAAGATCAACAGTCTTCTGGGTGGAGAAATTCCCATCTATGAACCCGGGCTTGATGCCCTGGTCGCAAAAAATGTAAAGGATGGCAGATTGAAATTTTCTTCTGACCTTGCCGATTGTGTCCCTGATGCTCAGGCCATTTTTATCGCAGTGGGTACTCCATCATCGCGGCGTGGTGACGGGTATGCGGATCTCAGTTATATATATTCTGCAGCAAAAGACATAGCTGGACATCTGTCCGGTTATACAGTCGTGGTGGATAAGAGTACGGTTCCAGTTGGTACCGCGAGGCAGGTTCTGAGAATTATAAAAGAAGCCAATGCAGAAGCAGACTTTGACGTTGCATCTAATCCTGAATTTTTACGGGAGGGTGCAGCTATAAGTGACTTTATGCGGCCTGACCGGGTAGTGGTTGGTACTGATTCGGACAAGGCGCGTGAGGTGATGAAAGAGGTGTATGATCCTCTCTATCTTCTCTCCACCCCTTTTGTTTTTACCGGTCTTGAATCAGCTGAACTTATTAAATATGCAGCCAACGCCTTTCTGGCCATGAAAATATCTTTTATCAATGAGATGTCCACCCTTTGTGAAGAGGTAGGGGCTGATGTGGTTGATCTTGCCAAAGGTATTGGCCTTGATGGCAGGATCGGCAGCAAGTTTCTCCATCCCGGACCCGGCTATGGTGGGTCATGTTTTCCTAAAGATACCATTGCCTTGTTGCGAATTGCCCAGGAAAATGGTGTCACAGCACGTTCTGTTGAGGCCGCAGTTGAAATAAATGCAGCCCAGAAGGCAAGAATGGTGAAAAAAATCCGGGATGCATTGGGAGGGAATGAGGCTGGGAAAACCATTGCAGCACTGGGACTGGCCTTTAAACCCGAAACAGACGATCTGCGCGAATCGCCACCTCTGTCCATTCTTCCGTCTTTGGTTGAAAAAGGTGCCATTGTCAGGGCTCATGATCCGCAGGCCATGATAGAGGCAAAGAAGATGTATCCCGATTTTACTTATGTAAATAATGCTTATGAGGCCTGTGAAGGGGCTGATGTGGTTGTTCTTTTCACTGAGTGGAATCAATATCGTGCATTAAATCTTAAAGAGTTGAAAGAAAAAATGACAGGCTCTGTTTTTGTTGATCTGCGCAATGTGTATTCACCAAAACTGATTGAAGAGGCCGGTTTTACATATCATGGACTTGGCAGGAAATTTTGAAGTAATTATATTACCGTCACCTGACCCTGTTGCAGCTGGCCGTCCTGGTGACCAGTGAATTCTGAAAGAAGAAGAATAAAATATGTATGATTCTCGTTCAATAGAGCTGGATAGAACAGTTTTTCTTCTCGATGTGCTCATATCTGTATCGGTATTTATTTTTTCGTTTCAAATAAGAAACTTTTTTCGTTTAGACGGTGAAGTAGATCTTTATAGCCACCTGTTCCTTCTGCCCCTTTTGCTGGTTTTAATTATCAGCCTTCTCTCAAATTTCGGGGCGTATGATCTCCCGCGAAATTCCACCGCTGTTCGATATGTGTGGGCAGTGTTCCGGGCTGTGTTCCTTGGAGTTGGGGTTGTCCTGATTCTTCTGTTCCTGTTCAAGATTCAATATATCAGTCGTGCGGTAATTATAACATTTGCAGCTACTGAGTTTATGGCTCTCGCTCTTTTCCGTATTGCTGTCAGAAGGTACTATTTTTATTTAATAGCCACAGGAAAATATTCTTTAAAAGTTCTGGTTGTCGGCACAGGAGACAGGGCTAAGGATTTAATTGAAGAACTTGGCAGGCAGGCGGACTGGGGAGTCAAAATAATTGGCTACCTTGATCCTGATCCTGATCCTGAGCGTGTCGGGAGGGAGATCAGGGGTGCTGTGGTTCTGGGGACCTTGGGTGATATTGATAAATGTTTGAAAAATCATGTAATTGATGAAGTGATTGTTGCGATACCACGATCCATGCTGGAAGATGTCGAATCCATAGTTATTGCTTGTGAAGAAGAGGGCATTAAACTTCGTTTTATGGTGGACATTTTTAATGTCCGGGTGGCGAAAATTTCTCTGACGCTGCTTGGTGAAATTCCACTGTTGACAATGGAATCAGTTGTTCAGGATTCTACGCAACTATTGCTGAAACGTATCTTTGATTTTTCGTTCACTCTTCTGGCAATGCCTTTTGTCCTTCCGGTGATAGCACTTGCAGGGCTTGCTATAAAGATCGATTCCCCGGGACCTGTCTTTTTTGTTCAGCAGCGGGTCGGGTTGCGAAAACAGATCTTTCCCATGATCAAGTTGCGCTCCATGTATAACGATGCAGAAGGGAGACTGGTGGAAATAGAACATCTGAATGAAGCAGAAGGGCCCATCTTCAAAATGGAAAACGATCCCCGTATCACCCGGGTTGGCAGATTTATACGACGTACCAGTATAGACGAATTGCCGCAGTTGTTTAATGTGCTGCGCGGGGAGATGAGTCTGGTGGGGCCTCGTCCCATGTCCATTCGCGATGTGGAGCTGTTTGACAGGGGTATTCAACGCAAGCGTTTCAGTGTGAAACCGGGGCTGACCTGCATCTGGCAGATCTCGGGGAGAAGCGATCTACCCTTTCACAAATGGTTGGAACTTGATCTTGAATATATTGAAAACTGGTCCCTGGCATTGGATTTGAAGATATTGCTTAAAACCCCTTGGGCAGTACTCAGTGCAAAAGGAGCGGCCTGATGCCTGGTGTATTGTCGAGCAACATGGAGAATAATGGGTAAAATAAAAGCATGGAAAATAGTTTTAATCATACTAACTGGTGCATTTTTGTTGCTGCATATATGCCGGCCTTTCAGATTCTTGTTGAAAAATGGCTGAATTCTGAAGAGTATAGCCATGCCTTCCTGACCCTTCCTCTTCTTGTATATATGGTATGGGGAAACAGAGAAGAGCTGCAGAACAGGCCGCCACGCTATTCCTCGACCGGCCTGGCTCTTGTTCTTGTTTCCACCGCCTGCTATCTTTTTGCACTCTTGACTCAGGTACCCACCTTTATCTCTCTGTCTCTCTATTTCACCCTTGTTGGTGTTCTGATTTACCTTGCCGGAATCCAGTCTGTCAGGTTGCTCTTTACCCCTTTGATTCTGCTTCTTATCCTTATTCCAGTTCCGGAACAGCTTTACATTAAGCTTACTTTTCCTCTGCAGCTGAAGGTGTCACAGGTGAGTGAAGTTTTGCTTGAGTTGTTTGGTGTTCCCGTTTTACGGGAGGGAAACGTGATGCATAGCCCTGGCAAGAGTTTTGAAGTTGTGGAAGCGTGCAGCGGGATGCGTTCCATCATTACTCTGCTTACTCTCAGTCTTATCATGGGATATTTCATGCTGAAGAGAAGGGTGGCTAAAATCATCTTGCTGCTAACCTCCATTCCAATTGCCATAGCTGTAAATATTCTCCGGGTGAGTGCAATGATACTGCTCTATCATTATTTTCAGTTGGATCTTTCTGTGGGTTCTCTTCACACTTTTACAGGCCTTCTGGTTTTCGTCCTTGCCTTTGTCATGCTGTTGTTGGTCCACAAAGTACTCGAGTATAGGGAGATTTAATGAACGGAAAACTTCTGATACTAAGTGCTGTTTTTTTATTTACTACGGTTTTTGTTTCAGGCAAAAGCGGTGAGGTAGATGTCAGTAAACCTCCATTGGAAACATATTTTGAACAAATTAACGGCTACAGGCTTCTTCAGAAGGTTACCATGGACAGCAGTGCCCTGGAACTTCTGAAACTGGATGATTATCTGTTTGCAGAATATGGTGGACCAGAAGGAAATGTAACCCTGTATATAGGGTATTATTATACGGCGGATAAGGCTTCAGCTGCCCATTCTCCTCTGATCTGTTATCCTTCTCAAGGCTGGAAAATTGAAAGCCGACAGGAGGGTCAACGCCTCAATGTGGGGCCATTTATCGTCCGTTATAAAGAGATTGTAACATCCCTTGGAAAACAGAGGGAACTCGTCCTGTATTGGTTTCAGGCAGGACATGATACCAATGAAGAGGCTTTTAAAAACAAAACCAACGTCGCATTGAACAAGTTGCTGAACAAAGGGGAACAGCATGCCTTTGTCCGTATTTCAGTGTTAATCGATGATTCCGGGATTGAGCCTGCAAAAGAACGTGCGGTGGATTTTATTCGAGAATTTTATCCCCAATTTATCCGTTTTGCAGATGCAAGGTGAAGCATTTTTAATGCATTGAGTTTTCTTTGGATTCGTTAATTTCTTACAGATCAATGTGTCGCGTTGTCGGGGCTGATGGTTGTCTCATAGAAAACAATTAGAGTAAGAGAAAACAATTAGAGAAAGGCTTTGTTATTATGCGGTTTTCACTTTTCGGGGCAGCACCAGACACCGGAAACCTGGGTGTTTCAGCGCTCTGCTATTCCATACTTTATACCATTGCCAGGCAGTTACCTGAGGCTCGGATAACTGTTTTTGATCATGGCCGCGGTAGAGAGACTCAGAATATTGATTTTGGAAGTGGTCAGCAGGTCACTTTTTTTCGGCAGGGGGCTGTAAATTCACGACGTTTTTACCGGCCTGAGAACCTTAGAGTGATGCAGCTTGCGGGGCTGTTTGGTGGCCTTGGCAATGGCGGAATCAAGACTATTTTGCAGTCGGATACTGTACTTGATATCAGTGGAGGGGACAGCTTTACTGATCTCTACGGAAAACGTTGTTTTGACACCATCATACTTCCGAAATTACTCACCCTTCAACTGGGGAAACCACTTGTTCTTCTTCCTCAGACATATGGTCCTTTTTCCAGTGGTTCCTGTGAGAGGAAGGCTGCAGAGATCGTCAAAAATGCAAGATGCGCCTGGGCACGTGATGCTCGAAGTTTCTCGGTGCTGAAAGACCTGCTGGGGTCCTCCTTTGACTCTTCCATTCACAGATGCGGAGTGGACGTTGCCTTTGGTTTACCCACCATAAAGCCGGCTCATTTATCACAGGAAATGGAGATCTGTTTCAACTCATCTGCTGCAAAAGTCGGGATAAATATCAGCGGCCTTATCTATAATGATTTCGAGAGATCCAGAGAGCGGTTTGGGTTTCGGGCTGATTATAAACAAGTTGTATTGGATCTGATAAAACGATTTCTGTCAGAGACAGATTGCACTATATGTCTTATCCCCCATGTAATCACCCCAGAGGGGCATCACGAGTCCGATCTGGATGCCTGCCATGAAGTTTTTTCCAGGCTCACCGATGAAAGAATGAAGAGACGGATAGTAATCGCTCCGGCTTACGAAAATCCTTGTGAAATAAAGTGGCTTATCAGTCAGTTTGACTGGTTCTGTGGCACAAGAATGCATGCAGCAATTGCCGCATTGTCATCAGGAGTGCCTGTCTCTGCAATATCCTATAGTCCCAAAACTCTGGGAGTTTTTGAGAGCTGTGGCCAGGGTGATCACGTGGCTGACCCGCAGATTATGGATGAGGTAACCATTGGAGAGATATTGTGGAATTCTTGGGAAAATCGGAAGGTGGCACGGTTGAAATATGCCTCGACTCTACCAAGTGTGAAGATACTTCTGGAGGAGCAAGCGAGTCTTTTCCCCGGTGACTGCAGTGGGGCGGCATGACTAGTCACACAAAAGCCTGAGCACTTCAGGCTGGAGTTACCCCATCTGTTAATGAAACTCTGAAACAACCTGGACAGGTGCCTGCAACGAAAGAGACAGGTAGGAGGCTGGCCATATCTCTTTTTGAGTGGCCTAATTTTAAGAAATCAATTCCGGTGGTGCAATTGTTACAATCTGGTAAACAGTTATCTCTTAAAATCAGTGCAATCAGCAATTGGTTACCACTGGTAGTCAATTTTCTGGTTGGGATACTCCTCACCCCCGTCCTGATAAGAGAATTGGGCAAGACACCTTATGGAATATGGGTGTTGGCTGGGTCGCTGGTGGGTTA
>JAJRQL010000221.1 GCA_024280265.1 Deltaproteobacteria bacterium
ACCCTCATTCACTGGAGGGCTTGAGTGTTGCCGAGATAAGGGAAAAACGTCCAGCCATCTACGATATCCTCAAGGAGCATCTGCAACACGAGGACCACTAACTGTTACAGGTACATACTCCCATATTCGTCGCAACTCTTTTCCGCCAGTGAAGCACAGACCCAAAAGTCCGGTTTTCTTCCAGAAAGACTGGCGGCCGCTGCAACAACGGCGCGAGCCTTATCCCGCCCCTGATTCAGATCACTTTTATTAAAAAAAACACAGCTCCTGGCGCCTTCAGGACAACCTTTTAAAAGCCCCTCTCTGTGACACATCAGGCTTGCCACGGTATGCGGTGTGACCACTTCACCAAGTGCTGTGCCACTTCGCTCTGCGACCAGATCTGCCCGAAAGACATTTTCATCCAGCAGAGCCTTACCAATACTCTCAAGCCCAACCACGGCAATAAAGAGATCAGTTCTCCTGCACACAACCGGTTCATTATCTCCTGCCGCCTTTAAGGGCATCTGTCTGGCACCATCAGCCTCAAGAACCATCCTTTCCGCAGTGGATAGAGTAAATATCTCTTCAATCTCACGGCAATCCAGTCCCTGAAGTTTCCCTCCTGTTTCTGAACAGTTCCTGGCCACAGTTACATGGCAATCATCAGCCAGATATTTTTCCACCTTCTTGAAAAAGCCACCTTCATCAGAGAACGCAACTCCCGAACTCTGTTCAGGATCCGGATAGAGGATACGGGTTGTGGTTCCCGATATAACCCGCAGTCCCCTCTTCTTGAACTCCTGCGCCAGATAGTACATCAACGTGGTCTTCCCGCCGCCACCGACAATAGCTATACACCTGTCGTTATCACTGACCAGTGCCTCAAATATTGTTTTCATCAATAGCTACAGCGCCCCGGCCCTGGCTGCAATGACCTCGGCTATGATACTCACAGCGATTTCTCTGGGACTCTCTGATCCGATTGCAAGTCCTACAGGGCAGTGGACTCTGGCAAAGTCTGCATCACCGAACCCCTGATCACGCAGATTGGAATAGGTTATGGCCCGTTTTCTCTTACTTCCAATCATACCGATATACCTGGCCGGAGTTTTCAAGGCCTGCCCCAGAACCTCCTGATCATAACTGTGACCACGGGTCATAATGAGCAGATAACAGTCCTCTTCCACGGAGATATTCTTGAACAACTCCTTAAAAGAGCTCACTACATGGGTGACTCGTGCCATGGGAAACCGTTCAGAATTTGAAAATTCCAGCCTGTCGTCACAGACTACTACCTCGAATTCAACATAATCAGCAAGCCTGGCAACTTCTCGCGAGACATGCCCTGCCCCGATCAGAATCACGGTACCGCATTTCGGAAGCGGATCAATGACCAGATCCTGAGCCACGTTCTTCACAAGTCGGGTAACTCTGCGGCGCATGATTTCCTGACAGTCAACAGCAGGGAGTTCACCATTCCGCAGATCAACAAAGCTGCGCAGTGGCTGAGCCGGGTTGGTAATATCAATGACCCAGACACCCTTGGCACCGTCCAGAAAACAGTCAAGGGATGCCTCAAACATGGCAACCATATCAGGTTCGAGACGTTCAATAAGGGCGAGCTGAATACCACCACAGATCATATCAGTATTACCCGCAGCACCACTTCCCTGCATGTCAAATTCCCTGATAAGCGGGGCTGCGCCATTGACAACCGCCACAGCCGCCTGACATGCCTCATGCTCCATTCTGCCCCCACCAATGGTACCATGCAGTGTACCATCTGCCTCCACAATCATCTTTGATCCTGGCAGACGCGGAGCTGAACCGCTTTTGTCTATAATAGTTACGAGAGCTATTGTTCTGGATTGCTGCAACAGACTAATAATGTCTTTTTCTATCATGGAATATAAACCCGATATTGAAGTGAGCCAAACCGCGCAAAAAGAAAGGGGCCCCGGATTTCGTCAGGTGCCCCTCTCGTCCATAGTCAGGAAAATGCAAGGATCCCTGTTAGAACTTTGTCACCCAAAACACTGTTGGATTGAAGAGAAGATCGCTGTTTCCCTGGTCAAAGAATCTACTGGAAATCTCAAACTCCATACCAATGGCGGAATTGGAAAGGAAGTTGCCTTTTCCAACAAAGGAGTCGAGTTTCAGTCTGATTTGAGGTTCGGTGAGCACAACCACCTTGTCATTGTACTCCCAGACATCAACAAAACCCTGGAAATCAAAGTTGACTGACCCGATGGAGAACGGCTGTCCCCATACATAAGTAACCTGCCAGGAAGTCTTACTGGAATCTCTCTCGTCAATTATTTTATAGTCCTTAATAAGAAAAGAAATGTTTGAAAAGCCAAAATTTGGCTGTCCTAAACCAAGATCAAAGGAGATACCATAGAGCAGGGCATCATCAATGTAATCATAGCCACCAACAGGTGTTCCACCATTATACTCAAGTTTCAGGTACGTCTCCTTGAGGAAAGAACCGAGCATTTCTGTTCCTTCATCAGCACCGAGAATGATTTTATCAAAACTTATACGAGTGGCAAACTCACCATAGTACTGATCAGGCTCGACCTTATACCCATCCTTTCCTTCGATATCCATAAAACCGAAGTTGTCACCATATTTCCACTCGGAAAAGTGGAGAAAGGTAACGGTAAGGATGTCGGTCTCAATATCTTCACCAACTGCATCCTGGAAACCTTTATCACGTGCAAAATCCATGTGGAGCTGTACCTCTGTGTTACTGAAATAATCTCCTGCATTGGCGGGAACTGAACAGAGGCCGCCCAGGGTCAGGGCACAGCCAGCCATCATAAGTGTACTTCTTTTCATCTTTCTCTCCTTCTAAGAGTATTAATGTTAAAGCGAATATTCGCCATGGTAAAACAATCATCACACCTGCCTGTCACCCAGCGGCCTAACCTGTCAACTTTCGTGCTTCTGCTGCATGCTCTTCCATAAGTGCAGGAAGATCTGTAGCAACAAGCACCCCTCTTTTCACTTTCCACTCCCCTGCCACAAGCACGTAATCTGCCCTGTGAGCGCCACAGAGGAGAAGGGCAGCCAGAGGGTCACCCGCTCCTGAAAACCGGGGTTCATCCAGATTGAACAGGGCAATATCCGCCTGTTTGCCCGGTGCTATCACGCCCAGATCCTCTCTGCCCAGACAGCAGGCTGAACCTCTGGTCGCCCAGCGCAGGACATCAAAATGGCTTACCCTCCCTGGCCCATAATGCAACCGTTGCAACATCAGCGCCTGCCGCAATTCCTGAATCATATTAGAGCAATCATTGGACGCTGAGCCATCCACTCCCAGCCCCACAGGGCTTCCAGCCTTTTCAAGATCCAGGGTACAACACAGCCCGGAACCCAGAAACATATTGGAACTTGGACAATGGCTGACCCCAACTCCGGCATCCCCAAGTCGTGCCATCTCTGCACTGTTAAAATGGATACCGTGCGCCAGCCACACATCGGAATCGAGCCAACCGACACGATCAAGATAGTCAACCGGCCGCACGCCAAAGAGATCCTCACAGAAGGCGGTTTCATCGTGGGTTTCGGCGAGATGGGTATGGAGCCGGACCTTTTTATCCCGCGCCAAGATTGCACTCTGCCGCATCAGGTCTTCGCTGACACTGAAGGGAGAACAAGGGGCGAGGGCAACCTGAAGCATGGCGCCCTCGCCATCATCATGATAGCAGTCAATAACCCGTTCACAATCTGCCAGGATGACATCTTCCCGCTGGATGGTGTTTCGTGGCGGTAACCCGCCATCATCCTCACCCAGACTCATGGAACCACGGGTCAGGGTAGCCCGTATTCCAATTTCCTGAATGGCAGCCACCTGAACATCAAGGGCCTCGGGAGCTGCTTCTGGAAAGATGTAATGGTGATCGGCTGCCAGGGTACATCCGGAAAGCAGCAGCTCGGCGGCTGCCAGGCGTGTTGACACATGGATCATCTCTTCACTGAGTCCCGCCCATATCGGGTACAGAGACTTGAGCCACGGGAACAGCGCCTTGTTGAGAGCCGGGGGACAGGCCCTGGTCAGGGTATGATAAAAATGATGGTGGCTGCTGATAAGGCCCGGTAATATAACATGCTTTGAGGCATCAAATATCTGATACGTCTTCCCGCCGGCAGGCTCTGCACCCCGGACAAGGACTTCAGCTATCCTGCCATTTTCAATAACAACGCCGCCACCGCCGTCATAACCTCCAGCCAGCAGGGTTGCCAGAGGATTTTTCAACCAGATCATACCTTTCACCCTAGATTTTTCAAAAGCCCGGTGCGTTCATTAAAAGCATCGATAAGACTGTCTATCTTTTCCGTGGACTGCGGGATGATGCTCCAGTAATCAGCGTCATACCACTGGGCTTCTATCTCCTCAAAGCTCTTGCCCTGCTGCTCTACCCAGGTGAAATATTTCAGATTATGGATACGTTTCCTGTCCACATAGGAAAGCTCAACCATATTATCGGTGGACTCTCCCAGCATATGGCGATGGAATGTCGTTGCTGCATCAATATTCGTAAACTCGCCTTCCTCTTCGGTGAGCTCCGCAAGACGGCTCTGATACATTTCCATGGAATCGGTGGCCATGGTTATCATCACATCTTTGCTATCCATCTCATAATATTTGGCGGTTTTAATCGCGGCCAGGACATTGGCAATGCTTGAAATCCCCAGAAGATGGAGATTTTCAACCAGATCCACTGCCACACCCTGCTCCACAAGGTATTCCTTTCCGGCAGGCTCATTGAAGAGACGTATAAGTCCCATGGGCCCGCAATCGTCAATGGCCGTAACCACATCGGTATTCTTCACATTATGAATCCAGGGCACATGCTTGTCACCAATCCCTTCGATCCGATGAGCCCCAAAACCATTATTCAACAGGGTCGGACATTGCAAGGCCTCACTGGCCACAACTTTGGAAAGCGGGAACTGCTCCTTCATATAGTCACCACAGGCAATTGTTCCGGCTGATCCGGTATTGGATACCATGGCCCGAAAGCGGTCTCCCGGCTCCATGGTAGCAGACAGTGCCTCCATCATGGCCCGGCTGGTCACTTCATAATGCCAGAGGTAATTACCAAACTCGTCAAACTGATTGAAGATGGAAAGATCCTGCCCGGAATTTCTCAGCTCCCAGCACTTATCGAAGATCTCCTTCACATTGCTCTCTGACCCCGGAGTTTTGATGGTCTCACCCGCCACCCCGGCCAGCCAGTCAAAACGTTCCTTGCTCATTCCCTCAGGCAAAATAGCTATGGAGTCACAGGCTAACAGGGTGGAATCGTAGGCCCCGCCACGGCAATAATTCCCAGTGCTTGGCCATACCGCCTTCTGAGTGCTTGGATCAAACTGACCCGTCACCAGACGTGGTACCAGACAGGCATATGCCGCACCCACCTTATGGGCTCCGGTGGGAAACCACTTCCCCAGCAGAATCACAATCCGGGCATCTATACCGGTGAGTTCTCTGGGAAGCACCAGATAGTTTACCCCGGCAAATTTGCCACCACTGTCCTCAGGCTCATTATGCCAGTTTATCCGAAACAGGTTCAAAGGGTTCAAATCCCAGAGCCCGACATCACCAAGCTTATTGACAATGATTTCGGGAATAAGACCCGGATCTATCATCTGTTTGAAAGTGGGAATAATGACATTCTGCTCTCTGGCCCGCTGTACTGCATTTTCCAACTTACCGGGATCTTCAATGGTTAAATCAATCAAATTATACATCATGGTTTCCTTCAAAAAAGTATCACGCCCAGACAAGGCGCTGTTTTCCTGTTGAGCTATGGCAGATTTTGTAACCAGTGTCCGTCCAGAAATACGATTTTTCCTTCCAAACCGAGGCACAGAAAAATTTTTACCGCAGGCATATATCTGATAATCCGAGGACAAAGTACCCAGCTTATTTCAACGTTGTTAATACTTGATGGCCTCGTAAAAATCCAAAATTGCAGATGGCTAAGTAAAACTCTTCACACCAAAGAGTCAGGAGGAAAAGGCCGTTTCTGGCGAGGCACTGACTATCTCCTTTACCGCCGCAAGACTGGGTTCTATATGTGTAGCCACAGCCCCCGCCATCTTTACAGAGGTCATGGTGCTTTTGATATCTTTGAGTCCGTTACCGGTATTAAGCACCACAATCCGCTCCTCCGGCTTCACAAGTCCTGAGGCCACAGCTTTTACAAGACCGCCGTAGGCAGCAGCCCCTGCAGGTTCGGCAAAAACTGCACACCCCCTTGCCAGTTCCGGGATGGCAGCCAGTATTTCATCATCACTGATCTGTACGTAAGCACCATCAGTTTCTGTTACAGCGGCAAGGGCCTTGATTTTGTCACGGGGCAGGTCGACACTGATACTGTCAGCAACAGTTATCCCGACAACCGGGGCTTTGCTGAAGATATCTTCACCATTTTTCCAGGCCTCATACAGAAAGCTGCTCCCCTCTGCCTGCACCCCGATAAGGCGTGGCATACGATCAATCCAGCCAAGGGCCAGCAGATCCTTCAGGCCCTTATGGAGACCGCCGATAATACAGCCATCCCCCACCGACACGAAGATCACGTCCGGCGCCTGCCAGGAGAGCTGTTCACATATCTCGTAGACGGCTGTTTTTTTTCCTTCGGTCATGTAGGGATTGTAGCCGGTATTACGATTGTACCAACCATATTCGGCGGCAGCCTCCAGGCAGAGTTCAAAGGCATCATCATAACTTCCCTTTATCAGCATTACTGTTGAATTGTACACCAGCAGCTGAGCAATTTTGGCAGGAGGCGCAGATTCCGGGACAAATATCACATTTGCCTGGCCAACACTTGCACAGATCCCACTTAGAGCAGCAGCTGCATTACCGGTACTTGCAGTGGTAATGATTTTTGCATTTTTCTCCTGCGCCTTGACCACGGCAATGGCACTGGCCCGGTCCTTAAAACTTGCTGTGGGCAGGCGTCCATCGTCTTTCACCCACAGGTTCTGTAACCCAAGTTTTCGAGCAAGACGCGGTGCACCATAGAGGGGTGTCCAGCCGATGGCCAGAGGAGGAACGTCGGCCTCCGGCAACACAGGCAGCAAATCCTTATAACGCCAGATAGATTGATTCCTGTCCACAGCCAGACTCTCTATGGAAATTCTGCTCTTGATGAGGTCGTAGTCGTAACGCACATCTACAATACCCTCATCCCCGTGATCCGGGCAAATATACTCAATGGAACCTGTGGCGTGCTCTCTGCCGCAAACCAGACATTTCAGATGGGTCACATGATCCATAATACAGCTTTCCTCCTGTAATCTTACAATCTACTAGTCAGGCAGTGGATTCCTGTTGTTCACCAGTCATCATGAGTCCAATGGATTCCCGGGTGGCATCCTTTTGATCCACAATTCCCATAATCTTGCCCTCAAACATCACTGCTATGCGATCGGAAAGTGCCATCACCTCGTCAAGATCTTCCGAGATCACCACTGAAGCTGTTCCCCTCTGACGCTCCTGGGAGATTCGCTCATGGATATATTCGGCAGCACCGATATCCACACCACGAGTGGGTTGCGAGGCGAGAAGCACCTTGGGCTCTGCAGCAAGCTCACGGGCCATAATCAGTTTCTGGATATTTCCACCGGAAAGGTTTTTGGTCATGGTATCTATATCCGGTGTTTTTACCGCATATTCTTGCACCAGCTTTTCACTGTATCTCTTTATTTCTTTAAAATTCAGGAACCCATTTTTACAAAATGGTGCTTTATTGTGGTTCAGAAGTATCATATTCTCCTTTACGTCAAATTCGCCAACAGCCCCATCTTTCATTCGTTCTTCAGGTACATAGGAAAGCCCCATTTCACGAATCTGTTTCGGACCAAAATGGGTGGTGTCATAACCATCAATTTTTATTTTACCCAAGCGGGGTCGACGCAGGCCAGCTATGGCCTCAGCCAGCTCCCGCTGACCATTCCCTGATATCCCCGCAATTCCCAGAATTTCACCACTTTTCACCTCTAGATTCAGTCCCTGCACCGCCTGCCTGCCCCGGTCTCCTTCAACGTAAAGATCCTCGATGGTCAGCAGAGGATCGCCACTTGCCACTTCTTCCTTATCAGGTGCCAGCTTCACGGCCCGGCCCACCATCAACTGCGCCAGATCATGGCGATCAGATTGCGCTGGAGTTGTATAACCTGTCACTTTCCCATGCCGTAAAACCGTGATCCTGTCACTGAGAGCAAGGACCTCTTTCAATTTATGAGAGATGAACACAAGACCGCGTCCATCATCAGCAAGTTTTCGGAAGATAAGGAAATATCATCCACTTCACTGGGTGTTAACACCGCCGTCGGTTCATCAAGAATAAGGATGGATGCATCACGATACAGTGCCTTTATGATCTCAACCCGCTGCCTCTCACCAACGGAGAGCTGCCACACATATTCATCAGGATACACATGCAGGCCAAAAGTCCTGGAAAGTTCGGTAATACGTTTGGAAACGGTCTTTAAATCAGATAAAACCCCCCTGGTCGACTTAAGCCCCAGGGAGACATTCTCGGCAACGGTAAGGGTGGGTACCAACATAAAATGCTGATGTATCATCCCAATTCCATGCGCTATAGCGTTGGCCGGCGAAGTGAGACTCACCGGTTTCCCATGGAGAAGGATATCGCCCTCATCCTGCTGATACAGGCCGTAAAGTATCTTCATCAATGTGCTCTTTCCAGCACCATTTTCCCCTAGTAGGGTATGTACCTCTCCAGCCCGAACATCAAAATCCACTTGATCACTGGCAAGAACCCCGGGAAAATGTTTGGTGATCCCTCTCATTTGGAGCATCGGCACACCACTATCTGACTGCGAGGACATAGTATATCTCTACCTGGCGTTATCTTAATTTTTATCTTATTACACCTGAACCCGTGCCGACTTGACGAAATTCCAGTTCGTGCCTGTCCAGCATACCGTTTTGAACACTCACGGATTCAGCCACAATTCAGCAGGGGGAGGCAATACTCCCCCTGCCGGATGCTGTCTGATCTATTGCCTGTGGCCTGTTTTAATGGAACCGTCCTTGATCCCCTCAATAGCTTTCATTCCAGCCTCTTTCACACCTGGAGCGAGCTTATAGGCATCGTTGAACTCTATGACAATACCATTATTGGCAAGGTTGATGTCATACATCCGTCCACCCTTCACGCCATTGTCCATATCAGCTATGATCTTCTTTAGAATCACTTCCCACTTATACACCTGAGAGGCAACAACAATCTCAGGTGCAAGCTCTGTCTGGTTGGCCTGAGTACCGAACCAGGCCACTCTTTTGGAACGGGCAGCGCCAATAGCGCCAACAACCATCTGAGCGGTTCCGGTGAGCACATCAGCTCCGGCGGCTATATGGGCCCGGGCAGCTTCAGCGGCAAGAGCCACATCACTGAAAGAACCAATGTAATTTACCTTGGCACGAATTTTGGGATTTTGAGCCTTTGCCCCCTGCACAAAACCATCCACGTACAGCTTGGCATCTCCAACTTCAATTGGGCCGACAACGCCAACACCTCCTTTTTTACTCATGGCAGCAGCCATAACTCCCATCACATAACCACCCTCATCAGAAGCTGCTTCGTAGGAAGACACGTTGGGAAGACCAAAGGTATCAGCAGCAGTTCCCCAAGCAAATGCGGTATCTGGAAAATCAGGGGCAATCTCTTTCAATGACCCACCATACTGAGAACCATGGGCAATAACCAGGTCGTAACCTTTTTTTGCGTAGTCACGAATAGCAGCAGCGGCATCTTCCACCACAAAGGTTCCATCGGTTATGGCAAGATCGATTTCACGATCCTTCTGAATGGCTTTTATGCCCTCTACAATGCTCTGGGTAAATGCCAGATCATTCTGGGCGCTCGGGGCAATAATAGCCACACGCAGAGCCTTGCCAGATGCCAGAAGCAGTGTCGGGCACAGTAAGAACAGAGCCAGCAGAACCGCTGACAGAGACAGGCTAAACTTCTTCATTGTAACTCTCCTAAAATAAAATGAATTAATAATGACAGCTGACATCAGCCGCCTCTTACATAAGGCTTGGTCAGGGCAGAAGGCTGTTTGAAACGTTTGGCCACAATAACGAGGGCCAGTATGGTTATAATAGCCGGTGCCATGGCAGCAAGATCTGAGGCACTGCGCGGGATCACCCCAAAGGTTTTGCACTGCAGCACAATGGACTGCACCATGCCAAAAACCAGAGAACCAATCATGACGCCCTTGGGACTCCAGGCACCAAAATAAACAAGGGCAATGGCTATAAATCCCATGGCGTTGGTGAGGTTCTGCTGAAAAATCCCCAGTTCAATGGCCAGTGCCGCACCGGCAAGACCAGCCAGTCCATTGCCAACGATGATGGCAGAATACCTGGTGGCCATAACACTGACTCCGAGGCTGTCCGCAGCCTCCGGGTTTTCCCCTATGGCCCGGATATTCAGACCATAGGTGGTACGATAGAGCACAAAACTCATCAGCGGCACAAGGCCAAAGGCAATGTAGACTATGATTGAGTGCTGAAACAACATCTCACCCACAATAGGTAATCCTGACAGAACCGGGATATCCAGTGGCATAAAAGGTAAAATAGGACGTGGAGTTCCCACAAATTTCTGAAAAAGCAGGTCGCTCATTCCAAGGCCGAAAAGATAGATCCCGATACCACTGACCCCTTGTTCCGCTTGCAGATTCAGGGTAATAAAGCCGTAAAAGATCCCACTTGCCAAGCCAACAACAATACCAACCAACAGCCCATAGTAAAGATTATTTGTCTGCAACACAGTGTAGTAGGCACTAAAGGCACCGAGGAGCATAACCCCGTCGACACCCAGATTAAGAACACCGCTTCTCTGCCCCAATGCCTCACCGAGCGAAGCAAGGAGAAAGGGGGTTGCCAGGCGGATTCCCGAAGCAATGGTGGCAACAACAATCATTACCGCAAACGAATCACTCATTGTTTTTTCCTTGTGTCTCGGTGGACTCATCATCAGAAAGAGCTACCCGCCCCACCTGAAGAGAGCGCTGTTTAAAATACTCAGAACTCACCACAAAAACCACAATCAGGCCATTGAGGGCAATAATCAGAGCAGATGGCACCTGTGCAGCACGTTGCAGAGCGTTGGCCCCCACCAGCATACCGCCAAAGAGCAGGGCGGAGGGGATGGACCAGAGGGGATGGAGACCTGCAAGGAGAGCCACAACAATACCGTTAAAGCCGGCACTGCCTGTGAATCCGGTACTGCCACCATCAGTCACCATGCGATGTGATTCACTGCCAAAGACCAGAATTGCCCCGGCGATTCCAGCCATGGCACCCCTGAATGCCAGGGCTGCGGTAACATTCCTGGGAACTGAAATCCCGGCATAGCGGGAGGCATGAGGGTTATACCCCACAGAACGAAGTCGAAATCCCATGGCCGTTCGCCACAACAGAATATATGCACCAAAAGCCACGAAAAGGGCTATCGGCACTCCCAGATGCATCCGCATCCCCTCCAGCAAAATGGGTAAATCCGCATTTTCCGTAAGACGCATGGTCTGTGGAATACCGGTTCCCCTGGTAAGCTCTCCCGGATCAATCATGACTCCCCGTAACAGAAAATTCATAAACTGTACCGCAACGATGTTCAGCATAATGGTACTCAAAATTTCACTGACGTTGAAATAGGCCTTCAGGGCACCGGCAATGGATCCCCAGAAGGCACCACCAATGGCTCCAGCCAGCAGTACCATGGGAATAAGCAGTAAGGACGGTACAGAAGGAAAGATCAGTGCTACGGAAGTCGACAGGAGAGCCCCCATCACCATCTGCCCTTCTCCACCGATATTGATCACGTTTGCCCGGAAGGCAATACAGATGCCCACGCCGACCAGGAGCAGCGGAATAGATTTCACAGCAGTTTCGGAAAACCCCTCAACACTGCCAAACGCAGCCCCAAACATGGTTGCATAGCCGCTTATGGGGTTTGCCCCCAGCGAAAGAAGCATAACGGCCCCGATGGCCAACGCCAGTAAAACTGCACCGAGAGGTATAAGGAATCCAATAAAAGATTTTGTTTTTGTCGTTTTCACTTGAACCTTAAATAAAAAGGAGATGGGACCTGATGACCTCCCATCTCCTGATGATGAAGATATTATTTGGGAATTTTTCCAAGAACCCCTTCAACATAGTAGCCCATGCCGAGAAGTTCCTTGTCACTTAAGGTTTTACCCGCTTCAACAACGATTTTCCCACTCTGATCCTTGATTGGCCCCTGGAAAGGATGCACCGAGCCGTCAATGATACCTTTTCTGGTCTTTTCAACCAGAGCCACAACATCTGCAGGAACCACCGGGTTCATGGGAGCAAGCTCAATGGAACCTTCTTTAATACCACTCCATACCTGCTCTGGCTTCCAGGTATTATCAAGCACAGCCTGTGCTGTTCTGGTATAGAAATCACCATACACATGGGTGGCTGCGGTGAGATGAGCCTTAGGCCCATACTTGGACATATCAGAATGATAAGCAATGGCATAAACCCCTTTTTCCTCTGCAGTAAGTGTTGGGGCCGTGGAATCGGTGTGATGGGTGATTACATCGGCACCCTGAGCAATCAAAGCCTCAGAGGCCTCACGCTCTTTGCCCGGATCAAACCAGGAATTCACCCAGATAACTTTTACCTTTATATCAGGATTCACAGATTTTGCGCCAAGGGTGAAGGCATTGATACCACGAATAACCTCAGGTATAGGGAAGGCTGCAACATAACCGAGGGTGTTGGACTCAGTCATCTTTCCTGCAACAATACCGGTGAGGTAACGTCCCTCATAAAACCGGCACATATAGGTACCGACATTTTTTGCAGTCTTGTATCCGGTGGAATGCTCAAAACGTTTCTTGGGAAACATTTTATCAACCTTGAGAGTAGGATTCATATAGCCAAAAGACGTTGTAAAAATCAGGTCATACCCGCTTTTAGCGAGATCCCTGATAACCCGTTCCGCCTCGGGACCTTCGGGCACATTTTCGATGTACTTTGTTTCCACTTTGTCGCCGAGATTTTTTTCCATGGCAAGTCTGCCAAGGTCATGCTGGTAGGTCCAGCCCGCATCCCCAATGGGGCTGATATAGACAAACCCTATTTTCAGTTTATCTGCCGCCGATGCGGTCAGAGAAAGCCCTGCCACACAGAGTAGAACAACAAAAACTGACAAAACATTTTTTCTACCGATCGCCATCTTTTTCTCCTTCATTTGTAAAACATTATTGATTAGTGTCCGTCCAGAAATGAGATCTTTTCTTCTAAACTGAGGCGCTGAAGAAATTTTACCGCAGGCAGGTACCTGAGATTCCGAGGGTAAAATTTTTAACGCAACGAAGAGTAAGGAGAAAAGGGCCACTTCTCGACAAACACTAGTTATTGGGGTGGTATGTCAGCCCCAGTGAAGCTGGTGAGTTCAGTCGTATACTTTTCTGATCTCTTGATATCAATACAAGTACTATAATTGTCGCAATATAAGGCAGCATAGACAAAAGCTGCGACGGTATCTCTATACCAAAACCCTGAATATGAAACTGGGCAATGGTGATACCGCCAAAGAGATATGCCCCGGCCATCACCCGGAGCGGCCGCCAGCTGGCAAAAACCACCAGGGCCAGAGCCACCCACCCTCGGCCGGCAACCATACCTTCCACCCACATGGGAGTATAAGCTACAGCGAGATATACACCGCCCAGCCCGGCCATGGCTCCGCCAAAAAGGACTGCCAGATATCTGATACCTATAACATTATAGCCAAGAGCATGAGCCGATTTGGGTGCTTCCCCAACCCCGCGTAAAATCAGCCCGGCCTTGCTCTTATACAAAAACCAGCAAATAAATCCAAATAAAACAAGTGAACTGTAGATCAAAATATCATGGGAGAACAACAACCGACCCACAACAGGAATATCACTTAGAAACGGAATGTGCAGTTCGGGAACTCCGGGAAGGGCAATACTTGTGTATTTGAGACCGAGAAAGGCACTCAGCCCCACACCAAAGATGGTCAGCGCCAGCCCACTTGCCACCTGATTAGCCATCAGAGTAAGAGTGAGTACCGCAAAGATCAGGGCCATGAGTGCACCAGCTGTCATCCCGCACAGCACGGCCACCAGAAGACTGCCACTTTTGGCCATACCAATGAACCCTGAAATGGCACCCACCAGCATCATGCCTTCCACGCCAAGATTAAGCACTCCGGATTTTTCTGTAATCAACTCTCCTAAAGCAGCATAGACAAAGGGCGTTCCCGCTGCAATTGCCGCGACAAGGATCTGAATAAAAATATCTCCATCCATTAGTTAACCTCCAGGCGGGACCGATTTAGACGCATTCGGTAATGAATAAGAAAATCCGCAGCCAGAAGATAAAAAAGCAGCAGACCCTGAAAAATTCCAGTCACAGCGGAGGGCAGATCAAGGTTCATCTGACCCGACTCTCCTCCCAGATACAACAGCGCCATAAGAAGGCTGGAGAGAAAAATACCGCCGGGATGCAACCTTCCCACAAAAGCCACAATGATGGCCGCATACCCATACCCAGGTGAAACAGAAGGAAGGAGCTGCCCAATGGGACCGGCAATCTCGAGTACCCCCGCAATTCCGGCAGTAAGACCACCGGTCAGCAATCCTATCCAGATCAGTTTTTTGTACTTGAAACCGGCATAGGTCGCCGCCTTTTGCGCCAATCCCGCCACCCGCATCTGATAACCAGTAAAACTCTTCTGAAGAAACACCCAGCCCGCAATCACTCCACCAAAGGCCAGGAAAACACCCAGGTGCAGACGGGTTCCCTCAACCAGCACCGGCAGGATTGCGGCATCCCCGAAAAGAACCGACTGGGGGAACCCATACCCATTGGGGTCCCTCAGAGGACCGTGCACAAGAAGCGCCAGCAAAAGTACTGCCACATAGTTGAGCATCAGGGTCACCAATATTTCATTGGCATTAAAAACAGTCTTCAGCAGGGCAGGGATTGAGGCCCACAGCATTCCACCCACTGCACCGACTGCAATCATCAGGGGCAGAATAAACAATCCATTGGAGTCATTAAATATGATGGCAAAATAACCACCAAATATGGCTCCAACTGCCAACTGCCCTTCAGCCCCGATATTCCAGATACTTGCCCGAAATCCCACGGCCAATCCGGTTCCTATGAGCATAAGCGGTGAAGCCTTGATGAGAAGTTCTCCGATACCATAAAGATCATTCACCGGCTCCACGAAGAACGCATGGAAGGCCTCGGCTGGATTTTTCCCAAGCAGACTGAAGATAATCAGCCCGCTGATGAGCATCAAAACAGCTGCAATCAGCGGAGAGAGGTATTGCATCACCTTTGATGGCTCGGGACGGGGTTCTATTTTAACAACCATGGCTCTCCTGATTATGCGTTGCCTCATTAAAAGTATCTGTCGCCGGCCCACCAGGGAACATTCCACTCATCCAGAGTCCGATCTCCTCCTTACTGGTATCATTCACATTCACAGAAGACGAGACGTATCCTTCGGCTATGACTATGAGGCGATCACAGATCTCAAGCAGTTCGTCCAGTTCTTCCGAGACCACAAGAACCGCAGATCCATTGTTGCGCAGATCTATCATGGACTGACGGATAATATTGGCAGCACCGATATCCACTCCCCAGGTTGGTTGTGAGACGATAAGAAGATCCGGTGACTGGAGAATTTCCCGACCAGTAATAAACTTCTGCATATTCCCACCAGAAAGACTGGTAATGGGATCATCCCCGGAACCACACTTCACGGTGAAATCGCTGATACACTTTTCTGCGAACTGAGCTGCCTTCTGGAATTTGAGTAACCCTTTTGCCACCATGCCCTGACGATGGGCTGTAAGAATCACATTACTGGAAAGAGACATTCCCGGTACAGCGCCGCGCCCCAAACGCTCCTCGGGTACAAACCCCAGGCCCCTGTTTCGCCTTTCATCAGGATTCAGATGGCCCACGGACTCACCGTGAATTGCAATGGAATCTCTATCGTCAACCAACCTTTCTCCACTGAGGGCATATAACAACTCCTGCTGACCATTCCCCGAAATTCCGGCAACACCCAGAATCTCGCCGCCCTTTACCGAGAAACTTATGGCCTTCAGATCTGTCCCGAACTGATCCGCGGAACTCTTGGACAGATTCCTCACCTCAAGACACCGCTCCCCATCCACAACTGGCCTTTGCCTGGAACAGACGGGAATCTCCTTGCCAATCATCATCCTGGCAAGAGACGTGGCGGTTTCATCAGCTGGAACAGCATATCCCGTCACCTTACCCCCTCTGATGATGGTGGCTGAGTGACAGAGTTCCATGATCTCATCGAGCTTATGACTGATGTAAAGAATGGAACAACCCTCATCCGCCAGACGCCGCAGGGTCTCAAACATCTTACGCACGGCCTGTGGAGTAAGAACAGAGGTTGGCTCATCCATTATCAGCAGCTTTGGCTGCTGCAGAAGACAGCGGATAATTTCGACCCTCTGACGCAACCCGACAGACAGGGAATAAATAAGCTGGCCCGGGTCCAGAGGGAGGCCATACTCCCCTGAGACCTCTTCGATGCGACCAGCCAGAGACTCCATACTCGTATAGTCATCCATTGCAAGGGCAATGTTTTCCGTAACCGTCAATGTCTCAAAGAGGGAAAAGTGCTGAAAAACCATCCCGATACCCAATCTTCTGGCATGGGCGGGGTTCTGAATGGCAACCGCTTCACCATTCCAGATAATCTGGCCTCTATCGGGTTTTACCACCCCGTAAATCGCCTTCATCAAGGTACTCTTTCCGGCACCATTCTCACCAAGCACAGCATGGATCTCACCGGGTGCAATACTCATATCAATGGAATCGTTGGCAATGACCGAAGGATAAATCTTTGTCATTCCCTTTAACTGCAAGCGTGGGGCTTCACTCATAGATCTTCCTTTTTTTATATTATTCCCGTCTGTGCACCAGCCGACCATCCACATAGGTGCGAAAAACCGTTCTGTCGTCACCCAGGACCATAAGAGCAAACAGAAGGTCCGCTATATTTTTCGACTTCTCCGAACGCTTTGCCTGCAGTACGGTTGCCGCAGGATCAAGCACCACAAAATCAGCCTCTTTGCCCACATTGAAATTCCCCAGTAAATGATCTAGGGAAAGCGCCTCAGCCCCTCCAAGAGTTGCCATATAGAATGCCTCAAAGGCCGAAAATTTCTGCCTCTGAAGCTGCATAACCTTATAGGCCTCGCTGAGGCTGGAGAGAATTGAAAAAGATGTTCCACCACCAACATCGGTGGCCATTCCCACCCGGACATCTTCTCTCCGGGCACGTTCCAGATCAAAGAGCCCACTGCCAAGAAAGAGATTTGATGTGGGGCAGAAGGCAATCACAGAATCCGTATCAAAAAGTCCCGTCCACTCAGCATCCTCCAAATGAATACAGTGGCCAAAAATACTCCGGGGGCCAGTGAGGCCATAATGCTCATACACATCCAGATAACTCTCCCGGTCCGGAAAAAGCTCCTGAACCCACTCGATTTCTGCGATATTTTCAGATAGATGGGTCTGCATATAGAGATTCGGATACTCCTGCACGAGCCTCCCGGCAACCGCCAGCTGCTCCGGTGTTGAAGTCGGAGCAAAACGGGGAGTAACTGCATAAAGCAGACGACCCTGATTGTGATATTTCTCAATGAGCAGGCGACTGTCATCATAAGCCGTTGCCGGTGTATCAAGCAGCCCCGGGGGGGCGTCTCTGTCCATCATCACCTTTCCGGCAATAACCCGCATATTCACCCGTTGCGCAGCGGCAAAAAGTGCTTCAGCTGACTGCTGATGAACGGTGCAGAACACTGCAGCAGTGGTGGTACCGTTCCGCAGCAGCTCCGCCACAAAAACCTCCGCCATTTCCATGGAATACGATTTATCCCCATACTGCTTCTCTGCCGGAAAGGCGTAGTTATTCAACCATTCCAGGAGTTGCTCACCATAAGCCGCTATGATCTCTGCCTGGGGAAAATGAATATGACAATCAATAAATCCCGGGACAATCACCTTATCGGGGTACTCATGAATACGTGCACCCTCCGGTACCTGTTCCCTGCCCTCAGACCAGTCGCCAAACCATTCGATGTGCCCTTCTTTCAACAGTAACAACCCATCTTCGACATAGCGAACTGTCCCCTCAAAATTTGACTGTTGACCAACTGATTTTGAAAAATCAAAAAAGCGACCCCGAACACCATCTATGGAGCTGTTCCTCATCTTCATTTCTTAATGGCATTTTCAACGGCATTAATAATGGTCTGATACCCGGTGCAACGGCAGAGATTCCCGGCATGTCCCTTTGCAATCTCCTCCCGTGAAGGATGGCGGCCATCGTTCTTCTCAATAAATGAGGTACTGCTCATGATAAGACCCGGTGTACAAAACCCACACTGCACTGCCCCTTCTTCCACATAAGCTTCCTGCACCACAGAGAGTTTCCCATCTCTGCATTCCCCTTCAACTGTCCGCACATTCTTGCCCTTGGCCCACACCGCAAGATAAAGACAGGAATCGACCGCGATATCATCCACCAGCACGGTACAGGCACCGCATTCTCCGACACCACAACCATGTTTGACACTGGTGTAACCCAACTCCCGCAAGACATCCATGAGTGATTTACGCACATCCACATCCAGTTCATATGTTCTAGAATTTACAGACAGGCTGATATCCATTCTGTTTATCATGACATTCTCTCCTGCATCTCCACGGCCTGACGAAGTCCCTTTCGGGCCAGGGTTTTAATGATATGAAGCCGAAACTCCTTTCCAGCCCGCCAGGACTCACGCGGCCGGACATCTTCCTTCAGGACCTCGGTGAGCAGATCCAGGGTTTCCTCGGTGATGGGCCTGTTTACAACAGCATTCTCGGCATTGGTACAACGGATGGGAGTCGGTGCAGCAACGGTAAAAGCAAGTTTTAAGGTGTTGATACATTCACCATCCATCTTCAGCGCCACTCCACAGCCAATGGTTGCAATATCCATGGCTCCCCGCATGGCATATTTCTGATACGAGGCAAGACCCCCCTCATAGTTTCGGGGACGGATCCGAAAGGCCTTAAGGAGATCCCCCTGCTGCAACGAGGTACGACCAGGCCCGGTATGAAAACCGTTAATGGACTCAAGGCGCTCACCCTCAACTCCCTCGATCAGGAGATCAAACTCATAAACCAGCGCGGCACAGGCACTATCAGCACTCACGGCACCATTGCAAATATTGCCGCCCATGGTAGCACAGTTTCGAACCTGAGGGCCGCCTATGGTGCTTAAAGACTGCACAATCATTGGGGTCTGTTTCCGGATCAGTTCATGTTCTATTATTTCACTGCAGGTGGCGAGAGCTCCGATAAAAACATTACCCTCTCCATCTTGTCGAATCTCTTTGAGTTCGGGCAGGCCATTCACGTCAACAAGAGAGCTGTAATCACTGTTACCTCCATGGAGACGCACCAGAACATCGGTACCACCTGCAATAACTTTTGCCTTCTCGTCTGCCGCCAGCGCCTGCACTGCATCGGTGACACTGCTGGCATAATGGTATTTTTCAATTGGAAACATGTTCTTCTCTCTTAGATA
>JAJRQL010000222.1 GCA_024280265.1 Deltaproteobacteria bacterium
AACCAGTGGATCAGTTGAAGGAACCGTTAACAAAATAAAAACCCTCAAGCGACAGGCTTATGGATTCAGAGATATGGATTATTTTAAACTCCGACTCTACCACTTGCACCGTCAGGGGTACTCATTAACCGGATGAACCAAAAGTTCTCACAACAGAAGGAAACGTGTCATCCTTTGGGCGACCTGTTCATATGAATGCAGAGCTCAATAAGAAAAAGCCGGATTCGAATACACGAAACCGACTTTTTCCAGGAGAAAGAAGAGAAGAGATAAAGCAATATACATCAATGCACATATCGTGCCACCTTCACAACCCCAAGCCATGACTAACAATATCACACAATTAGCACATTTCCACTTTTCAACCAACCACAAAAAATGATTTAATTTTTTGTACCTCCACAATATGTCAGAAAATCACCTGCCATTACAGCACGTTACCGATATGTTTTTTTGAACTGACAATCTGTCCCAACAAAGAGTCGAACAATTCGGCTCTTCACAGGAGTAGACTTTTCACAAACCTGCCCCTCCGTCAATGCAAATGTATAAAAATTTGAATCCCGATTGATGATTCCTAATCTGTTATTTCCCGCCCAATCCGACTAACAGATCTGAGCTATAGGATACCTTTTTCAGTTTTAATGGATAACAAGCTCGTAAAAACCTGAAATTGTAGATGGTGGCTAAGCAAATAACCCTCAAGGAGAGATCAGCAGAGGCACCTTGGAAACACACTTGCCCTGATAGTACTTGGGTAAGCTACCTCAACTACGGCTTTTCAAACACATTTTTTGCTATTCTTTGACTATCCTGTTAGAGTATTGAGGTACTCGTAATTAAATGTTTATTTCATAAATTCACACACCCAGAACCATATCAGTAAGACCACATAAGTTAATAAAACCCTGCCAACAAGGCACTGGAATTTGCCATGAACTGCCAGATCATAGCAACCTTCCACTTATCCCTGGGAACGTACTATGTCATTCTCCAACATCTCCCTGTCAATTATTGTTATTGAGACACTTTGTATTGCCCTTCTGCTCTCACAGCTGATGAAGAGGAACCGGAAAGGTACAGATAACAATAATAAATCCCGCAATATCGATGAGGCCCTCATTAAAGACAAGTGTTTTCAGTCACCCCATGAAGCCATCGCACTATTTGACAGTAATGGTCTCCTTCTTCAAGCAAACGAACTCTTTCAAAAAACCTTTCCAAGACCAGGCAACCTCAAGAGTCCCCTTGGAACACATAACTTTTCCCCAGAGAAGATGTGGGATATGCTCCAACAAGGACTCTCAGCCTGCCAGAAAAAAGATCGCCCCTTTAAAAAGAATTTTTCCCTCGGTTCAAGACATTTCACCCTCACTTTCTCTTCTGTTAATTACGGCGCAGATAAAAAGTCACCAACACTTCTATTTTGCAGAGAGCTCCCACCGCCACCACCAATACCAGGGAACTCCTCACCAGATGAGATCATCTGGAAAACCACACTTAAACTGACGAACCCAAATGCACTGCACTCTGACTGGCACAACTGCTTCAAGCAGGTACTCCCTGAGCTGTGTACTGCACTGACAGCAGATGAAATATTTCTCCTTGACAATACCAGCCAAACTGAAAATCCTATCTCTGTCCATTATAAAAAACAGGACAACCAATACACCCATGACTGGATGCTCTCGGTTCCAGTATGGATGAATCTGCTTGGGAAAGGACAGATTGTTCAGAACCATGCTGAAAATTTTGACCCGGAACAATTAATACTTTTACAACGGGAGGGCATTAAAACGCTTCTTCTTATTCCTTTGAGAATCGGAAACGAGCTTCATGGGCTCATTGGACTGATCAGGACCAAAAAAGCCCTGCTCTTTCAGCAACAACAGATTAACAGCTTGTTATTCACTGCCCATATTCTCTCAATGGCAATCAGTAACCAGCAGGACAGATCCGAGCGAGACCGTCTGGCTACCGTTGTTGAGCAATCTTCAGACTGTATTATTATTATTAATACCAGTGGCACCATCCTCTACGCCAACCCTGCCTGTGAAACAGTTACAGGTTTTAGCCCGCAGGAAATTATGGGCAACTCCATTAAACGTCTCTACACTCCGGTCATCAGGAAAAGCTCTGGCGCAAGATCAAGGAACCTCTTACAAAAGGAGAGCCCTGGAGTGGTCAGTTCGACAACTTCCGTAAAGATCACAGTCTCTATCAGGAGGAGATGCAGATATCCCCCGTTTATAATCAGGAGGGCCGCGTTGCCAACCAGGTTATTGTCAAAAGGGATATCACAGAAGATAAACGACTGGAGTCAATTGCTGAAGCTGCCAACCTCATGGATAATATCGGCTTTATTTTCTCAAGTATCCGCCACGAACTCGGTAATCCCATCAACTCCATAAAGGTATCCCTTTCAGTTCTGGAGTCTAACCTTGAGGTCTATGACACTGAGGCTATAGCCCGCTTTATCCATAGAGGGCTTTCAGATATCCGCAGGGTGGAATATCTCCTGAAGACACTGCGGAATTTCTCAATTTTCGAACGTCCCGATATAAAAAAAACGGACATGCAGGCTCTGCTTGACAAACTGATACAACTCACTGAAAAAGACCTCGCCAAACGATATATTATGCTGGCACTGGATCTCCCCAAGGCACCCCTGTACGGACTGGTCGACCCGCGTGCCTTTCTCCAGGTTTTACTGAACCTGACCACCAATGCGATTGCCGCACTTGACGAGACTAAAAACAGAACCATCACAATTTCACTGATACACAACCAGAAGAATCAGATTACATTTGTATTTGAAGATAACGGCTGTGGAATGGAAGAGGACACGGTGAGAAATCTATTCCGCCCTTTCTTCACCACCAAGGCTGAAGGAACGGGCCTTGGCCTGGTAATTGTCAAGAAAATGCTGGCTAAAATGAACTGCTCCATTACGGCCAGTTCTCAGAAAGGACAGGGCACTCGAATGGAAATTATCATTCCAACCGCCTGATTGATTGCTTTTACTGGACATACCACATGATTCCGTGGTAATTTTTAAGGAGTGTGCTCGGGTTATTCCCTACCACTCAGCACCAGACCGAAATAACATTATTGTATTTACATAAACAAACTTGCATCGCTGTGGAACAACTCCTGTTTTCACACCACACAGGAAAACACAGATACAGACTGAAACTGCTGAACAATCCAGACAGGTACACTGGGGAATTTCCACAACAGATAACGATTCAGCCTTCCTGGCAGTATGAATAATCGCGGAGAACCACATGAAAAAAGTTTTAATCGTTGACGATGACGAGAGCTTCCTGCACGGCCTTATAGAGGGTTTCAAAGCTTATGAAGACAAATTCAGTATAACAACAGCCGGGGATGGCATGGAGGCAGTTGAGGCGCTAAAATCAGAAAACATAAACCTGGTACTCACCGACCTCAAAATGCCACGAATGGATGGCTTTGCCCTTGTCGCACACTTAAGCAGCAACTATTCAGATATCCCTGTTATTGTTATGACAGCTTTTGGAACTCCGGAGATGGAAGACAACCTTCGTGACATAGGAACTTTTCAATACATCGAAAAGCCCATTGATTTCAAAGTACTTGTCGAAAAGGTTCTGAAAGGACTGACAGGTCCCTCCAAAGGCTATATCACAGGCGTGTCTCTCTCTTCCTTCCTGCAACTCCTTGAGCTGGACAAAAAATCCTGCACTCTCACAATCCACGCAGGGAGCAAAACTGGAGTTATGTATTTCAGAGATGGTGACCTTCTAGACGCCAGTACCAAAGGGCTCAAGGGCAATGAGGCTGCATTTGCCATTGTCAGCTGGAAGAATGTTGAAATTGAAATTGACAATCGATGTTCAAGAACTGAGAAGAACATTCAGGAGTCACTCGGGTTTATTCTCCTTGAAGGCTGCAGAAGAAAAGACGAAAACGCCGCTGCCCGAAACCCGAGGTTAGAAAGTGACAATACGGGCAGGGGAGGCCTTGACTCCCTGAACATGGAAGATCTCGACCTCGACCTTCCCGGTAAAGATTCCTCAGCACCAGCTGTTACCGGCCAGGTGCCTGAGGCCGAACCGGTAGACCCGGTGCTGGCTCAATTCATCAGCATGCTCAATTCTTTTCCGGAGATCGTCAGCTCTACAATAAGCTCGAAAGAAGGGAACGTCCTCCATCAGGTAGGGGAACCGGACAGTAATACAGCGAACTTCATCACCTATGTTGCAGTTGCGGCTGAGCAGATTGGCATAGCCATTGGTGCATCAGGGAGACAGTACACTATATTCACCCTGACCGATGATTCAAAGCTTCTAGTGCTTTGTGGTCAAGATGTGATTGTCGGTCTGAAAGTCGGCAGCTCGGTTTTTCCAGAGTCCATTGCAGACGGATTACGCCCGGTACTCAGTAGAATCAAACTCTCAACATAACAACTAGCGCAGACAAACTGCGAGTAAGTACCTTATTGCTACTTGTAACATCTTAATAGTATTTCACTTCATACATTCTCGAAGTCTCGTACCTCGCTTACCTGTTTTTTTATTGCAGGAATTATGGAGTAATACACTAAAAAAAAGGAAGCTTTAACTCTTCAATAAACTTATGGCACAGGCCATATCAGGACAGTCACAATGGATTCATTGCTACAGGAAATCACCATACTCCCAGGCGTACTCGGCTGCTTCGTGTTCAACAGTGAACAACAGATTGCCGGCAGCAAAATGCCTCCCATCTTTAAAGAAAACAGTATCCAAACTATTGGAAACCTGCTCAACCGAACCATCCAGATCGGTAACATGGCACAGCTTGACTTTAAGGGCATCGAATTTAAATACAACGAATCACTACTTGTAATAAAACCTCTTCCCCAACAGGCACTGCTGATAATTATTTGCGAACCAAACACCAACAAGTCGCTGATAAGCATGACAACCGGTATGCTGGCAGAGGATATAGGGAAAGCCATGTCCAATCCCATGGCATATTCTGCACCTAACCAGCCAGCAGCCCCAAAAAGCAGCCCAACCACACCAGCAAGCCAACAGGAAAAACCGACAGATCTGGCAGAGATTGACGCTGAACTCGCTCAGGTTCTCGAGAAGGTCAAAGATGCACTGGCAATGGCCATTGGTCCCATTGCAGCACCAGTGATGAAAGATGTCATAGAACTCTGGGCAAAACAGGGTTCACCCTCTCTGGCAACGCTTCCTGCCTTAGCTGAACTGCTCTGTGCCGAGATCAACGACGAAAATCTGGAAAAAGGGTTTATGACTGAGATTAAAACAATTACCGGGTGATCCCTGCCCTGATCGAAAAAAGGAGAAGAGGAACCGCAATGGTTTCCCTTCCCTTTTTTGTCCATTTGCTGCAAAACGGTAGATCCATAGGCTGTTACCGGTAATATGGCCTGGCTTGCCTGAACTTTTTTTACGACACCAGGTAACAGCTGCATCTGCTACTTTCCGGAACAGCGCTCCAGAAGCTTTGCAGTGCTTATTCGCAGCCGGTCAATCGCCCTTGTAAGACTGCCTATCTCATCTTTACTATTCACTCCCATCTCCACATCAAGCTCTTTACCAAGGCTGATCTGGGTGGTTTTCTGCTCCAGTTTTGCCAGAGGAGAGACCACACCCCGACTTAGAAAAAACCACATAGCTCCCATGAGCATGACAATCCCTGCGCTCCCCATGACAAAGAGACTGGTTGCAGACTTCTTTGCAGCAGCCATGGCTCGATCCAGTGGAACATACACAATACTTGTCGAGACAATCTGTCCATTATGCCAGTTATAGCCGTTTGTCGTACCATAAATTTCAAGTTGATCCCTGGGAGCATCCTCCGGGGTTCCATGGCAACGAAGACAGGCTGCTGTGGCCATAATAGGACGGGCAAAATAATAAAAATGCCTGCTACCTTTTGTCATTACACCCTCTGTGTCTTTGATATTTTTCTTCTCTTCAAACATTTTTATGAGTTTAGTTTCATCCCCGTCAGCCTTGTTTGGAAGATACAGAGGATCAAGGGTGGCCTGTTTAAATTTGTAGCCGGGAAAGCGTTCTTCAAAAATGTCCCACACTCCGCGACTCACAACAAAACCGGACATAATTTCCGGATAGAAGCGATCCTTTTCCACAAGTTTTACAATCAGTGGCCGCTGATGTTCTTTAAAGTACAACCTTGATGAATCGATCATATTAAATACAATGGCACCCTGGATCCTGGCACCATCCATCGCATTTTTCACACTGTACTGGTAACTGGCATAAGCTAGAATCATAGCTGATGCCATACTGAGAATTCCAATTACAACCAAAAATCGTACTCTAATACTCACAACAATCCCCCTTTGATTTTTTCCGTTCTCTCAGCTGAATGTTATCTGAAGTGTCCTTATGACATCTTTGTTTGCCTCGAGAGCTTCTATTATTTTTGCATCAAGTGCTGCTTCCACATCAATGATGTTATACCCGACAGCTCCATTGGACTCGTTCTTATAACTGGCAATATTCACGTTGTACTCACCCAGAACATTGGTAATAAACCCTATCATTCCAGTAACATCCTTATTAATAATAATAAGACGGGTGTGAACCGTTGAAGCAGGAATAGATTCGATGTTGGGAAAGTTCACACTATGGGTAATGTTTCCATAACACAGATAACTCGACAATTCCTTCACCGCCATACGGGAGCAGTTTCCTTCTGATTCAGCGGTGGAGGCACCAAGGTGGGGGGTGACCAGAACTTTCGGGTGTCCAATAACTCCAGGTGTCGGAAAGTCTGAGATAAAGGCTTCAAGCTGACCACTGTCAAGGGCAGCAAGAACTGCATCCTCTTGAACAATAGGCCCCCTAGCATAGTTTACCAGAATGGCACCCGATTTCATCTTGGCAATAAATTCGCCATCCACCATCCCTCTGGTTTTCTCATTTACCGGCAAATGAAGGCTTACAATATCTGCCTGGCTGAGGGTGTCACGCATGGCCCGGGTTACTGTCACCTCAGGGAGAAGATGATGTATATTGTCAAGACTTGGAAAAGGATCAAAGCCATACACCTGCATGAAGCGCTGGATACCACCATTTGCCAGCCTGACTCCAATCTGTCCAAGACCTATAACTCCCAGAGTCTTTCCGGCAATTTCAACACCCCGAAAGGCTGCCTTGCGGCTTTCAACCTCGGAATTCACATCTTCCGGCGGCACATCAGCAAGAGACTTGCAAAAGGCGATCCCCTGATAAATATTTCGCAGCCAGATACCGATCATTGGAAAGACCAGATCCACAACGGCATTGGCATTAGCTCCGGGAGTATTAAAAACACAGATCCCTTTTTCTGTCGCCTTATCAACAGTGATATTATTCACTCCAGCACCAGCACGGGCGATGGCCAGAAGCTCTGGGTAATCATCCACATCCACCTGGGAACTACGCACAACAATTCCATGAGGATTTCTATCAGCCGGATCCACTCTATATTCTTCCCCGAGTAACTCAAGGCCTTCCGGGGCAATGGCATTTATGGTTTTAATTCGAAACGACATCTTCTACTCCTTGTTATGATCGTATTCTCAACGACCAATATTTTAAGATTGAACCTGACTTGTGTCCGTCCAGAAATGAGATTTTTTGTTCTAAATCGAGGTACAGAAGAAATTTTACCGCAGGCATATATCTGATATTCCAAGGACAAAGTACCCAGCTTATTTCAACATTATTTAATGCTGAGTGAAAAATTTATAGTAACAAAGAGTTAGGAGAAAAAGGCCATTTCTGGACAGGCACCAACCTACCTGTTGTTTAACCCTTTTTTTACTTCATAAAAGCACCTAACACAAATCCTTTTTATTTTAAGGGGTTCAGAGGGGGCAGGAGGGCAACCTCCTGACATTGCATCAAACTGTTTTCCCTCCCCGGTAAAAATACCAGGCAACTGGCTTTTTCTTCACAATATCCCAACTCCCTTACTGTCGCACCTGAAAATTTATAAAATACGCACTGCTTGAAAAAGCGATTGCGCCCGTTCTGAGAATAGAGGCCCGCAATTTCTGAGGGCAACCGCAGATAAAGGGCGTCTTTCAAGCTGCGCTCCTTTATTCCATCCCGTACCAGACAATTCGGAAGTTTGCGGCGACCACAACGGAGCCAGTCATAAATAATCAGCTCCTGCATAAGGTCCCGGTCCTCTCTGCTCTGAATAAATTTCATCAGTAGTCTGCATAAAAGTTCCTGGGTAGCAGCCAGCTCAAACAGCCTTTCCTGTCGGGCCACCTCAAGCAGCCCCATGAAAAAATCACTGGCATCAGTTTCCGTATTTCTAATATAGCGCCAAAGGGACGGAAAATATCTATTATTACAAAATTTTTCAACACACTCTGAAAACCAGTACAGGTCTTGGAGACACTCCGGGTCGAGCCATTCACTGGCCATAACCGTATAGGGGGGCTGACTGCAGGCCCGATATCCATATTCCTCAGCACAATTCCCTAATTCCGTATCTGGAAGAAGCTTCAGTACCCCCATCTGAATATAATGGGGAGCCATGGCAAAGATATCGTTAAATGAGCGCAGAAAACTCTCCTTTGTCTCATATGGCAGCCCTAGAATCAGATCCGCATGGAGATGGATATTGTCAAGGGCCGCCAGACGTGACACTGTGTCATGGGCCACCTCAGGGTCGATCCTGCGATTAATAGCAGCAAGAGTTGCTTCATTGGTAGACTGAATTCCGATCTCAAACTGAAAGCGTCCCGGAGGAACCGTTGCCAGAAAATCAAACATCCTGTCACTTATACGATCAGGAGCAACTTCAAAATGAAAAAGTGTCTTGCAGTCATAAGACAGGACAAGCCTCCATATTGCCAGGGCTCGTTCGGGCTGATCGTTGAATGTTCTATCCACAAAGCGCAGCACCCTGGTTTCATAGGACAATATCAGATCAAGCTCCTCCCGTATCTGTGTAAGATTCTTATGTACCGTCCCATTTTCTGCCGAAGAAAGACAATAAGAACAGGAAAACGGACACCCCCTTGATGATTCATAATAGACGTTACGATTCTTCAAGTGAGTTTCAAAGTCCTCCTTTTTATACGGAGAAAGAAATCGCTCATTTTTCCCGGTAAGATGAAAAAAGGAGCGTCCATAGCGTGGCACCAAAGCCTGGTTTGCCAAATCGTGGTAAAAGCGTTCTTCAACAGCCTCGATGGCTCCGCGAACAACGGTACAGACCCCATCTTTTAAGTTACAACCAATAACTTCAGCCTGAGGCCCTCCCACCACAAGTTGACAGCTTGGTATCAGTAAATGGAGGTCAACAATGAGTTCTTGTACAAAATGGGAATTCCACACAGCTGCAGAAAAGAAAATTGCATCCGGTTGTCCCCTGCTGAGATCCAGAAGGACCTCGTATGCAGGGTCACGGATAGTTTTCTGGACTATTTCAGTGGAGACCATGTGACAATTCGCTTCAAGCTCATTGCGAAGATGAAACAGGGCTAGGCAGGAGTGAGTAAAACGCCCATTAATTGCTACGAGTTTTATATGCATAAAAAAAAGAGAACGATTCTTTCTTTGGAAAGAATCA
>JAJRQL010000223.1 GCA_024280265.1 Deltaproteobacteria bacterium
CCAATTGAGGGTAATCCTCCACCAGACGATGAATATATGATAAAAAGCCATAGTGGCTTTATGTCAAAGAACAATTTAACTGAAAGTCATCCGCTTCCATCATGATGATGGATTGGTGCGTGAAACTCTAAACTTCAGATAGTTGTAAAACTCTTATAAAAGATTTTCTGGAGTGGCCTGAACTGCAGGTGCCAGCCGTTTTGATACGATGATTTCCACCCGTCTGTTTGCTGCCCGGTTGCTGGCATTGGTGTTTGGCCTGCGTGGTCGTTGCGCACCGTATCCGGAGACGATGAACTGGGCAGGATTCATCCCCATTTTATTTATGAGAAACCGGGCGACGCTACTGGCCCGGACAACAGATAATTCCCAGTTGCTGGCAAAACGTGCAGAGTACATGGGCTGGTTGTCAGTGTGTCCGATGACATTGACCATGTAAGGGGTGTTTTTAATTACTGCTGCGATTTTTGTAAGGGACCGGCGTGCTTTTGGGGAAAGGTCAGCCTGTCCTGTGTAAAAGAGGAGGTCTCCGGTGAGGATGATTCGCATGGTAGTGTCAGGAATAAGTTCAATTGATGCAAATTTATTGAGTCGGTCACTGTTTAAGGTCTGTTGACTCATGGTATACATATCGTTGAAGGAGCTGGCTTTGTTAACTTCTGAAGGGGGTTGTTCTGTTGTGGTTATGGGGGCAGGTTCTATGATATCCTGCTGCATGGCAGGTTCCGGGAGCTCCGGCCCTTGCCCGGGAAGTCCGGTGGCAGCCTCTTGATCTGTTTTTTCAGCAGGTTCGACATAGACAGTGTTCTCGCTGAAGACATTGTCAATATTCAGATCATTCAGCTGGACTTTTTCAACTGTTTTTACTGTTCCTGAGGTGATAAGTGGTTTATTCCTGCTAAGTGGGACAATGGGTACAATGAGATCCCCATCTCCCAGAATATCAAGAGCCTTTGTGGTACTTCCCCCAATAATCTCAGGACTGCTGTCAACCAGAAATTCTTCATGTGAGGCTTGATAGATAAACATGGATAAAAAGAGAATGAACATGGTCATCATCAGATCAGACCAAGCCACTGACCAGTGAACCGGCCTGGCTAGCCGGGCACGGTAAAAGGAGTCCTCGATGACAAAACTGTTGATGTGAAAAGGTTGTTCAGCAGAAGAAGATCGGCTGACAGGTTCCTTTTCTGTCACTTTAATTGTGACATCTGATGACTGAGGTGATGTTTCCTGCTGGTGATTCATGGTCTTTGGCGGTTTTGGCTTAGGTTCTGACTAGTGTCTGTCCATAAATGACCTTTTTCTCCTGACTCTTCGCTGTTTTAAAAGTTTTATCCCCGGAATATCAAACATATGCATGCGGTAAATTTGTTACAGTTCTTATGAAGTAAGGCACTAATAGACATGTATATGTTTACTATCGGATGCTGCAGAAGAAATAATAAGGAAATTCTAATCCTTATCTAACTCTGAGAAATCGCCGAAGGGATTGAACTTGCCATTGTGGATCTGCTGCAGGAGATCCTGGGGGTCTTTGATGAATTGCTGGACGTCTTTTGCAGGGGCAAAAAACTCATCGTTGTATCCGGAGATGAGGTTGCGGTGCTCCCATCTGGAGATATAATATTGTATAATTTCAGGGAGTTTTGTGTATATGGTCTGCTCTGGCCATGGATCGATAAAAGAAGAGTTGCGTACCTTGGTATCGTTAAGCGTCTGTGTTTCGTAAAACTGATTGAGAAACATTAGTTCCGCAGGCATCTTTGCATCAATCCCTATGTGCAGGAGTCTTTTTAATAAAAACTGCAACATACCCGATCCAAAATTTGCAACGTGGAGGGGCAGAAAGATATTTCGTGGTTTTTTAACCCCTAAGAAACTCTTTATGGTTTGAATAAGCTGTACCAGCTCTACAGGTTCAGGATCTACAAAATTATAGAAGTTACCCGAAAACTCCTTCCTGTTTTTTAGAGCGTGGTATACAAAAAGAGGTACCTTTTTGGCATTGGTATAGGAGTGGTGAACACCCTTTGTGGTGAGAAACAGGGGCATTGCCTGGTCTGCTATCGAGTGAAGCAACCTGTGGAAACCCTGTGTTTTGTGGTCATGTTTTCCATAGACCACTGCCAGTCTGATTGTTGTGAAGTCGAGGCCCTGTTCCTGATGCATATGTTTGAGCGTCATTTCGCACATAAGCTTAGATTTCGCGTAATTTGACAGGGTGGCGTCAAGGCTCAGTTGCTGCTCTTCTGTAATTTGTTCTCCCTCGGGGAAAACTGCTGCGGAGCTTATAAAAATATAGGGAATTTTTAATTTGAGAGCAACTTTTGCCAGGTTGATACTGCCAAGATAGTTTATTGTGTAGGCGAGTTGCGGGTCACTGTCGATGGCGGCAATAGCGGAATTGATGATGAAGTCAGGCTTCCAGTGTCTGGTATACTGTTCAATCCCCTCAGCACTTGCAAGACTCATTTTTTTTGAGTTTGGCGAGAGGATCTCAATATTTTCCTGGCAGTATTTGTTGAAATAGTGCACCATGGCTCCTCCTATCATACCGGAGCCACCAACAATGATACCACGTGTTTTTGTTAAATTTTGTCTCATAAAACTTTTGTTTATTCCATATCCTGATGTACCTTCCTTATAACAAGTACAAGGTTCAAAAACAAGCCTGCCGCTGTTGAGAGTGAGCACAATAAATGATGGAATAAAGTGTTAAAATGTGCAAGATAAGTGATGGAAAGGTAAGGAGCCCCCTCACGTATCGTGCAAATACCCCAAGGGGACTCCTGCCTAACACTCAGGCGGGAAAATGTTACCAGAATTACTTCAAACAACCAACCTATTTAAGCTTCTCCACCGCATAGACA
>JAJRQL010000224.1 GCA_024280265.1 Deltaproteobacteria bacterium
GTCTCTTGTTCTGCAACACCATAATATTTATACATCTTATAGAGCAGTATATACACCACTGATAGCGACGAATACAAGGGTGTTCACGGTAGAGACAGGCCACGGAAAAAAACTGCAAGATACCCGAATACGATATTTTTATTGCTAACCCAGGGGCTGGTAGTTAACATGATTACAATAACATACTCTCTTTATCCTGATTCTAAAGAGAATTCAATGATTTAAGGCTCTCAGGGGAGAGAGGAAAGTGGAGACTTGTCGGGGTTGTAAAAAAACGATAGGTCAAAGGTGGATGATGCAAAAGTCATGGAATGAAGGAGCATTGCTTGGGGTATCCAGCGCCTACTGGCGTGGATGCACCCTGCAGGCTGGGGTGCGACTGGAAATATTCACTGTGCTTGCAGACCAGCAGTTGAATGCCGATGCTGTCGCGTGCCTGATAGATGCTGATCCGAGGGGAACGACATACCTGTTGGATGCATTATGTGCTATGGGGCTTCTGCAGAAAGAGGATGGCCGTTATGGAAATAGTCCGGAAACAAGACAACTGCTCTGTAAAGACTCACCGAACTATATGGGGCATATCATTCTGCATCACCACCAGATTCTGGATGGTTGGGCCCAGTTGGATGTGGCAGTAAAGACCGGGGCCCCGGTGCCTAAACGCTCCTATGGCGAGAAAGTTGAACGGGAAAGTTTCCTCATGGGTATGTTTAATCTTGCCATGGCGCTGGCTCCAGGTATTGTCGAAAAGATTGACCTGTCTGGCCGCTCCCGTCTTCTTGACCTGGGAGGAGGCCCCGGAACCTATGCAATTCATTTCTGCCTTGCAAACCCTGCTCTTCATGCTGTAGTTTATGACCGCCCCACCACCCGGTCTATTGCTGTTGCAGCAGCCAAGAGGTTTGATATGGCTGAACGGATGACATTTATTGGTGGTGATATTACATGCGACAGTATTCCCGGTGGTCCTTACGATGTGGCTTGGCTGTCTCATCTTCTACACAGTAATGGCCCGGAGGTCTGCCAGCAGATTATTGATAAGTGTGTGGCCGCAATGGAGCCGGGCGGGCTGATTATGATCCATGAATTTATCCTGGATGACAATAAGGATGGGCCGGAGTTTCCGGCTCTCTTTTCCCTGAATATGCTGGTGAATAACCCTGAGGGGCGGGCCTACTCGGAAGGAGAGTTGACAACCATGCTTCAGAGGAGCGGTGTCACTGACATACGGCGCCTTTCCTTTCAAGGTCCCAGCGACTCGGCTATCCTGTCTGGCGTTGTTTGAGGACTTGGTTGATTCGAAGATGCCTAATGAAATATGGGTGGAGTGAGTTCTTTTCTGTCATACTCACGATAATAAACAAATCATGAAGCGATACCCCTCAGCTGAACAATACCTGGAGAATAAAAAAAAACAGGAGGCGAGAAACGGTGAGGTTTTTCACCTCCTGTGGAGGAGGGCTGGTCCCAAAGGATTAACGAAACACTGCTTAGCAGGAACTATGTGTAAACAGTCTTCAAACCTTTCAGGAGTTAATCTTCGATTGTGCAGTCACTTTCCTTGCACTCAACATCTGCAATCAGGAAAAACGCTTCATAGCCATTTTTCTTGAGTTCCTGTACAGCCATTTCTGCACGGGCTCCAGTGGTACAGTGGGCGTAAACCTTCTTTCCTTTTGGAAGGTCGGCAAGCCTTGCTCCTACCTGATCAAGTGGTACTGCAATCGCATTTTTAAATCCGCCTTCTTTTGCTTCGTCAGGGGAACGGACATCCAGGATAATGGCATTGAGATCTTTCCCATTGACTGCTTTTAGGAAATCTGCTTTGCTGACCTCTCCTTTACCATGTTTTCTGGTCCAGTTGATATCTGTAACAACCGGTCCATTGGTTGTTTTACCACCAGATTTAACCCATCCAACGAAATTTCCAGGAACAAGTGAAACTTTTTTGAACCCTTCATCGCGAAGATCTTCAAAGGCGTAAGCAGCTTCCTCAGCTGAGTCGCTGTAAACAACAACAGGGGCCTTCTTAGGAATATCATCCATGCGATCTTCCAGTGCATCGTATGGAATTGATACAGCACGTGCGATACGACTTTTCCGGGCTTTTTCAGCTGAGCGTAAATCAATGAGAACAATGTTTCCATTTTCAATATGATCCTTGCTTGCATAAACAAGGTTTCCAGCTCTTACCCAGGCAGGGAGACCCTGAAGGTATACGCGAATATTGGTGTAGCCATCTTTTTTCGCCAGACCGGCGATTTTAGTTGACATGCCTCATGTGGGGCCGCCGCAGTATGTCATCAATAGCTTGTTCTTATCTGTTGGCAGCAGGGAGGCTGCTTTATCCTTATATGCCTTGGTTCCAATTGAGATGGCACCTGGCAGATGACTTTCCGCGTATCGTTTTGCAGGGCGGGCGTCGATAAGCGTAAAGGCTGTTTTTGCATCGATGAGTGATTTCAGCTCATCTGTTTTAATTTCAGTGACACCTGGTGGTAATTTGGCCAGCTTGGGTTTTATGACAGAGGCCCAAGGCTGGCCATCTCTCATTTCATAGAAGATTATCGCGGCTTTGCCCTTTGCGGCGTGCTAGACACCTTTGGTATCATTGTCAAATCTGACCATAACGGTCTTGGCATCTTTTCCTTTGCCAACAGCAATTGAGATACTCTTTGCCTTGTTCGATTTCCCTGTGATTTTTCCTTTGTACACTGGACCCATTGGTTTTTCAGCTTGGGTTGTTACTGCAGGTTTAACTGCCGCAGTGGTATTGCTGGTGTTCTGATTACATCCGGTCACCAGAAATGATGCCATGATGACAAAAGGGATAAATTTTACCATCTTATTCTTCATACTTCCTCCAAATAAAAGAGCCATGTCTATGCAAAGACAAAATTCTTTGCACAATTATTCATACCATAGGGGTAACGCAAAATGTGGTCCAATTCTTTAGGAGATGTTTAATGTACTGTTATTTCGTTGTAATGATAGTGTTGAAGCGCTTTGAATGGGTGCAAATGAATTGGACAGTTGTTTTGTTTCAAAAAGGGACTTGGTTTTGGGGGACAGCGGGTAACGTATTATGTGAAGAACTTTAAATACGAGTAGTCAGTAACATATGTTGGGCTTTGTATCCTGAAGTCGAGGAAGATCCTTTTTTTTCTTTTCTAGCGACTGGTGAAGCTGTTCTTTTTATGGATTTGCAGTGGGGGGATGTTGTCAAAGAAACTGTCACCGCTACCCGGTGGTATTGGGCGGGCGGCTTATTGCTGATAGAGTATTGTCAGGATTTTATCACGGCCATTCTGCTTCTGATTGAGGAGAATAACAAAGGGATCTATTTTCTTGCCGCGACTGAAATAACCCGCGTAGCAGAACACTCCGGATTCTCTGAGAGTTCCAGATTTCATACGGACGCCGTATTTGACAGGAATAAGAGATGCGTAAGGACGAAATTTGCTGAGGATCATTATCATAGCCTCAGGAGTTACCCTGTTTTTTATTGAAAGCCCGGAACCTTCAACCATGGTTACCTGGTCATTGGTAAGTTTGAGGTTGTTTCGAATGAAATTGTTCATTGCAAGATTGCTTTTCTTCCATGTGGCCGGAAAGCCATATCTGGCTACTCCAATGGCGAGATAGAGTTGATTTGCCATGAAATTGTTTGAAGAAAAAAGGCAAGATTCAACAAGATCACTAATACTTTCTTCGGCGTTGTATGTTAATAATAGTTGTGCTCCTGAGGGTACTTTCCCGTGGAAAATTTCTCCCTTTACCAGGATTCCCTGTTCTTCCAGCATTGTTTTGAAAAGCTGACCACAGTAAAGAAGGCTGTTTGATATTGAACTGATTTGTGGAAATGCGTAGATGTTAACGCGGTGAAATCCTGAATCCAGTCCATTACCGACGATACCCATTAGGGGAATAAATGGGGTCTGTGGTTCCGGGGACTTGATTTTTGCGCCATGTACGACTTTTAAAGGCAAAGTATTAAAATTGACTGCAAGGGCAGATGAGCTGCTGTCATAGGGGTTTGTGGAGTTCCCGGCCCCTTCAGTTTTTTCATGTTCCAGGGCAAAAGCAGAGTTGTCGAGTATAATATTCTTGATATTTTTGATGCCGAGTGCGGCAATTTTCTCGGTTATTGAGCGAACCTTTTCCGAAACCAGAAAAGGATCCCCATATCCTTTGATGTAAAGGGTGCTTGCCGGATCAAGATAAATGTCGGTACTGAAATGAAAATCAGGACCAAGTAGTTCAAGAGCTGCCAGACATGTAAGCAGTTTGATGGTGGACGCAGGGATGAATGTACTGCGAAAGTTTTTTGAAAAAAGGGTTTCCCCCTTTTTATTGAGGGCGTAACCACCGTTTGTTATTAGTTTGTTCAGCTCAGGAATGTCCCCGGCACTGAGTTGGGGAGGGCTGGCAATAAAGAGCAGGAAAAGAAAAACTACTCCGACAAAGCGACCTACCTTCCGGAGTAGTTTTTGATGATGCTCTGCAACCACAGCGGACAGCTTGTTACCTAAATCCTGCACTTCAGGTGTTATATTTTTGGCAGTTTTGCCATGGATTCTTCAATGGCTTCTTTCGGATAATCGTAATTGTGGAGATCCCCTGAAAAATATTTGTCATAGGAGCCCATGTCGATGAGGCCATGTCCTGAAAAGTTGAAGAGAATGGTCTGGGGCTTATCGAGCTCACGGGTGGCTTCTATGATGGCACCGCGTATGGCATGGCAGGTTTCCGGTGCAGGTATTATACCTTCTGTTTTGGCAAAAAGGACGCCTGCTTCGAAGCATTCAAGCTGATGGACCTTGATGGGATCGATTATTTTCTCTCGAACCATGGCAGAAACAATGGGTGCCATTCCGTGATAACGCAGACCACCTGCATGGATACCGGGAGGAATGAAGTCATGACCCAGAGTGTACATATTTAAAAGCGGCGTGGTCTGAGCAACGTCACCAAAATCATAGGCAAGGGTTCCCATGGTGAGAGAAGGACAGGAGGCGGGCTCAACACCCACGAAGCGGATCTTTTTGCCTTCAAGGTAGTCGGGTACATAAGGAACAGCAAGACCGGCAAAGTTGGATCCTCCACCACAGCATCCAATGATCACATCAGGATAATCACCAGCAATTACCATCTGTTTTTTTGCCTCAAGGCCGATGATGGACTGGTGCAGGATGACATGATTTAATACAGAACCCAGGGCGTAGTTGGTGTCATCTCGTCCAGCGGCGTCTTCAATGGCCTCAGAAATGGCTATGCCGAGAGAGCCGGCAGTGTCAGGATACTCTTCTCGGATCTGGCGTCCAATGTGGGTGTCTACGCTGGGGCTTGCAACAATGTCTGCCCCGAATGTGTGCATCATTGATTTGCGGTACGGTTTCTGGTCAAAGGAAACCCGGACCATATAGACTTTACATTCAAGACCAAATTTCTGAGTCGCAAAGGAGAGGGCACTGCCCCACTGTCCGGCTCCTGTTTCTGTTGCCAGGCGTTTGATTCCTTCCCTGGCATTGTAGTATGCCTGAGGAACTGCAGAGTTTGGCTTATGGGATCCAACCGGGGATACACCTTCATTTTTGAAATAGATCTTGGACTTTGTCCCAAGCGTCTTCTCAAGGCTTCTGGCCCGGACCAGAGGGGCAGGGCGCCAGATTTTCAGGACGTCAAGGACATCTTCCGGAATGTCTATAAAGCGTTCACCGGACATTTCCTGTTCAAGGAGAGCCATGGGGAAGATAACACCAAGTTTTTCAGGGCCCATCGGCTCCTTGGTTTCGGGATCAAGGGGTGGTAAGAGGCCATTTGGAATGTCGGGACCTACGTTATACCATTGGGTTGGCATCTCATCATCTCGAAGAATGATCTTCTTGGTTGTCATGGTGTTCTCCTTGTTTGAAAAATGCGGGAAGGTAGATTGCTATCCCATGCTGATTGAAATTGTATACACACCCCTACCATATGGGGAAGGGTGGAGGCAACAGAATTAGTTACAGCTTTTTCCAGCTGATTTTCATAACGACAGAAGCCAGCAATTCCGCCTGGTCTTTTCCGATGATTGCAGCGATTGCCTCCAGCGGTTTGACACCTGCCTGACTCGCTTTACTGATAATATCAAGGGCAATGGTACCATCATCGAGCACAGAAATCTCAGGGATCATGGGGCGAAAATCGATCTCTTTTATCTTTCCTTTCCGTGTCCTGTTGAGCGTGAAGTGTTCAGTGGTCAGAAATGCTTTTATCAAGGTCAGGTCATTAGCAGAAAGACCGGGATGCAGTGTGATCCTGTAAGAACTGACGACTTCTTGAGGGACTTTTCCATTGCTGAGGTTGATCTCCAGAACCTCCAGTCCAGGAGGCATCTGTCTATTCATCCGTGCCATGGTTTCCTCAAGGCTCTCCAGAGGAGCAGGGAGGTCCATTATGAAATATTCAGTCATACTCTGGGTTCCCACGGGCAATGCGGGACCAAAAGAAACCTTGGGAGAGGGGTTGAATCCCTGGGAAAAATTAGTTTTTATCTGTGCCCTGCGCAGAATGCGGAAGACTATCTGAATAATTTCCAGGTGGCCAAGGTAGCAGATATCTCCAAGGCGGGAATAGGTTACAGTGTAATAAAAGTGTTGTCCCTGAAGAGTGCCCTGTAATGGACTCTGGGGAGGTTTCTCCCGACTGATCAGGTTCTCATCCTCCTTCTCCTGTTTCCTGTCAATGACTATGGGTTTAATGGTCTTGAAATCACAGAGACCACATTTCTGGCAGGCATGATAGCGGCAATCAGGGGTGTATATTTCCTGGTGAGCCTTATCAAGCTCCTGTTTCAGGAAGGAAAGATCGACGCCGCTGTTGAGATGCTGCCAAGGGAGGATTTCATCAAGGTTTCTTTTTCGCAGGAAGTTATCAAGTACCAGAGAGCATTCTGCCGCTGCCTCCTGCCACTTTGAAAGGTCAAAGTAGTCAGACCAGCCATCAAGGCGGGCACCTTTGGTCCATACGGTTTCAAGAAGGTTTGCCAGCCGTCGGTCGCCACGGGAAAATACACCTTCAAGCAGGCTCTGTTCCGGGTCGTGCCATTTAAGGTTGATACCTTTTCTCGGGAGTATTTTTTTGAGACGTGATATTTTTCCCCTGCTGGCATCAGTGGGGATCTGGGCGTCCCATTGAAAAGGAGTATGTGGTTTCGGGACAAAGGTGCCGATACTTACATTGATCTGTTGACGTCCACCACCAGCCTGATTCCCGATCTGCTTGGTCTTTTTTACAAGTTCGGCAATGGCATCAATATCCTCTTCGGTTTCAGTGGGCAGGCCGATCATAAAGTAGAGTTTCATGACTTTCCAGCCAAGTTCAAAAGCATCCCTGGAGGTGGTGAGGAGGTCTTCTTCAGTAATACCTTTGTTGATAACCCGGCGTAATCGCTCACTGCCAGCCTCCGGGGCAAGGGTGAATCCGGTTTTCCTGACCCGCTTGATCTGATCCATGAGATTTTGAGTCAACGTGCCGACCCGCATGGATGGCATGGAAACGGAGATTGCCTCGTCGGCAAATTGGTTCATAAGCTGTGGCAGGGCAGAACTGAGACATGAATAATCACCCGTGGAAAGAGAGAGCAGGGCAAGTTCATTAAAACCGGAGTTTGAAATACCCTGCTGAGCGAGTGTAAATATCTGTTCAGGAGTCCTTTCCCTCACTGGCCTGTAGGTGATTCCAGCCTGACAGAAACGGCAGCCCCTGGTACATCCCCTTGCCACTTCGATACCCAGCCTGTCATGGACTATTTTTGAATTAGGCACGAGGGGGTGGAGGAGATGGTCAAATTGAGAGAGGTCACTGAGCACGCGACGGGTTATGGTACAACTGGCGGGACTGATTACCTGTATCTCTTGTATGGTCCCATCTTCATTGTAAACGGGTTTGAAGTGGGATGGGATATAAACACCTGGAATTGTGGCGAGTTTCTCCAGGATAGTTGCGCGGGGGAGGTTTTCTTTTCTGCTTTTCTGAACGGAATTTGCTATTTCAAGGATGGCTTCTTCGCCGTCCCCTAAAAGGATTGCATCAAAAAAGTCTGCCACCGGTTCGGGGTTCAGGCTGCATGATCCTCCGCCAAGAATAATGGGCATTTCTTCACTGCGCTCGGACGCACGCAGGGGAATCATAGCCAGATCAAGGATGGTCAGAATGTTAGTGTAGCAGAGTTCATAAGGCAGAGTTATTCCAATGAGATCAAAGTCTTTAAGGGGACGATTATTTTCAAGGGAACAGAGGGGCAGGTTGCGGGAACGAAGAAGTTCCTCCATGTCCCTGGCTGGACAGTAACAGCGTTCTGCAAGTACATTTTCCTCATTGTTTAAAATATGATACAGTATCTGTAAGCCCTGATGCGACATACCTATTTCATATAAATCCGGGAAGATTAAGGCGCAATGCATGGTTGTTTCTTCCCATATCTTTACAATAGAGTTATATTCGTGTCCAAGATAACGTCCCGGTTTGTTTACAAAAGGAAGGGTTTCGCGCTGTTCGAAAATTTGTTTCATGGGGGATTTGTTTGATTGTAATGTCCGGCTGGATCAGCAGTAAATCGGCTGAGAAGCTGGGTATTTATTGTATTCCATGCTAGTCATTTACTGAAAATAGGTTGACTTTACAAGAGGGGATAAGGTATGCAGGAAAGTATCTGATTTGTTCCTTAAAAAATAGAGGGTTACATAGGTATCTTTTATGAAAAATCGTAAAGCTGTTTTTTCTTTGGGCGTGTTGTTTCTTCTTTTTCTTTTTTCCGGGTCACTGCATGCTGCAGATGGCGTGATAGAAAAGGTGAATTTCCAGAAAGAAGATGAGCGGGTAGAGTCAGTTATTTTCCATCTAAATGGACCCTGGTTACCCAAAGTGTTTGCGTTAAAGGGTGAAAATCCACGTGTTGTTTTTGATTTTCTCGATACCCGTATGGCAAGAGGCGTTCCATCCGCCATTGATGCGCGTGGCAAGATGATACGTAAAATCCGCATGGGGCGTCATAGTAATAAAACCCGCGCGGTGATAGATCTAGCCGCAGGTGGTGAATTTAACTTTGATCAGCAGTTTGATGATGGCAACAATATTCTCACCATTCAGCTTTTTGCTGCGGACTTTCCCCCTAAAGAGGATTTGGGAAACGGTCAGAAAAAGGAGGAACTTTCCGATACTGTGGCTGTGCCCCAGGAGCCTGTTGCCGCAGATAGTCAAGAGGAAAAAAGTATAGAACAGGCAGTAAGACCTGTAGAAGTTGCAGAACCAAAAGTTGCTTCTGTCGTAACCAAGGGGCCTGCGGTTGATCCTCTTCTTCTTGATATCAGCTATGAGGATACTTCCAATAAGGGGGAGATGGTTCTTTTTAAGCTGAACGGTTTTTATCCCCCCGGTGTAACCGGGGAAGAAGAAGGGACACCGCTTGTTATCTGTGAATTTTCCGGGACAAGACTCGATGATGCTGTTAACAAAACCCAAGTTATTCAAGGGGAATACATAGAAAAAATAGAAGTTGAGCAGCTGGCTGATGGTGACAGGATACGGGTGACGCTGGAACTGGTACCAAACAAAAATTACGATTTACAGCAGGTGTTTTTCAAAGAAGATGATCTTTTTGTAATTATTGTGAATTCTTACGATCCCATCGATAAAATGAAAGCGGAATAACACCTCAAGGCACAGGCCTGCCAGCTCCGAAACAGACAAAACCCGGTGGGGGTTGTTACGGTTGCAGTTGTTTGGAGTAGCTGTCGGGAATGGGAAGAGAAAAATCATCATCTTCAAAAGAAGTGTCTGTTTTGATATCCCTGAGTTCTATTGTTATTTCCGTCCCCCACTGCAGCCCTGTTATCGTGGTTATTTGTTCAGGGCCCATGCAGCCATTCTGTATAGCAGACATTTTTTCATAAGAAATGTCTGCAATCACCGAGCCCTCGTTATCTAGAAAGAGATAGCCCAATACCCGTTTTTTGTGAATATCAAGATGGAGCCATATGCTGTCAGAAGTTTTGTTACTGGCTCCTGAATCGATCAGGAGCCAGACTGTCTCGTCACTACTGTCTCTGGTGATCTCTCTGATTTTCAGGGGATGTGCTGGCAGAGAGCCAGTGAGATAGGCAAATAAGTCACCCTGTACGAGGATAACGGGCACATTCTTACGAATGGCAAGGGTACGCAAATTCCCACTGATGTGGCGACGCTGGGTAATATCCAGGATTTGAAAGCTTTGCCCGTCACTTGCAAAGGCGTATAACACCATGCCAAGCGGACTGTTGATGATGAGTTTTGCAAAAGAGGGAGAGCGAAGTTGTAGGTAACCATTTATTCCTGAGTTGGACAGAGGTGTTTTCCAGAAAACTCTGGCCTCGGCATCAAGATTATCAGGGCAAAGTCTACTTTTTTCCTGCATCTTGTAAACAATATCAGCCACCTGCGCTTCCTCGCCAGGGGAAATTTCAGACCAGCGCGGAGTGGCGCAGGCACTGAAAAGTGAGGCCACAACCATGAAAATGATTGCCAGCAAAAGGTGTCTGGCTCTAGCAAGTCTTCTACCTGAGCCTGTAATGATTGTATGGGGAGGATTATTTAACATATTGATTTATCATGGCAAATAAAATAAAAGTCAGATGTGGGGAGTCCGCATGTTTCTCCGTGCGTTGGAGCTGCTGGTAATGTTTCCGGACCGTATTGAACAGCCTTAATTTTCTTTAACAGTCGCTTTTTGTCGCTGTTATCCTGGTACAGTTCGTGAGCCCTTTTATATGCTTTTTCAGCTTTGTCGGGGAATCCCTGTGCTTTATGGATATCTCCAAGGTGTTCATGGATGTTTGGATCATCCGGCTCCAATTCAAGGGCCTTTAATATCTCTTCCCTGGCAAGATCGAGGTTTCCCATTCGAAAGTAGACCCAGCCGAGACTATCCTGAATATAGCCATTGTCCGGTTTAAGTAACATGGATCTTTTTATGTATTCCAGTGCCTGGTCAAGATTCGTATTGGTGTCGGCCCACGTGTAGCCCAGGAAATTTAACGCTTCTGCATGATCAGGATTAATCCGAAGGACTTGTTCCATGGCAGTGATTGCCTGCTCAAGCGAGCCGGTTTCTTCATGGAAAAGACCATATTCAAAGTAGATCTGGGCATTGTCAGGGTATTTGAGGAGAGCTTCGTCCAGCAGTGCGGCACATTCCAGGAATTGCTGTCTTTCTATATAAAGTGATGCCAGGAGGGTGTAGAGTCCAGGCGTTACGATATCCTCATCTTCAATAGCATTCTTCAGAATATGGATAGCCTTGCTTTCAAGTCCGTCTTCCACGAGGATCCGAACCTGAAGGTAGAGTGATTCTTCGAATTTATCACTTTCCTCCTTGATTGTACTGAGCAGCTCCAGGGCCATATCGCTTTTTTCCTGCTCGTAATAGATTACTGCCAGCATATAAGAGGCTTCAGCGATCTCCTGTTCCATAGCCATGGGCTTGAGTATTGCTGCTGCCTGGTCAAGTTTTTTCGAGCGGAGGTAGAGTCTTGCAGTTATTATATCGATCTGTACAGGATCTTCACTATGTGTTCTTAACTCAGCGAGAACCTGTAGCACTTTTTCTTCCCTGTCTTGACGGAGCAGGGTGTGCACCAGGGCAAGCCCGGCACGGATATCTTTTGGATCTTTTTTTAGAACCGAGCGGTACAGGGACTCCATCTTGTCAAAATCGTGCTGTTTTTCGTAAAATCCAGCAAATTCAAAGACAAGTTCTGCTGACCAGTTAATAGCCAGGGTCTTCTGGTACCACTCTTCCGCTTCACGGTAGTCACCTTTTTTTGCTGCTAATCGTGCAAAATAGAGATGGGCAAAGAGGGATTCTGGATTGACCTTGAGAGCTTGCTGAAAAACCTGCTTTGCTTCTTTGAGTTGATTTCGTTCTAAGTAGAGGAAGCCCAGACGAAGAAGAAGTGTTTCATCATCTGGTGACATAGTGATGAGTTCATTGTAGAGTTCGATGGCTTTTTCTTTTTCATTATTACGAATATAGAGACGAGCAAGCAGAAGCCTGTCCTGAAGATCCTTCGGGTACTTTCTGATAATTTTACGCAGCCATGTGGCAGCGTCATCATACTTTTCCATTCTGATCAGTAGGATGGGAAGCCTGCGGAGGATATAGCGGGAATCAGGATCACAGATTAATGCTTTTTCAAAAGCTTCTTCGGCCTCACTGTAGCGTTTGTTGTTTTCGGCATGAGTTCCCCAGAGAAAATAAAAGTAGGAACAGGAACTGTCCGGGTGTTCAGCAGTAGGATATTTCTCTTCCCCGTCTGCAATGAGTTGCTGGCTGGCGACGTTGACCCCTTCAGGACTTAGGGGGGCACAACCGTTGAAGAGCGGTACAAGGAGTATCCAGACGAACAGGGAAAGATAAGGAGTATTAGGAAGTTTCATTATTTTTCAATAAGGTGAAATACGTGGTTCAGGACTGTCCTGTGAACTTCATCTATCGTGGCGGAGGCATCAACTCTCCTGATACAGGGAAGGGTTAATTGTTCGAATTGCCTGGCTACTTCCAGGAGGTAGTCTTCCTTTTCAAAATCATTTAAGATGTCCCCCCGGCCTTTTGTTATACGATCGACGCCTGTCTGTATGGGGGCATACAAGAGAAGGGCCAGATCAGGTACGGGAGCAAAATCATTACGTCTGAGAATATCTGAAGGGTCCAGTCCTGCAGCTCCTTGATAGGCAACTGTTGAGAGGTAGTAGCGATCACAGAGAATAATTTTCCCTGAGGCCAGGGCGGGTGTGATAAGCGTGTCGATATGCTCTTTGCGGTCTGCCAGGAACAGCTCCAGTTCTTCGTCCAGGCTGAGTTTGCTGCGATTATTGTAAAGCTCTCTGATCTGCCTGCCGTATGTTCCATCCGTGGGCTCTCTGGTGGCAACCACTTCAAGTCCCTTATCCTGAAGAACGGCGTGGAGCAGGGCGAGCTGCGTAGATTTTCCGGTACCGTCGGTTCCTTCAAAGGCAATAAGATACCCAGATCTGTTCGGTAATGTCATGATATGGACCTGTTTCGGTTTGTTATTATGAGTTGAGCAAGTTGAATGGCAGCAGTAAGACTTTCCGGGTCGGCAAGACCTTTTCCTGCGATGTCATAGGCCGTTCCATGATCAACAGAGGTTCGGACAATGGGGAGTCCAAGGGTCACATTGACGCCATCTTTGAAATGAAGCAGTTTGAATGGGATGAGTCCCTGGTCGTGATACATGCATACGACAGCATCATAGTCACCATTCACAGCTTTGTTGAAGATGGTATCGGGGGGGCAGGGGCCTTGGAGACTGAGCCCCTCCTGCAGACCTCTTGTTATGGAAGGGCTGATAAGTGTTTGCTCTTCATCACCAAACATTCCAGCTTCACCAGCATGGGGATTAAGCGCTGCAACTGCAATTTTTGGTGAAGGGATGTTGAAGTCTCTGATCAGACTCTCGCTGGTGGTATGGTAAAGTTCAAGAAGTGCGCTCTGGCTGAGTTGTTTCGGTACCTGCGCTATGCTGCAATGTATGGTTGCCAGGGTTACCCGGAGAGAGCTTCCTGCCAGCATCATAACCTGTTTATCTGATCCGGTGAGTTTGGCGAGCATTTCGGTGTGACCTGGGAAGTGATAACCACTGCATTGAAGAGCCTCTTTGGATATCGGGCAGGTACAGATCCCTGAAAAGAAACCCTGCTTTATGCCCTGTACTGCAGATGTGATGGCGATGGCCATGGCCTTTGCTGTTTCGGAGTTGTATTCTCCTGGTACAATACTCTTTGCAGGGAGTGTTGAAGTCTCATAAACAGGTATGACAGCTCTCTTAAATAGGGCAGGATTGCCGGGTTGCCAGGGGATGATGGATGCGCTGATATTCAGTATTTTGGCGTAATATTGCAGAACGCTGATGTTGCCTGTTACAATGGTTGGTGGTTGTGGTGGCCTGTTAAGAGGGCAGGTGAAATATTTCAGGATGATCTCTGGCCCGATTCCGGCGGGACATCCAATGGTAACGGCTATTGGCAGCATAGTGAAGTATGGGCACTGCTTTTTAGTACGGACAGCACTAACAGGATACCGCCTCAAAACAATTTTTGAGATGTTCAATCTGTGGTTTACTGCCCGGTGCCATGAGGATGGAAATAACATCAAAGCGGATTGCCTGCTGGGTAACGTTGTTTCGACTGATGTAATCCAGGGCAACCCGTGTAATCTGGGCCTGTTTTTTTCTGGTGACAGCTTCAAATGGTAATCCGAAGGCCAGGTTCTGTCTGGTTTTAACTTCCACAAAAACCAAGCAATTACCATCGTAGGCTATAATATCAATTTCCCCAGTTTTTTGCCTGTAATTTTGTATTTTAACATCAATGCCCTGTTCCTGCAGGTACGTTACTGCCAGGCTCTCACCAATCTTTCCAAGAGCAATACGTTTCTTAGTCAAGATTTTCAATTCCCTTGTAGCTGAGGCGATGGTGGGGGCATATGCCATGTTTCTGGATGGCATTTCGATGTTCTCTGGTGGGGTAACCCTGGTTCTTGATAAAATTATAATGCGGATATTGGGAGTGAAGCTCTGCCATGATTTTGTCACGGGTGACCTTGGCTACAATGGATGCGGCTGCAATGGATGCAGAGCGAGTTTCGCCTTTAATCAGTGGCTGTTGCGGGGTGGTGAGTGGTACTGGGAATTTGCCGTCAACAAGCAGGAAATCTGGTTTTTTGGAATGCTCGGAAAGTTGCTCAACACAGCGTTTCATGGCAAGCAGAGATGCCTGCAGGATATTTATTCTGTCTATGGTTTTGTGAGACACAATACCAATACCAATGTGGCAGGGTATTTCATGAAGATACAGAAAAATCTCTTGGCGTTTCTTAGCGGTGAGTTTTTTGGAGTCGATAAAGAGTGGGTGATGGCAAACATCGGGAAGAACAACCGCAGCGGCGACAACCGGTCCTGCAAGGGGCCCCCTGCCGACCTCATCAAGGCCTGCAACAACAGAGTAGCCCTGTTGTTGCAGGTTGCGCTCAAGAAAGAAGTTGTCTTCACGGGGAGGATCAAACAGTGAGAGCGGCTGGCCACTCTGCCCTTGAGGTTTTTTCGTTAAAATTGCTTTTTTAGCGCACAATGCTACGCTCGCGGATACGTGCTGCTTTACCACGTCTCTCACGAAGATAGTAAAGACGAGAGCGACGAACGCGTCCGCGGCTTATGACCTCAATCTTCTCAATACGGGGATTGTGCAGTGCAAAGGTTTTCTCTACCCCAACACCATGGGAAATTTTACGAACGGTGTAGGAGGCACCCATATTTGCTTTCTTGCGTTTGATCACCACGCCCTGAAAGATCTGAACACGCTCTTTGGCGCCTTCAATGATACGAATGTATACTTTTACAGTGTCACCAGGACGAAAGTCAGGATGATCCTGACGCATCTGTTCCATTTCAAGTCTGTCAATAATTGTGTTCATGATAGTTTCCGTTGTTTATCAGTTATGATAGGATCTTTCCCAAGATCCTATCTGAAAGTTTTAAATTAGTTAGTGCCTGTCCAGAAACAACCTTTTTCTTCTAATTATAACTCTTCGTTGCTTCGAAGAATTTTCACCCAGTATTAACAACATTAAGATAAGCTGGGTACTTTGTCCTCGGAATATCCGATATATGCCTGCGGTAAAATTTCTTCTGTGCCTCGATTTAGAAGAAAAAACCATTGGTGGACGGACACTAGTTATATATGTATGTTTAAAAATAAAACAATTATTTAATTTCCCTCTTCAGGATTCTGTTATGGCATCTTCCGGGACACCGAGTAGCCTGTCGAGAATTATCGACACAGCTGAACGTACCGAAAGGTGATTGTAACCAGTGCCGGCACCAACCGGTGGCAAGCAGTAATCTGTCATTTCCATGATCTCTGGTGCCAGGCCATGTGCAGTGCCAAAAAGAAGGAGTATTGGCTCTTTGTGCTCAATTCTGGCACGTAGCTGACTGTAGCCTAAGCTTTTCTCCTGTGTTCTGGCACTGGTGGTTATCAGCAGTGGTTTGCAACCACGTTTTCTGCGGATTGTCTCTATCACATCTTCAAGACTGAATTCCAATTGTACCAGTTCAAGCGCCTCTCCTCTTGCCGGATTATATGTGGCTCCATGGCCACTTTTCCAATGGTGAAGAATTTCATATACCAGTTTGTGCTGGTCTTTATAAGGCGTTACAATGTAGTAGCTGTCTACGCCATATGTTTTTCCTGTCCTGGCAATGTCATGGATATCCAAGTTTGTAACCGCAGAACCAATGGTCTCACCAATCTTGTTAACCACAGGGTGGTGAACCAGGACAATATCAAGGCCGCTTTGGTTGTTATTCACTGTCCTGTTCCCAAAGCTTTTATCTTATCATAGAGCCCGTGTTTCCGCAGGAGTCTGGCTTCAGTTTTACTGAGTGAGCCAAACTCTTTAGCGATGAGATCCGGTCTGCGTTCCAGAGTTCTTTTTACAGACTCCAGAAAACGATACTCCTCTATCTTGGCATGATCCCCTGAGAGTAGTACCTCAGGGATCTCACAGCCATTAAACACCCTTGGCCTGGTGTACTGAGGATGTTTAAGCAATTGTCTGCTGAAGGTATCTTTTTCAGCAGAATCAACACATCCAAGAACACCTGGCAATAACCTGCTGACCGAATCAACAATTATCATGGCAGCAAGCTCTCCTCCGGTGAGAATGTAATCACCAATGGATATTTCATCGTTAATATTTGCGGCTCTGAAGCGTTCGTCTACTCCTTCATAGCGACCGCAGATAAGGATGATGTGTTTCTCCCGACCAAATTCGCGGGCAATCTCCTGATTATACTGTCTTCCCTGAGGACTTAACAATATAACCCTGCCAGAACCGTGGCGTTCTTTAACAGAATTAAGAGCAGCAGTTAATGGTTCCGGTTTCATCACCATTCCTTCGCCGCCTCCAAATGGCCGGTCATCGGTCATGGAGTGTTTATCAGTGGCAAAATCACGGATATTGGTGATGTGTATCTGTACCAGATCTGCTTGCCTTGCCCGTCGAATGATAGACTCATTCAAGGGTGAATCAAGGAGATCTGGAAAAATTGTCACTATGTCAAACATCATGGGGCTTATCCCCCTTGATATTTTTATCTGCGTTTACGTCAAGCAGTCCCGGTGGTGGGGCGATGGTCACAGTATTGTTGTCTCTTGCTGTGATCATCCCGGGAACAAGTGGAATCAATGTCTCTTCTTTTCCATTAACAACAACCAGGATATCATGTACCCCGTTATCAAAAAAAGCATCAATGGTTCCAACGTTTCTACCATCTTCAGTCTGTACCAGAAGCCCTTCAAGCTCATGGAGATAAAACTCATCCGCCGCCAAAACAGGGAGATCATCTTTATATGCCAGAACCTCAAGACCGCAAAGCTCTTCGGCACGATTCCGGGTATCAACTCCTTCGAGCAATACCAGTGCTTCTTTGGTTGCAGCCCTGGTCCGACTCACCTTGTAAGACTCAGGCAAACCGTTTTGTCTGGAGGCAAGCAGCAGACGATTATGCCTGGTAATGCTCTGAAGCTGACCAGAAAATGGCCGAATCTTGAGTTCACCTTTAATTCCGTGAGCTCTGGTAACTTTTCCTATCAGTACATACTTCTCTGTATCAAAAGAAAATTTGTCAGCCATTTTCCCGGAGCTTATTCCAGAATATTAAGGCGGGACTTCTTGTCTTCTTTTCCGGCAGCAGCAGAAAGCAGGGAGCGCATTGCCCTTGCTGTTCTGCCCTCTTTTCCAATCACCTTTCCAAGATCATCCTTGGCGACGGCCAGATCAACAAGAATAGTATCATCTTCTTCAGTGACAGTAACTTGCACATCATCGGGATTATCCACCAGTGATCTGGCGATAAAGGTGATCAGTTCCTGCATAATTTATTACTCGGCCGCTGGAGCTTTTTTGAGAATGCTTTTCACAGTTATTGTGGGCAAAGCACCTCTTCCAAGCCAGTCCTGAAGTTTGGTGTTGTCAAGTTTAATGACAACCGGATCCTTGAGAGGATCGTAGGTACCAATAACATCAAGAAATTTACCATCACGTTTGCACTCTGCATCAGCTACAACGATACGATAAAAAGGTTTCTTCTTTCTGCCAAGTCTTGTTAAGCGAATTCTAACTGCCATTTGTGGGTGTATCCTCAGGTTTTGCTGGCCCACGAAAGTGTGCCATGATTCCGGCATTATGCCGTTATCTTTTATTGTTATCTACGCATGCCCTTGGGCATCTTTCTTCGTTTCTTTCCTGTCACCAGACCAGGCTTTCCACGCATTTTTTTCATCATTTTAAGCATTGCCGAGTAGCTTTTAATTACCCGGTTTACCTCAGTAACAGAGGTGCCAGAACCAGCAGCAATCCGTTGTCTGCGGCTGGCATTGATGATCATGTAATTCTTACGTTCCTTTTTGGTCATTGAGCGGATAATGGCCTCGGTTTTGGCCAGTTCCTTCTCATCCGGGTTCGGAGCGTCTTTCAGTTGCTTCAGCTTATTAATCCCAGGGATCATTCCCATGATCTGGTCAAGGGAACCCATTTTTTTGATCTGCTGGATCTGATCCAGGAAATCTTCAAGGGTGAAAGTGGACTGTCTGAGCTTTTTAGCGAGTTTGTCTGCTTTTTTCTTGTCTACTACCGCTTCAGCTTTTTCGATCAGTGTAAGAACGTCGCCCATCCCGAGAATTCTGAAGCAATACGATCAGGATGGAAGACCTCCAGTGCATCAAGTCCTTCACCGATACCGACAAACTTGATGGGTTTACCAGTGACATTTTTGATTGAAAGAGCGGCACCGCCACGGGCATCACCTTCCATTTTGGTGAGAACCACACCACTGATTTCAAGATCCTGATTAAACTTGTCTGCAACTGTGACCGCATCCTGCCCGGTCATAGAGTCAGCAACAAAGAGTACCTCGGAGAGTTGTACGGCCTGTTGGATATCCTTGAGTTCTCCCATGAGATCTTCATCAACATGTAGTCGTCCGGCAGTATCAAAAATCAGGGTGTCGTAGCCCTTCTGTTCGGCTGCAAGCATTGCCTGACGGCATATATCCACCGGTTTTGTGTCAGTGGTGGAGGGGTGAACCGGAATATCCAGTCTTTGTCCAAGTACCTGTAACTGTTCAATCGCAGCGGGCCGGTATATATCAGCGGGGACCAGATATGGTCTTCTCCCTTTTGCTTTTAGCATCCTGGCAAGTTTACCGGATGTGGTGGTCTTACCAGACCCTTGAAGCCCTGCCATCATGATGGTTACGGGCTGACGTCCGTCCAGACGTATCTGCTCGGTGGTACCACCAAGGAGTTTAACCAGCTCCTCATGTACAATCTTTATTATCTGCTGTCCTGGGGAGAGTGTTTTGGTTACTTCCAGGCCAACAGCTTTCTCAGTGGTTCGGGCAATGAAATCTTTAACAACTTGTAAGTTTACATCCGCTTCAAGGAGAGCCATGCGGACTTCACGCATGGAATCTTTAATGTTTTCTTCTGTGAGCTTACCGGTACCCCGGAGCTTTTTGAAGATTCCTTCCAGACGGTCTGTTAAATTGTCAAACATATCAGTTGTTTTATATTTTCTTGGTTTCTCTGGGAAAGCAGATGCTTAGCCATGAAAAACGGGGTAATAACGCTAGTGCCCATCTTGAAATAGGATCCCCACTGGGAATAATACACAAAAATACAGTTGCAAAACAAAGAAAAATACTTAATAAAAAATATTCTGTCAAGCAGTGAACGGGAATGAAGTGAAAAAAAAAGATATTTGTGACGTGGATTAGATAAATAGCGGCTTAGCAGTTAGACTTAACGCATAGTGGGTTGCCTGAAAAGTTCTATTATTTTATCTATTTTTTCTGAAATTTCCACTATTCCTTTTGAAGAAGGGGCGTTTGGACTGAGTTCCGTCACCGGCATGTAAGCCTTCAGAGCATCCCTGATTGCAGGGTCTTCTGGTATTTCACCAAGGGAAGGAATATCGATTCCCAGGTATTTTGCCACCAGTTTTTTCAGTTTTGCTTTGTTAAGGTTGGTGTTAGGGATGTCCCTGTTTACAACCAAAAGCGGATGGAAGTAACGTAATGCTTCCTGAGCCTTCTGTTTTGCACCTGTCTGTGTATTTTCAGCCAGATCAAAAACTTCTGAAATCGAAGAAAAGGTCTGTTTTTTCAGGATAGAGCCTATCTGACTGTTCGAAAGAAAACTTCCGAGTACCTTGCGGATTGTCGCCAGTTGCAGGAAACTGTATAAATCCATGATTGAAGTGGGTTCAGGCATGGTTACACAGATCTGGATGTCACTGAACATGAAAAAATCAAGAGAGTGGTAACTGGTACCAGCACCAACGTCAATCAGGACAACGTCAACATCCAGTTGACTGATGGCCCGCAACAGACGCTGTTTCTCCTGATAACTCATATTGGCAGTTTGCAGGGTGTTTCCTGTTCCTGGGATAATCTGCAGACCATGGAAGGCGTAGAACGTGTGTATGGTTTCTTGAAGGGTGTCAACGCTGCGGTTTAAGAAATCAGTGAGGGAGTGTTTCGGCTCAAAGAGGCCAAAGAGCAGGTGAGCATCGGCACCACCGATATCAAGGTCCACAAGGCAGACCTTTCTGCCTTTCTTTGCCAGCAGCAAGGCAAGATTGCAGAGTAGCATTGTTTTCCCTGTGCCCCCTTTACCGGAGCCTATGGATATGCTGACACTCATATTATCAGGTGGTATGCCAGATTTGATTGATCAGGCTCATTTTTTCTTTTTTCGCCTTTTACGGATAGTATAAATGAGTTTTGCCGCCTTCATGACTGATGCTAACTCGGTCTTACTTTCAACAGAGGCACTCCAGAGCTGCCAGCCTTCTTTTGAGCGCAGAATTATTTTCCCGTTTTCGACACAGAGAATCGAATCGGCCAGAACGTCATCATCCTGCTTCGGGGAAACTGCCTTTGGAGGTAGAGGTTCCTTTCTGTGTTGGATACATGAAGAGCATAGGCTTGATGTATTGTTGCCAAAAAGGTTGAGAACTCCCCCGCAGTCTGTACAAAATTGCATTAATGACCTTTAACTGCTCCTGGAGGTTAAGTGGCGTCCGGCGTGTCTTGAGGGTACTTTTTCTTTTCGGTCAGGTGCGGGAAATTATTTAGTGCTTTACTCCTAAAAACTGTAATAAAAAACACGAAACCATGAGAGCTTTTTGAAATCAGAAGTTTAGAGTTACCATCAAGGCACCTACATCCCAGAGGGTACAGAAAAGAGTCCAACGACTCTAAAAAGTTTTCCGAATCACTTAGCTAATGGTAACCTGAATTTTTGATATTGGCAAAAAAATGATGTGAATCGCAGTAATCTGGATTTGTATTAAAATGAATCTGGTGGAAATTTGGTAACCTGGTTTTTTTCGCAACTTGCGGTTGGGTCTACTTTCCCTTCCCGACAAAACGTGGGTACCTTGGTTGCAGGTTTGGGGATTTAAGGATGGATTGTTGGAGATGTGTGTTGTTTCAGACGGGGGCAATTGGGGATGCCTGGAATGTTCATGGAAGCTGATTGATGGAGTCGAAGGCTACTTACGCGGGGAAACACCTTAAATTGTTATCTTTCTACTGAGGGAAATCCTCTTTTTCATCCGTAGAAATCTTTTGTTTTTCGAGCTTGCGCAGTTTTTTTTCCTCTTTCTTCTTTTTTTTCGCCAACTCTTTCTGACGCTTTTCGTATGAATAATTTGTTCTGGCCAAGGAGTTTTCCTATTAGTAGTTTATATTTTGAGTAAAAGTAACATGAAAAAAAAGACCCCGCAAAATGTGAGGTCTTTTTTCAGTTGCCAAACAGGGTCTTACTGTTTGACAACATTCTCTGCGGCTGGTCCTTTAGGGCCATCAACAACATCGAAGGTCACTCGTGCACCTTCATCGAGAGATTTGAAACCGTCACCCTGAATTGCTGAATGATGAACAAAGACATCCTTTCCTCCCTCTTCTTCTATAAAACCAAAACCTTTTGAATCATTAAACCATTTAACTGTACCTTCTGCCATTTTGTACTGCTCCTTTGTGTTGGTTCATTTAAGAACCTTTTTGTAATAGAACCTGATCGTTACAATACGACCTACGACCCTTTAACAGTTTTGCTGTTAAAACCGGATTAAAACTCCTTCGAAACAGCAAAATCTTCGTGTATTACTCCATAAAAACTGTAGACAACCTTGTAAAATTGCCTTTTCGCTCGCTTTCTGTGTTGTGTTCAAAGTTTTATCCTTGGAATATCACACATATGCCTTTGGTGAAATTTTTTCGCATGCCTTGGTCTCGAACGAAAATCCTAATTTTTCAACGCTGGCCTGTAGCAAACCACCATCTTTTAATGAACCTAAAGGATGGTTGTTGTTATCTTCTTCAGAAACTCCGATCTTACTCTTGATAAGTTACATTCTCTTATATACCAGTTTGTTTTGTAAATCAAAAGAGAAGTGTGAAGTTATGAAGGAGTGTAGTAACAGGTAAAATGAAAAGCGTCAACAAATCGTCTCCTGATAAAAAAAACGGGTTAACAAAAGATCAGTTAACCCGTTGAAATTATAACTGGTCGGAACGAGAGGATTTGAACCTCCGACCACTTGTCCCCCAGACAAGTGCGCTACCAGACTGCGCCACGTTCCGAAAATGTGATTCTGTTTACCACGGAGCAGGAAGCCTGTCAATATATGCTCGATAGGAAAAAACCAGCGCTAGCTCTTTTCTTGTAACATATCCTTCACTGCAAGCAGCTCTTTTTTAATTGTTTTAAGATAAGTACTGTCTGTGACGGCTTGTAAAGTCTCTCGAACCTTTTTCTGTTCTGATAGATACTTTCTAGCTCCGGATATTGTGTAGCCCTGTTCGTGCAGGAGTGACTTAATCTGTAAAATAACTTTTACATCGTCGCGTCTGTAGAGGCGTTGATTAGAATTGGCACGTTTGGGCTGGATTTCATTAAATTCTCCTTCCCAGAATCTGAGAACATGAGGAGCCACAGAAGCCAATTTACTGACCTCACCGATTTTGAAGTAGAGCTTGTCGGGTATCTCTACGCTCATTCAGTTATCGATTTGCCCCCTGTAAAAGTATATTTATTCGTTAACCTGTTCTCGCATTTTTTTACTTGGGCGAAAGGAGATCATCTGCCGAGGCTTAATGGTTATGGTTTCACCGGTGCGCGGATTACGGCCACGACGTGGTTGCTTGTCCCTGACATTGAACGTACCAAAATGGACAAGTTTGATAGATTCACCATCCAGCAGTCGGTTTTTCATCCTGTCCAGAAATGTATCAATCAGTTCGGAACAGGTGGACTGAGAGTATCCAAGTTGAGTGGTGAGGGCTTCAGCCAGTTCTTTACGGGTGAGATTACCTTTATTCATATTAACCTTCTCTAAGGCTTCCTTTAAATTTGGAAGTCAGTGTATTTATAATTTTTGTATGGGACTTGTTAACATTTTTCTCTGTGAGTGTCTTTGTCGGAGAACGATAAGTAACAGATATGGCAATACTTTTCATGCACTCCTCAAGGGGTCTTCCCTGGTAGACATCAAATATTTCACACTGTTCAATGAACTTCTCCTTGCTCTTGCGAACTGTATCGAGGAGATCCCCGGCCTTGACCGAGGCAGGAACCAAGAGGGCTATGTCTCTCTTGACTGCGGGGAAGACAGGAAGAGGCCTGAATTTTTTAATAGCTGCAGTGAGCCTGCAGAGCAGTTCAACATCAAGGTCAATATAAAAGATATCCCGCTTAATGCCAAACAGTTTTGCTACTTCAGGGTTGATCCTGGACACCTGTCCAAGGACTCCCTGGTCTGAATCTATGAGAAGGCATTGGGAGCGATCAGCATATGTCTCTGTCTCATTTTCATCAGGTGTTCGAAAGTATACCGAATCTTCTGCGCCACATCCTGTTAAACGCAGGGTTTCCAGGAGGAGCTCGCCTGTGCCTTTTGCATCGAATATATCAACTTTTTTTTCGCTGTTATATAACAGAGATGCTTCTCCTGCTCGGAGACCGTACAGGATACAGCACAACCGTTCTTTTTCAATTGGTTGTTCGTTATCTCCCTGAGGAGTAAAAACCTTTCCAATTTCAAAGAGTTTTACTGAATTTTTCTGGAAGTTAATATTCCTTTTGAGATTCTCAAGGAGTCCAGGCAGGAGCATGGTACGCAAGACAGACTGCTCTTCACTGAGAGGATTGAGCAAGCGGACGACAGCCCTGCGAGAATCATCTTGGTTGAGCTGCATCATATCTAGGTGTTTGTCCGTAACAAAACTATAGTTGATAGCTTCAGAGAATCCGATATTACATAACAGTGTTGAAACCTGTGCGCGCAGTTTTCTTTTTGGATCCTGTTCAGGGTAACTGAGGTTAACAGTAGGCAGGCTGTTTGGTATTTTATTATAGCCGATAAGCCGGGCCACTTCTTCGATCAGATCAACTTCACGTTCAATATCAACACGGAAAGTGGGGGGATTAACCCAGATGGTGTCATCATCTTTTGGTTTACAGCGAATCCCGATGGATTGAAGTACATCTGCTATTTTGTCGTAATCAAGCTCAATACCCAATAATGCAGATGCCCTTGATATTCTGAGTTTCAGGGAGTTGAGGGGTCTGATGCCGCTATAGTAGTCAACACCACCTTCTGCAGCTTTACCACCGGCGATTTCGCAGAGAAGAGTAACAGCGCGCTCCATGGCAGTGACGCAGCCACCAGGGTCCACGCCGCGTTCAAAACGATAGGAGGCTTCGGTTGAAAGTTTCAGTTTCCGAGCAGTTTTTCGTACGGAAACAGCATCAAAACAGGCACTTTCAAGCAGTATGGAACTGGTGTCGTCGCTTACTTCGGAGTTCATTCCGCCCATAACGCCGGCAATGGCAATAGGACCATCAGCATCGCAGATCATGAGCATACTGGGATCAATGTTTCGTTCTTTTCCATCAAGGGTGGTGAAAGTATTTTCGTTCTGCAGAGGATGTCTGACAAGAATCTTTTTTCCAGCTATTTTATCGTAATCAAAGGCATGCAGAGGCTGGCCATACTCCATCATTACCAGATTGGTAATGTCCACAACGTTGTTAATGGGCCGTAGTCCAATAGAGAGAAGACGCTTTCTGAGCCACCACGGTGACGGGGCAATCTGAATGTTTCTTATGAGCCTTACGGCATAACGAGGACTGTCCTCAGAATTTTCAACATCCACAGAAAAATTCTGATTAGAGTGCTCAAGGCTTGCAGAATCAACTGGAAGTTTGAGCCTGGACCGGGTAATACCAGCGACTTCCCTAGCAATGCCTATGACGGAGGCGCAGTCCGGGCGGTTGGGCGTGAGATCCACTTCAACCAGGAGATCATCCATTCCCAGTGCCTCAAGGAGAGGGATGCCGTGGACAGTGTCAGGGACAAGCTCCATAATGCCTTCATGGGATTCGCTGAGTCCAAGTTCTCTTTCAGAGCAGAGCATTCCGTGGGACGTGACACCGCGAACCTTGGATGCCTTGATTTTCATGCCATCGGGCATGGTACTGCCGACAAGGGCAATGGCAGTTACCAGGCCTTCACGAACATTGGGGGCACCGCAGACAATGGAAAAACTTTCATCTCCAACTGCCACTTCACAAAGTTTAAGTTTGTCAGCATTGGGGTGCTGCTCAACAGAGATCACTTTTGCAGTTTTGAAGGGCTGCAGTTCGGGAAACAGTGGCGTTACACTGTCAACTTCAAGACCGAGCATGGTCAGGTGTTCTGAAAGCACTTCCGGGCTTAAATCTCCGGTATCAACGTATTCTTTTAACCAATTGAGGGTAAACTTCATGGGGGTATCTCTATCTTATGGTGCAGCTTTCTGCAGATGATTTAGAACTGTGAGAGGAAACGAAGATCGTTTTCGTAGTAGAGCCGAATATCGTCAATACCGTATTTGAGCATGGCGATTCGCTCAATTCCAAGACCAAAGGCAAATCCACTGTAGACTTCAGGGTTATAACCTACTTTTTTAAATACTTCAGGGTCAATCATTCCAGCACCCAGAATTTCAAGCCATCCTGTACGCTTACAGACACGACAACCTTTGCCGTCACAAATTACACAGGCAATATCAACCTCAGCACTGGGCTCAGTGAATGGGAAGAAACTGGGACGAAATCTCAGCTCAAGCTCTTTGTCAAACATCTTCTGAGTAAAGATGGTGAGAACACCCTTCAGGTCAGCAAAGGATACATTTTTATCAACAAGAAACCCTTCAACCTGGTGAAACATGGGGGTGTGAGTGATGTCAGAGTCGCAGCGGTACACCTTCCCAGGAGCGATCACCCTGAGGGGGGGCTGCTGGGTTTCCATTATTCGTGCCTGCATGGGCGACGTGTGGGTACGCAGCAAAATTGAATCGCTTACGTAGAAAGTGTCATGCATATCTCGGGCGGGATGGTGCGCTGGAATATTCAAGGCTTCAAAATTATAGTGGTCATGCTCAACATCAGGACCTTCAGCAACAGCAAAGCCAAGCCCCTCGAAGATGGAGCAGACTTCATTCATTATCTGGGTGACAGGGTGCAGTTTACCTGGAACAGGTTTACGTCCAGGTAGAGTCAGATCTATGGTGTTGCAGCATTGTGACACACCGCTGTCACCAGATGCGAGGGCAGTCTGTTTTTCACTGTACAGGGCCTCGATCTCTCTTTTGGCGCCATTGGCCAACAGTCCCAGGCGAGGTTTATCCTCTTTGGGAACCTTGCCAAGGCGTTTCATGATGGTAGAAAACTGACCTTTTCTGCCAAGAAACCGAATTCGGAATGCTTCCAGTTGGCTGGTATTTTGGATGGTGGCCAATTGTTCCCGCGCCTGATTCTGTAAACTGACTAGTTCTTGCTCCATGATCGATCTGTAAGGTAGGTACTCGTTAAAACAGTATGCCGGTTCCAATAAGAATCGAAACCGGCACAATCAAAATATCCATATCCATACCCGTCTGATGAAAAAGTCGATACTGCGGCAGGCAGGATAGTATATGTGTTAGGCGTTTGCCGCTTTGGCAAGATCCACAACTTTGGAGAAAGCTGGTGCGTCAAGGATGGCCATATTGGCAAGAACCTTACGATCCAGGTCAATATTTGCCTTCTTTAATCCACCGATAAATCTGGAATAGTTCATCCCGTTCATCTTCACGCCAGCACTGATACGTGTGATCCAGAGGCGACGGAAATCACGTTTTTTGGTGCGTCTGTCACGGTAGGCATAACATAGAGCTTTGTCAACAGCCTCTGTGGCTGTACGATAAAGACGAGATTTCCCACCTCTGTACCCTTTGGCAAGTTTCAGGACTCTGTTTCTTCTTCTACGGGCTTTAAAGCCCCTGGTAACGCGTGGCATCGCAATACTCCTTTGAAATCAGAGGAACAAGTCCTCCGGTATTGTATTTTTTTATCAAGATATCTGCTGGTTAGCGCCTGTCCAGAAATGGCCTAGAGATAAGGCAGAATTTTTCTGATGGTTGGGGCGTTTGCCGAGTCAACCAGGCCGGATTTACGTAAATTACGTTTTCTCTTTGTTGATTTTTTGGTCAGGATATGGCTGGTAAAGGCTTTGGAGCGTTTGATTTTACCAGAACCGGTTTTACTGAAACGCTTAGCTGCGCCTCTTTTTGTTTTCATCTTAGGCATTGTTATTACTCCTTATCCTGTAACAGGGAATTCTTAAAATAATGTATAATTATTGTCCGGAATGATTTTTATCAGGTCTTGGGACCGACAAACATAACCATCTGGCGACCTTCCATTTTAGGAGGCTGTAAAATGACAGCGTCATCTTCAAGGGCTGCCGCAATTTTATTCATGGCTTCCAGACCAACAGTCTGGCAGTAGACGATTTCACGTCCACGGAAACGCATGGTAAGTTTAACTTTATTTTTTTGACCAAGGAATTTCTTGATATGTTTTAACTTGAAGTTCAGGTCATGTTCTTCGGTCTTTGGTCGAAATTTGATTTCTTTGGTCTCGACAGTAGTCTGTTTCTTTTTTGCTTCCTGTAACTTTTTCGCCTGCTCATATCTGAACTTGTCATAGTTCATTATTCTGCATACCGGCGGGTTGGCATTGCCAGAAACTTCTACGAGATCCAATCCTTCATCGTAGGCTTTTTCGAGTGCATCTGCAGCACTGAATATTCCTAGCTGGGAACTATCACTACCA
>JAJRQL010000225.1 GCA_024280265.1 Deltaproteobacteria bacterium
AAAAAAAACAGCATCTGATCATTTGAATTTTTCGACTTTTCCTGTTACAAGCAGATGGTGCTAAAAACTGTACTTCAAGGAACGCAGCACCATGTGGCACTCATGTATTGCAACAGAACTGGATCAGAATAATTCCATGCTGGCCAGGGTGAGCGCAAAGCCGGACTCTCCCTGGTTTTCCGGACATTTTCCCGACGACCCCATTTTACCCGGAATAGCCCAGCTGAGTATGGTGACAGAAGTCATGCGCACAGCATTTGGAATAAACGGTTCGCTGGAAAGCGTTTCACGCGTTAAATTTAAAAAAATTATCCGGCCCGATGAGATTCTGGATATTGAAATAAAGAGCGATAAAAAAGAGTATAACTACTCTTTCAAAATAACCAGCGCACAGCAGGAAGTCTGTTCCGGCAGACTGGTGCTGATCCCCCATAAAGGAGCAACAAGTACACTATGACAACAGATGCAAGCCAGACAATCACCCGTATTGCTGAAATTATAATTAATGAACTGAAGCTGGAAGACGTCACCCCTGAAAGCTTTGAGCCGGACCTTGATCTGGTGGATGAGGTGGGTATTGATTCCATGGATCTTGCCACCATTGCTCTGGTTCTTCGCGATGAGTACGGCATTCGGATTGATGAAGACGACTACCCGAAATTAACCACTGTCCGAATCATCGCAGAGTACATCGACACTAAATTGGCAGAAAAAGAGTAAGCGACTGAGCTGACAATGACAAACAGCAACAAAACAAAAGAGTACAAATTCTCTGACATTATCGCTGTTCCAGCTATAAAAGAGCGTTTTGAGAAGGTGCGAAAATACTTTTTCATGCGCGAATCCACCTACGACATGAGTAACCGCTGTAACATCCGCTGCGAGGGCTGTTACTATTTCAAAGGGGAAAAACAGTTTGCCAGAGAAAACCTCAGTACCGCAGACTGGAAACAGCTTATGGAGGCGGAAAAAGAGCGCGGCATCACCTTCGTGGTTCTCGCTGGTGCCGAACCGTCTTATGTGCCAGAACTCTGCAAAACCTGCTACGACACCATCCCGCTGGGGTGTATTGCAAGCAACGGTCTCATGATGTTGCCCAGAGAAATCGCTTATCGCATTCACATCTCTGTCTGGGGAAATGACAGCACCAGTCTGGAAATCAGAAAGGCAAAAGACATGCTGATCCGCCAGATGGATAATTACCAGGACGATCCCCGTGCCATATGGGTCTACACCTTCACCCCGGTGAATATTGACCAGGCCCGGGAAGTCACTGAGACCCTTGCTGCCAATAATCAGCAGATCACCTTCAATATGTTTTCAGCTCCCGTTGGCTACAGCGGCCACCTCCGTCATACCCCGGAAACACTCGCCGAAACCCGAACCATCATGACAGAGCTGCTGACAGAGTTTCCAGAAACCGTAATTTTCTCTCCATACAATATAGTATCACACACCCACGAAAAAGGACTACACGATCTTTTCTCCTGTTCCTACCCACGCATGAACCCGTCAACAGATATCGGCCTTGGCAGATCCTTTCGCCAGTATCGTACCGACCTCCAGTGGGACCGGGCCGCCTCCTGCTGCGTACCGGATACAGACTGTGATGACTGTCGTCACTATGCTGCCGGCAGTGCCGTGGTCACAGCCCGCATGTATCGCCATGCAACCAATCCTCTCCATTTTTCTGCCTGGCTGGACTACGTTGACACCTACCTTGCAGTATGGGTGAAAGGGTACGAGAAGGGAGATAATCTTTGCTCTGAGCTGCTTGAACCCCCGGAAGCGGATCAATAATATACAAGTAAAAAAACTATGAAAACAGTAAGTTCCCTGCTCGACGCTCACTGGTATGAGCGCTATAAAAGGATATCCAGACTCAATATCCGTAGCTCCATTTATGACGTCACGGACCGCTGTAACCTGCGTTGCAAGGGCTGTTTTTTCTTCTCCTCCGGTGAACATGAGCGGGCGGCAGAAGAGAAGGATATTGATAAATGGCATGCCTTTGTGGAAAAGGAGATGGACCGTGGTGTGAATCTGGCCATTCTCATCGGCGGCGAGCCGACCCTCTGCATGGACAGGATTGAGGCATTTTACAAACACCTACCGACATTCTGTGCCACCAACGGTCTAATCAAAGTGGATCGGGATCGCTTCCCGGATATGATGGTGGGCCTCTCCCTCTGGGGTGATGCCGAAGATGAGACCACCCTCCGCGGCCAGGATACCTTCAAGGTAACAAGTGCAAACTATGAGGGCGATCCCCACGCCTACTATCTTTACACCATCACACCCAAACAGCTGGGAAAAACAGAAAAGATCATCCAAAAGATAGAAAATGTGGGGCTGAAGGTCCATATGCAGCTGCTCTCCAACGACGAAGATGTCAACGGCTTCTCCTGGCAGGAAGACGAACTGGTGGCCATCCGTGAGGAAATGGATGGGATGCTGGATGCATACCCCGGCACAGTTATTTCATCAAAATACTATCATCAAGTCATCACTACCGGTGAAATGCTGGGCCGCAGATTCGGTTGGAACGAATGCCCCTCTGTGACAATTTCACGCGACAACCGTGACCCGCAACCGAAACGGCTCACCAACTTCATCCGCTGGGCCTCCGACCTGAAAACTGTCCACCGCTGCTGCACCTCCGAAACCCGAGACTGCTCTACCTGTAAAGATGGCGCTGCCCATATGAGCTGGGTCATGGTCAACAAACGGGCCCACATAAAAACTGCAAAAGACCTGCAAAACTGGACAGAAGTATATGAAATGTTTGCAAAACTCTATCAGTTCATCCCCTGGTAACCGCTCATGGCCACATCCAACCCTGTCATCATTGGCTTTGATGCCATTTCCGCCCTGGGCAGTGACCTTGAGCAACAGTGGCAGCTTGCTCTGGCAGGAAAGAGTGGAATCGCAACTCTTTCGCGCTTCCCCCTGAAGGATGATTTTCCCGTCCGCATTGCCGGCGAGGTACCGGATATCGACGAGGAAGACTACCCCTTCCTCTCCGCCAGACACCAGGCCAGCTGGAGTTCACCCATATTCAAGTATGGTATGCTCTCCGTGGCCCGCGCCCTTGAGCGCTCTGGAATAGAGATAAGCTCAGAGCTTGCACCGCGTGTTGCAATGACCTATAGTTCGGCCATTGGAGGGCTTGATGCGGTATTGCATGCCGACAGACGCCTCCAGGCTGAAAACAGACTTCCTCATCCATACGCAAATCCCAATTCCTGTATCAATATGGTGGGTGGCAAAATCGCCATTCAGACTGGAACCCAGGGCCCCATTGTCACCCCAGTTGCGGCCTGTGCCACCGGCCTGACCTCCATCATCACAGGAGCCATGTTTCTGGCTCAGAACCGTGCCGATGTCGCTATCTGCGGTGCTGTCGATTTTGCTCTAGTTGAACCCATTGTGGCTGGTTTTTACACCATGAACGGCGTATATATTCCCAAGAACGACAAAGTGGAATCTCCTGAAACCACCAGCCGGCCATTTTCCATAAACAGGCGCGGTTTTGTTATTTCAGAAGGCGCAGGAGCCGTGATTCTGGCAACTCCCGCGTTTGCAAAGACACACGGAATCTCAGCTTCCGTAGAACTGGCCGGATGGGGAATGACCTCCGATGCCCACCATTTTGTGGCCCCGTATTTTGACACCATCAAACGCTGCATGGAACAAGCCATTGCCGATGCCGGTATCACAGCTGCTGATATTGCCGCAATCAACGGACATGCAGCATCAACCAAGGTTGGCGACAGAGTGGAATATGACGCAATCACCGCACTTTTCGGTACCCAAACACCACCGGTTACGGCCAACAAGTCTCTTATCGGCCATGCCATGGGGGCATCAAGTGTCATTGAGTCAATCTTTGCCTTCCAGGGAATGCGGGATGGAATGCTGCCGCCGACCATCAATTATCAGGCAGATCCCGAAATTGAAATCGACTGTGTTGCCAATACAAAACGTCAACTGGAGCAAGAATTTATTTTGAAAAATTCTTTCGGTTTTGGCGGATGCAACTCCTGTGCTGTCTTCAGACGAATAAACTGATAAGCCATGAAAACGCCATTAAACAGAAGGGTCTTTGTAGCCGGATACGCTGCAGCAACCTCCCTTGGCAATACTTTTTCCAAGACCTGGACTGAAGCCACTGAGGGAAAGGCCGGATTCCGCAAGGTGAGCCGTTGCGAGACCACAAGCCGCTCCAGTGTTGTTGGGGAAATCCCCGACTGGGACCCGGCAACACTCCCCTATGTCAACGCAAAAGAGGCCAGTATCTGGAATGCTGACTATGTCTTTCTTACCATGGAGATGTGCCGACAGGCCCTGGCTCATGCAGGCCTTGAAATGGATCCCCAGACCAGCCCCAGGACAGCCTGTCTCATTGGTTCTGCCTTAAACGGGACGGATTCCTACCGAATCGCCGTGGACAATTACGTGAACCGCGGTCCCCTTAAGGTGAGCCCCTACCTGCTCCCCAATGTGTGCGCCAACCTCCCGGCAGGAAAAGCGGGAATGCTCCTTGGGTTTACAGGGCCCATCTTTTCCCCGCAGGGAGCCTGTGCTTCAGGAAACCACGCCATAGCAATGGGAGCCAGAATGATCCGGGATGGCGACTGTGATTTCGTCCTCGCGGGCGGTGTTGAAACCTGCATCATCCCGGAAATCATCCAGGGTTTCGCCAACATGCTTGCCACCATAAAGGTAGGGCCCAAGGATAGGGCTCACCAGGATCCGAGCCAGGCATCTCGTCCCTTCAGTCTCGATCGTAAAGGCTTTGTGCTCTCAGAAGGAGCCGGGGTACTACTCCTTGCAGCAGAAGAAAAAATAGTATCACTGGGTCTTCAGAAAAAAGCGGAAGTTGCGGGAATCGGTATGACATCTGATGCAAAACACTTCACCAGACCCAATAAGGAAACCATAGTCCGCGCCATTCACGAAGCCATTGACGACGCAGAGATCAGTGCTGCAGACATTGGGTCAATAAACGCTCACGGAACTTCTACTCCCACGGGGGATGCCACGGAGGTCGACTGTCTCCGCCAAGTCTTCGGCAGGCAGATCAGTGCCATCCCGATTTCAGCAAACAAATCCCAGGTAGGACACAGCCTCGGAGCCTCTGCTGCCATAGAAGCTGTACTCTCCATTGAAGCCATGTCACAGTCCCTTCTGCTCCCTACGGTGAATCACATTCCAGATCCGGCATTTGATGACATCGATGTGGTACCGGATAAAATCCGCAGACATTGCTACGAGCATGTGTTGTCAAATTCATTCGGGTTTGGTGGAACCAACTGCTGTATAGTCTTCCGAGGAGTATAAGATCATGCGCCCCAGACCTTTTCTTTCTCAGCCCCTGACCGACCATCCCCATCATGTAAGAGATGCCAACAGTGGTCTTAGCTGGCATCGCTGCGAGATGCGAACCCTCTATGTGGACACCGACCGTTCTCAAGTTGTATATCACGCCAACTACCTGAGGTACTTTGAATTTGGCAGAGCAGAACTTATGCGTGGAGCCAACTACCCTTACAAGGAAATCGAAGAGAGTGGCTACATCTATCCAATCATAAAAACAGAGCTCAACTACTACACTCCCCTCTTCTATGATGACCTCATGTACATCCACACCAGACCTGCAAAGCTGGAGCTGGTGAAGCTGCAGTTCGACTATGTCATCACCCGGGTAGAGGATGGAGAAATAATCTGCACAGGATTCACCAGGCACTGCGCAGTTAACACCGATGGAATCCCGGTGCAGATCGACGCCAAAACCATTGCGCTCTGGGAACGTTTTCCCGCTGGTTGACAATAATGACTATCCGCCAGACCGTGCAGGTACCGGTGCGCCCCTGGTACAGAGACCATTGTTTTAATGGTACAATAATATTTCCAGCCGTGGAAAGCATGCTGCTTCTGGCTGAAGCTGCCCGGAAAATTCGCCCGGACAGCAACATCAACACCATGCAGAACGTACGTTTCTTAAAACTCCTGACTGTTCCGGATGGAATCGACAGGCTCTCCCTTATTATAGAGTATGATGAAAAGAGTGATAACAGCCGCAATGATTTCCAGCTCAAACTTCTCAGCAGGATACAGTTCAGAAAGATAAGCAGGATAAAAGAACATGTACAAATATCTTTTCCCAACGTTCCGATAATGGTCTCGGAGATCCCGATCTTTCCATCAGACAGTCCCCTGCAGATAACAGCAGAACGGATCTATCGGGAACTGGTTCCTTTTGGCCCCAGCTACCACACCATCAAAGGATCACTACAAATCTGTGGAAACATTGGCTGGACGACCCTTCAGGCACGGGCTCCAGGAGTGCCACACATCATAGAGAAAGAGATGGGTTCCCCCTTCCTTCTTGACGGTGCCATGCATGCTGCATCTGTTCTGGGACAATGCCTGGCAGATTTCGTACCATTTCCAGTCAGCTTTGCCAAACGATACATCCTCCAACCAACCCTTGCCGGGAAAGAATACAGCACCATCGTCACAGCCACATCTCAGACAACGGAAGAACTGCTCTTTGACTTATGGATTATTGACTCCGATGGAGACCTCTGTGAAACCGTCACTGGACTGCGAATGCGAGACGTGAGCGGAGGAACAATCAGGCCTCCTGACGACCTGTCCCGGATACCATTTCATCCCCTTCCCCGCTGTGGGCAAGACTCTGAGTAACCTGCCGGATAAAAAATATATAAAGAAAACGGGGGGGCAACAGTGCCTCGTTTTAACCATTAAAAATCACGTGTTTTTCTACAGGACCGACGCTCACGGATTCTGGACATAAAAAAAGGCGAAAAGCTGTGCTGTATTAACAAGAACACACATCATTTCGCCTTATCTCAGCTAAACACCCAAAAGGATGCTCAGCTATTACTTATGGTGCTGTAAAGATGGCTTGACGTTTAGCCAACAATTCCTGGCGCAGAGTGAAGAGTTCTTCTTGCTGGGCCTGAAGTTCCCCCTGAGTTATTGACGGGTTCCGACTTGACTCAATGTAGGCGAATTGTTTGTCGTAGATCTGTTTCCGCAATTCTTTGGTAGCATCCAGGAATTGATTTCGTTTTGCAAGCATCACCGGGTTGATGGCTCCACCGAGAGTACCACATCCTCCACCGGACATCATCATATTTCCCATTCTTGGTGCGCAGTTGCCAACTATTCCGCAACCACCTGGTGTCATCATCATGTTTCGCATTCCTGGTCCAGTGTTATAGGCTACTCCACAGCCACAACCCTGTCCTCCGCCCCTCATGCCTTTACCGCCCATCATGCCGTTGCCCGGGCCGAATGCGTTGGCGGTTGAGGCAAGGGCAACCCCTGCTACCAATGAGATGGCTAAAACAGTTACAGTCATTTTTCTTTTTAATTTCATAACGTTTCTCCTTAAAGGTTGTTTTTCTCCTGATTTAATCAAGAGTTTGTTTATTGACCGCATGTTATTGCAGGTCTTTCTGTATTTGTTGAAATTCTTCCCGGCTGATCCGGCCTTGAGCGTAACGATTTCTTAACAGTTCTACGGCGGTGTCTGTTTTTACCGATCTCCTTTGGCCAGTTGAAAAAAGGAGTTGAACCCCCTTAATTAACAGGTAAAGGAAAACACCCCAGAAAAGCATAGTAATGATTGTTCCAAGTGGGCCAGGGAAAAAACCCATGCCCTGTGGTCCGAGAAAAAACCCGCCAGGATTGCACCCCCATCCACCACAATTGATACCATGTCGAAACATCTGAAACCTCCATCATATTTGAAATCGTTGTTTCTGCCTTTTTCTTGCATATGGCGTGCCAGTTTGGTAGTTACGAGCGGACACCTACCCAACCACTTGATGTTCCATGACAAAAACATTACCTCCTGTTGCGCAGGAGATCCAGAATAAAGAAGTGTCTAATTTCTGTACAATCTTGCGGAGAGAAAACCAAGAAGATGTACATTTATTAGACAGAGCAACCGATTGAATTGAATATCTGGTTCGTTCTTAAAAAATGGGGACAGATTTATTATTTGTCTTCCAATCGGGTATATGCTACCAATAAAATATGCTACGTCGATCCCGAATAATATTGTCGAATTATCCCCACCATATAATTCAGCGGGGTCACAATCGTCAAGTAATGTTCAGCACTGGTCTGACTGTCGCTATCACCTGGGCAATATTCAGGAGTGGAAGTTGCAAATAGGTCGAATTGAATCCTACCAGAACCGGAGTGGTAAAATTTTCCTGGCTCTATTCCTGAGAATGAGAAATAGTTCTGCCCCCTTTTCTCACCTTCTCTCATGATGAACCGGTTGAACAAAACATTAAATTTGTAAACCACAACAAAAAAAGGTACTTGTACATGGTATTACAATATAAAAGAACGTTTTCAAATTCTCTCCTCCTGCTGTTGGTATGTATTGCCACCTGCGTCCTGCCACCCTCATCCTATGCAGAAAATGCCGACGAGATCATCAACAAAGTCGAACACAACCTGAACGGCAAAACCGCTGTGATGAATATGACCATGGTAGTACAAACCAAGCGGGCCAAACGCACCATGAAGCTGAAAAGCTACTCCATCGGTAATGAAAAATCGTTTATTAAAATACTCTATCCCGGGAAAGATAAAGGCATCACATTTCTGAAAATGGACAACTCCATGTGGCAATATGTGCCGCGCATTGAAAAGACAATCAAGATCCCGGCCTCCATGATGTTGCAGAGCTGGATGGGCAGCGACTTCACAAACGATGATCTGGTCAAGGAAAGTTCTCTCAGTAAGGATTACAGCAAAAAACTGCTCAGGGACACAGATGAGGAATACACAATAGAATTACTGCCAGGTGAAAATGCCGCAGTGGTCTGGGGCAAAATTATTATGGTCGTCTCAAAACAGTATCTCCTGCCTACCACAGTCAGCTATTACGATGAGGATGGGACCCTCATTCGAGTACTCAGCTATACCGATGTTAAGCCATTTGGCGAAAATTTTATCCAACCAGATGGATAATGCTTCCGAAAGAACCGGAAAAGGCTGGAAACACAACCATCATTGAAATTTCCAACGCTGCTTTTGATATAGAAGTGGACAGATCGTACTTCACAAAGAGGGCACTGAAACGGTATTCCAGGTAACTTAAAACGTAACATTCCCATGTTTTTAAAACTTGCTTTCAGAAACATCACAGCCTCAAGAAACCGTAGCAGCGTGACGGTGCTCCTGACCTCGATAATGACTACTCTTCTCGTTTTCGCATCAGCATGGATGGATGGCTCCCATAACACCATGATAAAAAACAGTGTCGAAATCTATCCGGGATACATTCAGATCACAGAAAAAGATTTCCGGGACAATCCAAGTTGTGACCATCTGATCTTTGATGAGAAAGCTGTCGCAGAAAAATTAAAAACCAATAAAGATATCGCAGCATTCGGTGCCCGTTTTGAATCTTTTGTACTTTTTTCAGTGAATGAAAAGGCCGTGGGAGGGATGTTGGCCGACATTGAACCGGAAAAGGAAAAACAACTCTCAAGGCTTTTTTCTTCATTGGTAAAAGGTGCGTATCTCGAAACGATCGATACCAACAAAGTCTATATCGGCCAGGAACTTGCCAAACGATTAAAACTTGATATTGGCGATGAGGTTGCCTTTATCGGCAACGGAGCAGATTATTCATTTGCCGCGGATAATCTCATCGTAAAAGGGATTTTTCAGACTGGTCTTTTTGAATTTGATGCCAACTCCGCCTTTCTTGCCAAAGGCTATTTCGATCAGATCATGGCCTCCGAAAACATTGCAACTCATTTCATTGTTCTACCCAGACATCCGGAACAGGCGGAACAACTTGCCGCAATTATAGGAAAAGACATCGGTCCGGAATACCAGTCAACATGCTGGAAGGAGACAATGGCTGGGCTGGTAAAGGCCATGCAACTTGATTCCGTCTTCGGTTATATCACCCTTGGGATTATCTTTATTGTCATTTTTTTCGTCATTGCGATCTATACTCTGCTAACCGTCTTTTCCAGGATTCGGGAAATCGGCATCCTGCGAGCCATTGGCACCACTCCAAATCAGATCCTGACTCAACTTCTGTTGGAAAGCGGTATGCTGGCTCTTGTGAGCGTGATTATCGGCGGACTGATTGGTGGCGCCATTGCATATTATTTCCAGCTTTATCCAATTGCCTTTTCCGGTATGGAAGAACAGTTTAAACAGTACGGGCTTGCAGCATCAGAGATGCCTGCGGCCTTTATGCCGATAGTAATCATCCGGGATATGGCAATAATGTTTTGTCTTTCAGTATTGTCCACCCTCTACCCCATCCTCAAAGTTAACCGTTTTCATCCCGTCGAGGCGATCCATCATGTTTAAACTAACGTGTAAAATTGCCTGGGCTTCTCTGGCACGCCGCCGCACCCGCTCGATACTTGTAATATTGATGATTACCATCAGTCTGTGGGGGCTCTTTT
>JAJRQL010000226.1 GCA_024280265.1 Deltaproteobacteria bacterium
AATATGCTGGAATGAAGAACCTGCCTGGAGGCGGAAAAGGAAAAAAGATGCCGGAACGGTTTCTGCGAGATCTTGCAAAAATAGAGAGTGCCGCTGGTATTGCAATGGGTCTGGATCGGCTGTTTATGCTGATATCTGGTCGAGGGAGTGTGAGCGATGTGGTTACTTTTGCACCGGATGATCTTGATATGTAATGAATTTGTTGAATAGAATCTCTTTGACAAGCACTGTGAAAATGTGATAATCTTTCTTAATTAAAGGCACAGTCCTTAAAAGACTGACTTTTTCCTGCCCTTTTCAAGGGGAACGGGGCATATTTTACTTATGGAGATTAGACCATGGACACAAGGGAACTGAAAAAGATCCTTGCTGGAATCGGAGTCGTCGGCTTGCTGGCCGGTGGCGGTATCACCGTTCCAGGCAGTGCCGGGGCCAGCGGTTGAGGTGGTGAAAAACCCAGTGCAGTTGGCACTGATACACCTGCAGCCGGCAGTGGCTGAGGCGGAACCAAAGACGACGCAGTTAGCGTCGAAGAACACGCCGAAGAAGCTGAAGAAGCAGTTGAACATGCAGAAGATGCTGTTGAAGATGCAAAGAAAAAGCTTCCTCAGAAGAGTGGCTGAAGTGGTTAATCTGTAAGTGCGGTCGCACTTCTTGTTTGAATGAAAAAATGCCGATGGTGACGCCTGTCATTATCGGCATTTCTTTTATCGGGGACATGGGATCTAGATCCTGAATACTGTCTTGTTACGTCCAGACCCTTTGGCTTTATAAAGTAATTTGTCGGCTTCGTGTAGCAGCGAATCAAGGTTTTTCATGCTCTCAGCAGCCTTTGCAACACCTGTGCTGATGGTGCACTGAATTACATCCGTACTTTTCGTCTTGATCTTCAGGGCCGCAACTTCTTTTCGAATGCGGCTCAGTTGTTTCGTGACATCCTGCTGGATGGAGTATCTGCAGATAATGGCAAATTCTTCGCCGCCCAGTCTGCCAAAGATGGCATCCCGATTTATGAGTTTACCGATTGCTTTCGTCACTGTCTGGATGACAATATCACCGGTGGGGTGGCCGTAGGAGTCATTGATTTTTTGAAGTTATCAATGTCTATCATGGCAGCGTAAAGATTGGTTGGGGATTTGTTGAATTGTTGCTCTGCCAGCTCAAAGAATTTTCGCCGGTTATAAATCCCGGTCATCGGGTCATGTGAGGCTAGAAAATCGAGCTTTTTGACCATGGTTTCCAGGTCCTCTGTCCGCTCGGATACTTTCCTGTCAAGGGTGTTAATGTTTTCTTCTATGGTATCCAGCATTGCATCAAAGGTCTGGGCCAGAGTACCTATTTCATCATCTGTCTTGAAGTGGGACCTGACCTTCAAATTACCATTTTTGACCTGGAGTGCTTTGTGAGAAAGGGTCTCAATGGGGCGGACAAGCCGTGTGATAAAGTAGATACTGATGAGCAGTGAGAAGGCAAACAGGGTGGAGGAGATAATCCAGAAATATTTTCTCAGTTTATTGGCCGTGGAGTTGAACTCAGCGAGGTAGGCGGAACTACAGATATACCAGCCAAAGTCGTCGTTGTAGGTAATCCAGGAAACCTTGTCATAGATGTAATTGCCCTTGTCGCTGGGCTTGTCCCAGGAGTAATAAAGGGTCTTGTCTCCAGACTTGTAGGCAGTGACCAGATCGTCAAAAACAAAGCTGTCTTTTCCGGGATTAAGGAGTTTCAGGAAGTTTTTCCCTTCAATGTTGGAATTGGGGTGAAGGATCATATTGCCACTGCTATCGAATATGTATATGTATCCGGTAGCCGCGATCCTGGTATTTGCCAGGAGTTTGCGGAGGTTTTTTGTCAGCTCCTGTTTTTTAATCTTCACCTGACGTTCAATGCTGTCGAGGTACATGCCCGTCCCGATGATCCATTTCCAGTTTGGGATATGCCTGGCAAATGTGAGTTTTTTAAAAAGTGTTCCGTCTCCCTCAAGTTTACTCCATGAGTAACTGTGGAATCCTTCCCCTCGCTCCCTGGCGATTTTGACCAGTGGAGGTATGATGAGAGTTCCTTCAGGGTCTCTTACATCGGACATATCCCTGCCTTGAAGAGTGGGATGGCTGATTAACACTGAATCATAGTTACTGATATAGAAGTATTCATTTTTTCCATAGCGGAGTTTGGAGACATAATCGATAGCCTTTCTTTTTTTTTCCTGCTCAACCTCTTCACGGTATGTGCCTGAACCGATAATCCAGTCAAATGGTTCAAAGGAGAAAACGTAGCTTACTTTATCTTCAATCTTGCCACTTCTGGGGTTTATCCATTTGTAGGCAACAAAACCTTCTTTTTTTCCTGGATAATTCTGGAAAATTCCCTGATAAAGTAGACCCCTTCTTCGTCCTTCAGGTCTTTCAGATCTTTTCCCTCAAACTCAGGCGTGATTGGATGGAGAATGGAGGTGGTCTTTTTGTTAATAAAAAAATAGCCGCTACCATTATTATACCTGTGGAGACTGACGAAGTTTTTGATTGTTTTCTGCAGTTCTTCGGGGGTGCTGTCCTGAACGTTCTGATCATAAAAATTGGTGAGATTTATCTTGAATGACTGGACGTCGGTCAGGAGCTGTTTTTTTATGGCCTCTGGCTGGGATGATACGTAGAGCTCGTTCACCAGTGTAAAAGCCACATCTGTGATATTCTTCAGTTCGTCTTTATGCTGGGTAATGGAACTCTTGTGATAACTTTTGAGCTCGCGGGCTGCAGAGTCAACCACTGTGGCGATTTCCTGGAGATGTGCCTTGCCGGTTTTTTCTTCAAGGTATACGGCTCGTCCTTCAATTTTGGGTGACACAAACAGCATGATGACTGCGGTATAAATTACAATGATCAGCGCTGGAAGAGCCAGGGCTTTAAAATATATTTTTGAAAACATCTGTGTTTGTCTGGGAGATCAGGTTGTGCCTCTAGTGCTTTCGGCAGTCGCAACCGAGCGGTGTCGAGATGATCCCTCTATGATAATACTATCTCATTATTGAAGAGTATGTAAAGCTGATCGGTTTTTTTATCGTAGACGTTTACGAAAAATGCAGAGGCAGGCACCAGTTAAGGTCTTTTTTTTCTACGCCTGGCAGAAGAGAGAGTGCCGGGTTTCTTTTTGGTGAATTTGCGTTTATGGGCAGGCTGGCTGGAATGGAGGAGACGTTCCAGGATACGTCGCTGTTTCATCCGTTCCGATTGTCCGCGGGCAACAAATATCGGTCTGCCGGTATCGCGATGCAGTCCCGTCACATACATGGCTGTGGCCAGGGTTCCCGGAGTAGGAGTGAAGTCCTGAAACTGCCTCAGCTCAAGACCCAGTTTCTGTAAGGTGTTTGCCATGCCGGCAGTGTGGGATTCTGTGCAACCGGGGTGCGAGGATATGATGTAGGGAGTAAAACGGACGTTTTTTTTCAGTTCACGGCTCAGTTTGTGGCCAAGCTTCAGGAATTGCAGGAGTTGATTGTGGGACTCCTTGTGCATGATGTCCAGTACCTCAGAATCGGTGTGTTCCGGGGCAATTTTCAGGGAACCGGGGGTGTGGGCGCGGATTATTTCCTTAAAAAGGGCAGGGGTCTTCTGCAGGAGTTCAAGACGCAGGCCCGAAGAGATGAAGATATTTTTCACTTTCGGCAGTGATGATATATCCCGTAAAAGAGTCAGAAAAGATTTTTCGTTCACTTGGAGATTCTTACACACCTTCGGGAAAAGGCAGTCATGTTTTTTGCACGATCCGATTCTGCAGGAAACACCATAGAGGTTTGCTGTGGGGCCACCGAGGTCGGTGATGGTTCCTGTGAAATGAGGCATGGAGCTGAGTTCTTTTGCCTCATTCAGCAGTGATTGGCGGCTGCGGCTGGTGATGGCCGGTCCCTGATGGCGGGTTATGGCACAGAAGGAACAGTTTCCAGAACAGCCGCGGACGATGGTCAGGGAGTGCTGGATCATTCTGGCTGCAGGGACATTGGGAAATAACGGGTGCTCGCAGCGGGTAAATGGAAGTTCGTAGAGGCTGTCCATCTCGCTGGTACTGAGTACAGGGGGCTGGGGGTGCTGAATTATCCAGGAACTCTGCTGTTGCTGAACAAGGCGATTGTCTGCATAACTTCTTGCCTGGGAATCCACCTCTTTTTCAGCACGGAGAAACAGAGCATTGTTCCCATGTATTTCCTGCCATGATGGCATGAGGGTGATATTGTATCCCTCTTTTTTCATTTTTCCCGCAAAAGTCTTTTCTGTGAGTCGCTCGCAGGTACCGACAATATCGCTCAGGTCCTGATTCTTCTGTCGTCGCCTGGCAATTTCAAGAATGGCCTGTTCGCCCATGCCGTAAACCAGAAGGTCTGCCTTGGCGTCACTGAGCAGTGAGCCGCGCAGTTTTTTCTGTGTGTAATCATAGTGGATAAATCGGCGCAAAGAGGCCTCCACGCCGCCAAGTATTATCGGAACATTTTTAAAGGCGGAACGGGCAATATTTGCATAGAGTATTGAGGCCCGGTCAGGACGCCGCCGCTCACTTTTATCTCTTTTGTCACCAAACCAGGGGTTGCCATCAGGTGAGTAAGCATCTTTTTCCCGAACTTTGCCATTACCGGTATAATTGGCAACAATGGAGTCCAGATTTCCGCCGGTAATGCCGAAGAAAAGGCGGGGCTTGCCAAATCGCATAAAATCGATATTGGTGTCATACCGTGGCTGGGCGAGTATAGCCACCCGGTAACCATTGTTTTCCAGGAGTCTGCCAATCAGGGCAACTCCAAATGATGGGTGGTCAACATAGGCATCTCCGGTAACCAGGACAATATCGATCTCGTCCCAGCCTCGGGCTACACATTCCTGCTGATTGACAGGAAGTGGATGGAGGGTTGCTTTTTTTTTCATTATGATGCCATTGTAAACATGGTAGGCTGAATGTGCAAATATGAAAACAATCCTTTCCTTGTTTCCCGGCCGGGAACCCGCTAAGGTAGATGGAGTATTTATCAGACAGTTACACACTGGACAGGCAGAGAATATGGACATTGATATAGAGCGTTTTATTGAGATCCTTGAAGAGGAAGTGAGGGATTATCGGGTTCCGGGGGTGGATTTGATTGCCGTGCAGACAAAGGATCCCTTTAAGGTACTGGTTGCCACCATCTTATCGGCAAGGACCAGGGATGAGGTGACAGCGGAAGCCTCCGAGCGCCTGTTTGCCAGAGTCGGGACTGTTCAGGAACTTGCCGGGATTGATGAAAAAGTATTGCAGAAGATTATTTATCCCGTGGGGTTTTTTAAAAACAAGGCAAAATATCTTGCGGCTCTACCACAGAAGATGGCCGCGGATTTTGATTCAAAGGTACCGCGTACCATGGACGGCTTGCTGTCACTTCCCGGGGTGGGGAGGAAAACTGCCAACCTGGTACTGGCTCAAGCCTTTGGTATTCCCGCAATCTGTGTTGATACCCATGTGCACCGGATCATGAATATCTGGGGCTATGTTGAGACCAAAACGCCAGAACAGACAGAGATGGTGCTGCGTGAAAAGTTGGCTGAAAAATATTGGATTCCCATAAATTCTCTGTTGGTAGCTTTTGGACAGGGGACATGCAGGCCTGTGGGGCCGCACTGTGATCGCTGCGTACTGGAAAGAGATTGTTTGAAACGCAATGTTACCCCAGGAAAACAGAAGAAGCCGAACAGGCGGGACGGTGTCAAACGTCTTGTCTCCTGGAATGTGAATGGTCTGCGTGCAGTTTTTAAAAAGGGTTTTATGGAGAGCCTGGCGGAGATGGATCCGGACGTTCTTGCTCTGCAGGAGATCAAGGCCATGCCAGAGCAGCTACCGGAAACCCTGCAGAATCTTCCCGGATATCACAGCTTTTTCTTCAGTGCCGTGCGCAAGGGCTATTCCGGTGTTGTGACATATAGCAAAGAAAAACCCCTTGATGTTATCAGAGGAATCGGGGATTCCCGGTTTGATGATGAAGGGCGGGTGTTGACCCTTGAGTTTGACAATTTTTATTTTGTTAACTGTTACTTCCCAAATTCAAAGAATGATTTAAGTCGTCTTGGCTTTAAGCATGAGTTTAATCTGCTGCTGCAGAGCTTTGCTGAAGACCTTGCCGCGAAGAAGTCTGTGGTGGTCTGCGGCGATTTCAATGTGGCCCATAAAGATATTGATCTTGCCAACCCGGCCCAGAATAGAAAAAATGCCGGATTCACTCCTGAGGAATGTGCCTGGATGGATAGCTATACAGAGGCAGGGTGGATAGACAGTTTTCGTCTTAACAATAAGGAACCCCGGCAGTACTCCTGGTGGAGCTATCGGAGTCGGGCCCGGGAAAGGAACGTCGGCTGGCGTATTGATTATCACTGTGTTGACAGCCGGAGTCTGGAAAGAATTGTGGGTTCGGACATTTACCAGCATATTCATGGATCAGATCACTGTCCGGTAGTGCTTGATTTTGTCAGCTGATTCAGATAAGTTGTACAGTATTGTTACATGTAGATGTCTTTTGTGTTAAGGAGAAAAAATGGAATCCGGGAATGCTTACTACACCATACTTTTGGCTGATGATCATGCTCTGATTCGTCACGGTATCAGAAATCTTATCAGTAATAATCCGGCCCTGAAAGTTGTTGGAGAGGTCGGTGATGGCGAGCAGCTGCTCGAATTTCTCAAGACCACTCAACCTGACCTGCTGATCCTGGACATTTCCATGCCGAAACTCACCGGGATTGAGGCGGTGAGTCGGGTAAAGAAAAACTATCCGGATGTGAAAATTCTAATGCTGACCATGCATAAGAACAAACAGTATTTTTACCATGCCATGTCGGCAGGAGCCGATGGGTATCTGATGAAGGAGGACTCCGATGAGGAACTGCTCCTTGCCATCAAGCGGATCCAGGATGGTAAATCGTATCTGTCACCGTTTCTGTCCCAGGATTTTGCCGATGATGTCATATCGGCCTACCGTAACAATCGCAGCTCTCCTTTTGAAACGCTCACCAAGAGAGAAAGAGAAGTGCTGAATCTGGTGGTGGAAGGTCATACCAGCAAGGTGATGGGGGACATCCTCTGTCTCAGCCCACGTACAATTGACCATCATCGTGCCAATCTGTTGCGAAAATTTGATATGAAAAACAGTGTCGATCTTGTTAATTTTGCTGTGCGTAACGGTTTTGTAACACCCTCTGACTGATCTGATATTGTTGCCACCTGGGCCTGTTTTTTCCTGGAAAATAATTTATGACGCAAAAAAAAGTATTTTTCCACGCCTCCCTGCGTACTCTCTACTGATCCGGTTTCTCTCATATAATTCTCTCTTCTGGGTATATATACCTAGAGGAAAATCCGTATTTCCCTCAATTGTTTTTTTTCTCCGCTTATGGTCTTTATTTTACAGGAATGCTGAATTGTCATTCAGTCCAAAAAACCTGTCATTCAGAGCTCTAGGGGAGATTGAATGGTAGAGAGAGTAAAAAAAAGGGAGAAGAAAAATGAATAAAGCGGAGCTTGTGGCATCGGTCGCAGCGGCGGCTGGTACCACGAAAGTGAAGGCAGAGATGGTGTTGAATGGTGTCCTTGAGAACATGGTGAAGACAATGAAAGATGGTGAAAAGGTCAGTCTGTTGGGTTTCGGAACATTCAGTGTTGTGGAGCGTGTTGAAAAGAAGGGACGCAATCCACAGACCGGTCAGGATATAATTATTCCAGCCCATAATGCCGTGAAGTTTAAACCTGGTAAAACATTGTACGGTCGCGTTCAGTAGTATCTTGACGCATTCGGTCGTACTTCCGCGAGGAGTCGTCAGCATGCAACGTGCTGATGACCCCTTTTTTTGTTTTATGTGAAGCGATTTCCCTGAGTCATGGTGGGTCCGGGCAGACTTTCAGTATGTTTTGTGGCGTTGCCGCAGTTTCCAGAGTATTACCCCGCCAAGTATCATTACCCCGCTGAGGATCTGACCTCTGGTCACAAAGCCCAGTATAAAGCCGATGTGCAGATCCGGTTCCCGGAACATTTCCAC
>JAJRQL010000227.1 GCA_024280265.1 Deltaproteobacteria bacterium
ATGTAATGCTTTTTGATGTGCGTATGTCTGGATCATGGGTACCTCCAATTATGGTCGCTCGTTTACACTGAAGCTTCAATAACTACAGTATAACACGAGCAGGTTACCCCTTCCGGACATACGCCCTAATCGGAAATATTCAGGGGTTGTTATTTCACGAACAGATTAATTTTATAGAGAGCTGTAGGTCGCTCTCACCATAAAAAGGCTTGTATTAATAGTCTTTGTGGATAATAATCCATATAGTTGTGAATAAGTATAGGGAATACTATCCATGGAATGTATCAATAAAAAAATCAACGCAACGGACAGAGCAACCCATCTTATCCGGCAACACGGTGGTGTAATCCGCACCGGCAAGGCTATTCAAGCAGGTATTCATCCCCGAACACTGTATCAAATGCGGGACAATGGCCTGCTCGAACAACTATCCCGTGGTGTGTACAGGCTTACTGGGCAAAAAGCAGTATCCGACCCAGATCTGATTATCGTTGCCACTCGTATCCCGAGAGCTGTCATCTGCCTGATTTCTGCCCTCTCTTTTCACGAAATGACGACTCAAATTCCCCATGCTATTTCTATAGCTCTTGCACAGGGATCTGATACACCCAGGCTTGACTATCCACCAATATCGATCCATCGATTCTCAAAGGAAGCCCTACTGGCCGGGGTTGATGTTCATCATATTGATGATGTACCTGTCAGAGTATACAGCCCGGAAAAAACCCTGGCGGATTGTTTTAAATTCAGGAATAAAATTGGGATGGAGGTGGTACTTGAAGCACTGAAGCTTTACAAACTCAGGAAAGAATTTAAGGCTGGTGAGATACTCAAATTTGCAAAGATTTGCCGGGTTGAAAATATTATGCGTCCCTATCTGGAGATGAGCGTATGACTCCTTCAGCCAATGTTGCTGCCTCAGTTCGGCAAAGGTTACTCAATCGGGCCAGGGCCGACAAACGGCCTTTTAACGAATTGCTGCAATATTATGCCATGGAGCGGTTTTTGTACCGATTATCCAAATCCTTTTTTTCTGACCGTTTTATTCTTAAAGGTGCGTTGTTGCTGAGAGCATGGGATGCCCCGGAATTTCGGCCCACCATGGATATCGACATGCTCGGCAAGACAAGCAATGAGGAAGCGGACATTTTATCCTTGATCCGTAATATCCTGATTGTACCAGTTGAGGAAGATGGACTGGTCTTTGATCCCGGCTCACTGCAATCAGAACAAATAACCGAAGATGCTGATTATGAAGGGGTAAGAGTCCGGTTCAGAGGGGGGCTGGACACGGCAAGGATCGTCATGCAGATTGATATCGGATTCGGTGATATTGTCTATCCCGCACCGGAAGAAGCGGTGCTGCCGACCATGCTGGAGTTTCCTGCACCAAAGCTGCTATGTTACAGTCGTGAGAGTGCCATAGCTGAAAAATTTGAAGCGATGATCAAGCTGGGGTTTCTGAACAGCAGGATGAAAGATTTTTATGACATCTGGTTGTTGTCCCGTGGATTTGATTTTACAGGCCCTGAGCTAGCGGAAGCGATCCGTCTCACTTTTGAACAACGCCAGACAACACTTCCAGTCAGAATAGAATCCTTCAGCGAGGACTTTGTTAATGAGAAGCAGGTTCAATGGGCAGCTTTCCATAAAAAACTCAACCAGGAGCATATCCCAATGGAATTGCAGGAAGTAGTGAAACATCTGGATAAGTTTCTCACCCCAATAGTTTCAAAACTAACAACCGGTCAAGATACTGTTAACGACTGGATAGCCCCAGGGCCTTGGAAATAAGTAATCAGTTTACCTGGTTTTATTACACTTTCCCACCTGATTGGATTACCTTGCCTATTCGTTAAAAATACGACATGATTAAGTCATGCAATCACATCATTCATGGATATTGCAAGAGAAAGACGGGCCCGAATTTTATTATGACAGTGGCACTTGTTTTATCTATGGATATAATTGTTCGGTGGATCAAATCAAGATTTACAGCAGTCAAGGTCATATGCGATTGTTGTGGGTGGTGAACCTGATCCAGCCATGCTGGTTAGGATTGAAATGATGACGGTCAATCATTATACTCGCTTCATTTTTTTCTTACATGGTTTGTAATCCCGCCGGAGTACCTTTGCCTATCTTTGCCAATGTCGTGTTAACCACCTGGCGAACATCAGCTAAACATCAACGGCCTTTGGGATTGTTGCTCTCGCAGCTACAATTCCCGGCCTTGGATTCGGCAATGATCTGTTCCATGATGGTGGATCGGCCATGTTCAAGAACGTCCCTCTCCAAATCACCAGCTGTATGGTTATGGCAGTAACATATTATTTCATCCATCCTTTTTCCCTTTATGTTGAAAAGTACATCAAGACTGCGAGTTACACCTCTTTTATTGCGGCAAGTGCATCTTCAATAAATTCGGCCGGTACACTTTTGGCGAAGCGACCTGCTTCGTCCTGATAGACCCGTCAGCCCATCCCATATTCTTTGCACTGTCCAGCTTCCGGCTCAACATCAATCCCGTTTATACGAACCGAGGGAGAACCAAGAAACCTGGTCGCTGCTGCCTGTTCTGCATCTGCAACCACAATGGTTTCAGCATTTGCCTTGATTGCATTCTCGGCAAGGAGCTTTGCGACCAGTTCCTCGGTCTGTTGCCTGGAGGCACAACCCGGAGCAACCAGTATCTCAATTTTTGTTTTTGCTGACATAGCTGGCCTCCTTACTGTTTTGATGGTACTCAGCTGAGTGGTTGCCCAAGCCCTGCAGCCACAAGAGTTGCCTCATCCGGTCCACGACCGGCACAGCAATCGGCAAGCTTGCCGTTTATGGCTACTGCAGGAACAGATTGAACGCCAAGACCTCTTGCCCGGCTGGCACCCATAAGGTCATTCATATCAACCACACTCACCTTACATGAAGAACAGGTGAGCCGGTTCACCAGCTCTTCGGTTTCTTTACACAGGGGGCATCCTGCACTGAAAATTTCTACTTTACGTGTTGTCATTTTTCTTCCTCCATTTGGGGCTCAATGTTCAGAGTGGCTACACTTATTTTTTTCTTTGGCCAGCTGTTCCAGAGTGAAGCCGCAATCAGCAGGATCACTCCACCGTAAAAAAGGAACTGTATATCAAAAAGATATTTTCCAGTTATGATAAACAGGGAAGCTGCAAGACCTGTCCAGAATGGCAGGTATCCTCTTCTCTGTTTTGCCTTATATGCCAGAAAGATTACAGAGAGCAGTAAGGCTGCCATGGTAATCCGAAACATGATGGCATCATTAATCAAAAATCCCAGCCCGACCGAACTGGCAAGCCCTGCATACGCAGGAAGGCAGGATGGTCAGAGCAGACGCGGCATAACGCTACGCCGATTCCGGGAAGTGTTCCTGATAATTGGGCAATGGGTTTCATGGCTCTTCTCCTGCAGGTTCCAGAGCGGTCAGGATTGGGCACTCACTCACTGGCCCATCACCGCTGCATTGACAGGTTAATTCTGTTAATGCATCTTTCATTCTGGTTAAATCACTGATTTTTTCTTCAATATTTTTAATTTTCTCCTCTGCCCGTATCCGTACATCACCGCAGGTAGCGTCCTGTTGCCTGCGCAGGTTAAAAAGCTCTCCTATTTCCTGGAGGGAAAACCCCAGCTGCTTGGCTTTTTTGATGAATCGTAATTTAACAACTGCTTCAAGCGGGTATTGCCGATATCCTGAGTCGTGCCTTGGTGGGTCATTCAATAACCCTGTACGGTCATAAAAACGGATCGTCTCAATTCCGATCCCGGCCTGTTTTGCCACCTTACCAATTGTAAGAGCCTTCATCCAAACCTCCGCTTTGTATGTATGTTTCACCTTTCTTTATCCCTACTATAATCCCTGTGCCATACTACAG
>JAJRQL010000228.1 GCA_024280265.1 Deltaproteobacteria bacterium
CACCGATGTTGTGAAAGAGGGAACAGAACTGGTTGTTGTTTCTGACGATGAAGCCCTTATCGAAGGCGCCTTTGGTGGAAAAATTGATGGTACTTCCATGTGGATTGATGGCATGATGAGCCGTAAAAAACAAGTTGTTCCAGATCTTCAGAAAGCTTTTGGATGCTAGCTTGCAGGCAACTATTCAGCAGCACCCATTTTCGTCCGGTCTAGACGCCTCATGTGCAGAATTGTACACTACGGCGACCAGCCTGAACGAACCTGGGCACTGCTGAACGGTTACAGATCCGAGTTTGTCATATTTTGTGGGGTACGCTGAATAGTTACGCTTGCTGAAGCAAACATAGCTTTTTTTGAAAGCTGTTTTTTTGTTCAGGGTGTTTTTGGATTTTTCAAAAACACCTTTTTTTTATACAGTTCCTGTTGTCGGTCCTTTCGTTATGGAAAGATTTACATAGCTTCCCATTATTTCAAATGCCAGATCCGGCAGAGGAGATTGTTACCATTGATACTTTCGTTTCAAGACTACCTCTCATCATTACAGGAGAGGGCAGATACTTTTCGTGTGGCTGTTATAGGTAATGAAGCTGCGGATCTCGATTCCACGGTATCATCACTCTGTTATGCCTATTTGAGCACGACCCACTACAATATCCCTGCCATCCCCGTTATTAATTGTCTGCGCAGTGATTTTTTTCTGCGTCGGGAAATACATTACCTGCTGCTGAAAAAATCCATCAACCCTGAAGATCTTCTTTTTATTGATGATATGAAGTTAGAGGAACTTCCAGCAACCTCTACCCTTATACTCATCGATCACAATTGTCCCGGAATCTCCTTAGCACCATATTCTGAGAAGGTTACAGGGATTATTGATCATCATTATGACAGTGGCCTTTTTCAGACAGCATTTCCAAGAATTATACAGAAGGTTGGATCGACTGCGACGCTTGTGGCACAGGAATTTGTTAAGGTGGGAGCTTTGATTGATAAAGATGTTGCCGGTTTACTCCTTGCTGCCATACTTCTGGATACCCTGAACTTGTCGCAACGACAAAAAAAGGCCACAGCAGCAGACAATGCCATGGCGTCTGTTTTGATGGAAATATGTACAGTTGACGGTAAGCGTTTATTTGAAACTCTGCAGCAGAAACGCTTCGATATCGATAATATGTCTGTTGTTGATCTGCTGCGCAGGGATTATAAGGAATATCAGAGCGGAAAAATACGCTATGGTATTGCAGTGGTGTTTCTTGATACAGTGAGTCTTTTTCAAAGGGATGAAAATCTTTTAAGAACCCTGGGTGAATATCGAATAGGTAGGAATCTTGAGTTCCTTGTGGTTATGCTGGTTGCAATATCTCCGCGTTTTCGTCGGGAAATGGTAGTTGTGTGGGACGATGGTACAGCTCAGGATAGTCTTTTCAAAGTTCTTCAGGAAAAAGGTTTTGGCCTTTCGCTTCTGCGTGATTCAGGGGGCAGCGAAACAAACAGAAGTATCAGAATGTATAATCAGGCTAACGAAACCCTGTCAAGGAAGGTACTTCACCCTCTCTTGACAAAGTACCTGTTCACTTAATATGTACAGGAAAAATACTGATTAGTCGGTAGGACAACTGATCAGTTGCAGTTTTCTATCATATTCAAAATTATTGTCATGCTCCTCAGTGTGGCAAGTGAGGCAGACCTTCTCCGCCGGGTTCTTTACCATGTGGAACTGTTCAGGCCTGATACTGTGTTTTTTTCCTGCACCATGACAGGTTTCACAGCCAACAGACTGTAATTCAACAGGGTATCCTAGCAGGGTCTTCTGTTGCATGTTTGCCGTTGTGGCGTTTTGCATATTGAGGGTGAGGTGACATGCAAGGCAGGAGAGGTCAAAGTGTTTCCTTTTGCCAACTAGAGTCTCATATGCCTTTGCATGCCTGGTTTTTTTCCAGAAATCCTCCTGTGAAGGGTGGCATGTCCCACACACTTCAGATCCTGCAATATTGTAGGACAGGGACGAAGTGGAGGTATCAGGTGATTTTACTGCTGTTTCTTTTGCCTTCCTGTTCAAGTCACGTATCGCCTCGTTAAGATTTCCTACTTTAATTCTTGTCGCCTGGTCGTCGGGCAGGTTTTTAGCAAGGGCAATGAAGCGGTTAGTGAAGCAATCGTTTCTTGTTCCAGATCTTTTTTCTTCTTCTATTGTCTTCTGTACAGAGGAGAGTTGCCGGTTAAGCTCTTGTTTTTCAGTTTTGAGACGTTTTATTGCTTTACGGCGTTTTTTTTCTTTTTCGCCACGCTGTTCTTTTTCCTCAAGTCTGCTGAGTTGCCAGTTGAGCGAACCGAGTTTATTCTGAAGGTTTGCTGCCTCTTCATCACTGTTTAATCCCCATTTGCGGATGCTGCCAAGGGTTATGTCCAGTACTCCCTGGTATTTGCCCTGCTTTGTTGTCTGAGTAATAAGACAATTGTCATGTATCTGAGGAGAAATGTTCCCTTTGCGCCTGTCCGCCCCTATTATCAAATTGATTTCGGGGAAAAGTTTAGCAATTCTGGAGTTTTCTTCATTTGAATACGTTGAAAGGAGAATGAGAAATTTATTTTCGGTGGTTTCGGTTATTCGCTTCAAGAGTTCCGGCAGAACAGATTCCCAGGGGAGTATCTCAATATCTTTGAAGGTTTTTCCTGGAGGTGCTGTGAGTGCTGTAATTATAATTTCGGTGGAGCCTTTCTTTTTTTGGTAAACTGTTTGCAAACCGGGGTGCCATGGGCATCTGTAATATTGGCGGAAATCCATGGAAAGCCCTGACTCAGGCTGGGTTTGATAAATTCAATTCCTGCAGCAAGGTCAAGGGGACCTACACCTACCGCGTCATAGGTAATGTCCTGATATATATCAATGATGGTCGTTGCCGTGAGCTTGTCCTGGTTTCTGCCGTCCTTGACACGAGTTTGTTTGAACAGGAGATTGCCAGCATCGAGGAGCAGTTTTTCTCTCTCTTCATCCCTTGAAAGAGCTTTAATCTGAAATACTTTTTTGGACAGACCGCCCAGTTGTTTTGAGCTTCAACCACAGGGTTCTGTCTCTCCTTTGACATTTCCTGAGTAAAATATTCGAATGGGAGTACCCTGGCCTGCATACCCGTGTGAAGGCATGCTGACACTGAAGCTTATAATCATAAGAATGAACAGGGTGAACAACAAACGTGAGGGGTGTGTTTTATTGTGCATCGTTATTTCTCTTTTGAAGGATGAGTTTCCATTTTTCCAGTCGTTCTTTTACAAGAGCCTCATACCCACGGGTACTTGGATAGTAGAACTGCTGTGACTCCATTTCCCTGGGCAGATGATCCTGGGCAACCAGGGCACCCTTGGCCTCGTGGGCGTATCGATACCCTTTACCGTAATGAAGGTCTTTCATGAGCTTTGTCGGGGCGTTTCGCAGGTGCAGTGGAACTTCAAGTGACCCGGTGTGTTTTATACAGCTGCGAACCTCTGATTCTGCTCTGTAGAGACTGTTACTCTTTGGGGCGGTTGCAAGGTAACAGACTGCCTGCGCCAGGGCAAGTTTTCCTTCAGGGAGTCCCAGGGTGTGGTAGGCATCTCTGCAGGAAAGAGTGTGGATAAGAGCCTGCGGGTCTGACAATCCAATATCTTCAGATGCAAAACGAATGAGCCTTCTACAGATATACAGAGGGTCTTCACCTGCTTCAAGCATTCTGTACAGCCAGTAGAGGCTGCCGTCAGGATCTGAATCGCGAAGACTTTTGTGGAGAGCAGAAATGAGATTATAGTGTTCGTCCCCGTTTTTATCATATTTAAGGACTGATTGCTGGGCTGCTTCTCTTATGTCCTCTACAGTGATGGTCGCAGAATTGCCTGGACGGTCTTTAGTGCGGTGTAAAATAAGGGACGCGGAAATCTCGAGAATGTTGAGTCCGCGCCTTGCATCACCGTCAGCTAGATCGCATAGGACCTTAAGGCTGTTCTCGCCAAATGAGAGACCATGGGAGCCTAGCCCATTTTCAGAGTCAGAGAGGGCACGTTTGAAAATGGTGCTGAGATCATCTGCTGCCAATGAAGAGAGAACCAGAACCCGGCATCTGGAGAGAAGGGGGGCAATGATCTCAAAGGAAGGATTCTCGGTTGTGGCACCAATGAGTGTAAAAAGACCGTTTTCAACATGGGGAAGAAGTGCATCCTGCTGACTTTTGTTAAATCTGTGAATTTCATCTATGAAAAAGATGGTTCCTCGTTGTTCGCTTTCAAGAAGGTTCCTTGCCAGGGCGACATTTTTGCGAACCTCTTTGACTCCAGAGAGTACTGCTGAAAAATAGACAAAATCAGCAGTGGTTGATTTAGCAAGGATTCTTGCAAGGGTGGTTTTACCAGTCCCTGGAGGACCCCAGAGGATCAGGGAAGGCAGTGTCTCGGTACAAAGCATGCTTTCAAGGAGTTTCCCTTTACCCAGGATATTCCGCTGGCCCACAATTTGCTCAATCTTCTGGGGGCGCATTCGTTCCGCAAGTGGTTTTCTGGTTTTTATGGCCATAAACAGTTGAGTATTAAACGAGTAAAATAATACATTGAAGCATATAAATACTCTATTCTTTGAGGAGATTGCAAGTGATGCCGGGAATTAATATTTTAGCTGAATTAAAGCAAAATTTCGGAGTGTTACGCTATTTGCGTGTTATGGTGTAAATATTAAAAATCCTTGGGTCTTTACCTTGAAAGCTTTTGTCGCTGATGGTATCATTTATTAGGGTTATTGTTAGTGATATCTTTTCTCAATTGCTGGCTCCACGACAAACAAGAACCAAGAGTTTAGTCATTTATGGCCAGTAGTGTCCGGTAAGGATTTTACATGTTAAATAAAGCAGTTATTTTTCAAAATAGACACACTTTTTCCTTGACAAAGTAAAAAAAATTGCAGCCGACCTCCTTAAAAGACCAATTTTTTAAGGAGGTTACGATAATGGCTGTAAAATTTTATTCGCGATGGCATATAGCACCAACGCACAAACTGTTTCTTAAACCATTACAACCGATCTTGATTAGAACACCAGCACTCAAATCAAGATCCAACAAACCTTTGGC
>JAJRQL010000229.1 GCA_024280265.1 Deltaproteobacteria bacterium
GCAGAGTATACTGTCGGACCAAATTGTCACAATAGCACGGATTGAGCGTGCACCACCAATGATCGCCACCAATGGAAGAAACAGTGCATCCACAGCATCGTAGAGGGCTGTAGCCCCTCGTTTATGGTCAACGGTTTCCTTGGAGCCCTCGTCATACTGCACCTCCTTTCATGAAAAATTTATTTTCTTCAAATTTAAGATTAATACGTTGATATGTTTGTTTAATTTGAGATTGTCGATGGTCGCGTAAAAAATACTGTCAAAATTTTACACGTTGCAACATCCTCTCACCGGCACAAGATTTAATATAATTTCAATTGCCTGTCTGCCACCTTGATATATAAGCCCATTTGCTTTCCCTGTCGAACATGAACAGCAGAGAGTTTCCCCGATTTTATCCGATTTAACACTGTTTGTCGTGTTACTCCAAGAATGCTTTTGGCCTCTTTCATTGTTACATACCCCTCTGGTGGGGCCTCCATGAATTTGGATTTTAGCTCATCCGTCATTCGAATGCGCCATGGCGCCCCCGGAGTAATCTGTTCTCCGGCGATGAATCCATCGGCTAACCAGCGGTGAAGTGTAGACGGCGCTATGCCGAGTATGGAAGCTGCTTTTTGAATAGTCACCAGTTCACCGTCGTCGGATGATTTCCCTTCAAATTTAGGGATATTCCAGTGGCGGCGCAAATTACCAACCCTGTTGGCCGTGAATTTATGACCTTGGGCCGTTTGCCTGCCTTGCCGATTCAGAACACCGGCGATAACGGCATCCGGGTAATGAACGGCAAGTCGTCGTACAAGATCAAGGGTGTCTTGTTTTGTCCGGTTGGTTGGGGATTTGCGGTTGGGCATGGTAACATCAAGTTCGAATATCGCATCTGTTTTCCAGCGTATAATCAAATGGGCCTTGTTTTCAGCACGATCTACAGTAATATTTACCTCCTGCAACAGCGTCTGAAGTAACTCTTTTCTATCCCTGGGTGTGGTTGTCGGAGCATGCCAGATTTTTTTTATATCATCTCCCAGGTTGCAAAGCAGGGCCTTTTGTTCCCGATTCAACATTTTTGGACGATTCCGTTTCCGGCGCTCAAGATCATGTTCCGCGTCCTGAAGTTTTCTGAGAGCTGTCTCCCATCCGGTTTCTAGAGTACGGGCCACAAGCCTGTTTTCCGGTTCCACCGCCCTGAAACGACGTTCCGCCTTTTCAGCCTCATAACGGAATCGTTCAACTTGCAGACGCCACTGTTCAAAGGCACTGTCATGATCAGCCGCAATGTTTTTTTCCGCTAACAAAGCCGCTTCTGTGGCGGCAGGATTTACGGCTTCCAGAAAAGCATCCGCCACAGCGGCATCGATTGCAACACCTCCTACCCGCATGCAATGTTTTCCCCTGTTCTCCATAACCTTATTGGCTGCGCAATAGTAACCGGGAGAGGAGTTCCGCCCCTGATAGTAAACCCTGAGTCGTCTTCCGCATTGGCCACAGGTTGCGAGGCCCTGCAGCAGGGCAGTGCCTTCTCGAACAGCGCCGGACTCCTTATGTGAACCCGGCTTGGTATTTTTAGAGATTCTCTCCTGAATCATCTCATAGGTCTCCCAATCGATATACCCTTGATGGTGGTCATGTATGAATACCGCCCATTGAGATTGAGGTAAACGTTTTACCCGTTTTTTCACCTGACCGTTATTATCAACAAAAGAGACCTGTTTTGTTTTACCAAACGTATAAACTCCGGCATAGGTTGGATTAGTCAAGACCGAGTGAATGGCATGATAAGAGGCGGCAACCCATTTGATTTCCGACGACATGTTTGACTGTAAGGGGAAAAGAAGATCATTGGAGCGAAACCAGAGCCATACCCGGCGAACCGATCCTAATTGAGGGAATTTTTTAAATATAGTCGCAATCGCACCGGTAACAGCCTGATCCGGGTGCATCAGGATCTCGCCATCCTGTTCTCCCCAGACAAAACCCACCGGCAGCCCCCGGCGCAGTTCTCCCCGGGCGGCCTTGTTACGAATGCCGCCTTCCAGTCGTGCCCGTATCACATGCAGTTCCGCCTCGGCCATGGTCCCTTTCATGCCAAGTAACAGCCGGTCATTGAACAGTCCCGGATGATAGAGCCCATCTCCGTCTCCGATCAGGGTGTTGGTAACGCTGCACAGGTCAAGCAAACGATACCAATCAGAATTGTTACGTGCAACTCTCGATACTTCAAGGGATAATATTAAACCAACCCTGCCGAGAGCAACTTCGGAAATCATGGTTGTGAACCCGGTACGCCCTGAGCTCTCGGCACCTGATTGGGCCAGGTCCTCATCGATTATTTTGACCTGTTGCTCAGGCCAGCCCAGGCTGATTGCCCGATCCTTCAATTTATACTGCCTATCCGTGGACTCTCTGTTATGTTCAACTTGGGAAGCGGTTGATTGCCTCACATACACAACTGCCGGTCTTCCCAGATGGGTTGGCTGTATTTTATTATTACTCATTGCTTGCCCCCCTGGTCGGTTTTTCTTTTTTCGGACAGACAATTTTTCGGATCAGTCCGGCAAGAGCCACTGTTATCTGTTGCTGCTGTTCGTGGTTCAGGGTTTGCCAAATCTCCGGAGTTTGCGTGGACTCTTCCTTGGTTGGCCAAAAGTTCAGCTGTTTGAGCATGGTTGTTCTCCTTTCTTGAAGCTGATGATTGTTGCATTGAAGAAAGAAGTTTATCAAGAAGATCATCTACGATCTTGCGTGTATGTAAAAAACCTGAGGCTGTGGCTATAAGATCAGTTTGGCTTTTTCGGGTAGGAAGAGTGAATTTCCGGGGGCATTTTTTGTTTAAATCCGTCCAGGCGGCAGGGATTTCAGCCCTGCTGCCGTCCGGCAATACTAATGTTAACTTCAGAGTATCATGATGATGACGCCATCTGAAAAGCTCCAGATGTTTTCCTTGTAATGGGTGGCGGTCCCGGATAATTTTGACTTTTTTCGGGTAACCGTCGAGATGGGTAGTGTGTCGTGTGTTCCTTTATGATGCCGGTGACATTCAGATTATGGAGGAACTTAACCACAGGATTCAGGCCCGCTTGGGC
>JAJRQL010000016.1 GCA_024280265.1 Deltaproteobacteria bacterium
CCTGCGTCGTGACCTGCGCCGATAACGCTCTTTACTCACCTTCTTCAGCTCTTTAGAGAGTCGTGCCAGGCGATCATTGATACGTCTCTTGTCTATCTCAAGTTTTGTCTCTCCAGGCCCTCTTGCGCCAATACCTCCAGTAAGTCGTGACAGAGCATCGTCACGGGACGAAAGTCTGGGCAGCATGTACTTCAACTGGGCCATTTCCACCTGAAGCTTGCCCTCACGGCTCAAGGCTCTGTGAGCAAAAATATCCAGAATCAGCTGAGTCCTGTCAATAACCCGCAGTTCACTGTAATCGGTAATGGAACGAATCTGTGAAGGATTCAATTCCTGATCAAAGATAAGCAGATTGGCTCCAAGTTGCAAAGCCTGGATGAGAATATCAGCAAGCTTTCCCTTACCCAGAACAAGACGGGGGTTAACCTTACGTCTCTGTTGCAGCACGGTGGACAGAACAGCCACATCATCAGATCTTGCCAACTCGGCCAGCTCACGCATGGACTCTTCAGCAAGGATCTTTGACTGGCTGCTCACCCCAATCAGGATAGCTCTGTCCTGGCCGCTTGCAACTTCTTTGGCACTACTGTTTTTACTGAATTCCCCTTCCAAAGCATGAATAAAATCTTCAAAAGAATCTTTCTGATTGGCCGGATGCACCGGAGCAAGGAATCCCCAGTTTTTCCCGTCACGGGTATCAGGTAACAGATGGACTGAATGGAGGTTTTCTGGTAGACCTTCACCAGAAACTTTCAGCACGGAAAGCATATCAAGCCGCAGAAAAAGAAGATCCATAAGATCTTCATCGCTGATATCCTCACCGGCAAGATGGGTGTGAACCAACCGCAGACCTTTTAAACGACCACGGCTTCTAATGTGAGAAAGCTGGGGAATCATACTCCCCCTGAAATCACCAACAATAACTGCTTCTATCTTTCCTGATCGCTGCAGAAGCAGACCGACCTGGCGATTCATTTCAAAGGAGAGCTGACAAAGACTCCGGGCCATTTCAGGGCTGATCACATCACCCCTGTTTCCCCGCTTCCCTCCAAGGCGCTCCAGCTGTTTTAACTGATTTTTTTTCAGACCGCCGGTGTTACCGCTGACTAGTGCTATAACAAATCCTCCCGTGAATCAAAGTACATCACACCTAAATCCTGCAGGGCAAAGAAAATGAAACAATGTATACTCACCGGAAAGTGAATGGTTGACCTTAATAAATGCTTAATAATGTATAGATATAAAACATGAAATACATTTTCCTGTTTTCTGAAGTACAGGATTTAGGCCACAAGTACCGGACTAGCTGTTAAGGTATTGCTTGATGGCGACAGCGATGGCCTCAAAAACATTGCGAAAAACCTCTTCATCACGCTCCAGCAGTGTCACCCTGAACCCCTGGAGGTCAGTAGCAAAAGATGTCAGGGGTACCACACAGACCCCGGTTGCACCCAGCAGGTAGTAGACAAAGCGTTTATCCAACGATGTTCCTTCCGGACTCACCAGAGATTCGACCATCTCCCGTATCTCATTATTTTCAATGGGTAAACTCTGGGAATGAGTCAGAGCACCATCTTCAAAACAGACACTCATATAAAAAGCGCCATTGGGACGATTGACCAGCACTCCCTTCACATCCTTTAAAGAATCATAAGCAATGTTGGAGAACTTCTCATAACGGCGAATCCGTTCTTCAAGATAGCCCTGATACTCAGGGTGCTGCACAACAGCAGGATACACCGTTTGGGGCAGAGTTGTGGAGCATACTTCAACCATTTTAGCGTTGAGGATGGACTGGACATACTTGGCAAACATGGGATCTTTATCCCCGTTGTATACCTCAATCCAGCCACAACGGGAACCCGGCCAGGGCATTTCTTTAGAAACACCGCGCATGGCGATGGCTGGAACATCCCCTATCACATCGGACAGGGGTGAAGTCGAGGTACCGTTATAGACAATGTGATGATACACCTCATCACAGACGATGAACAGGTCATATCTCTTGGCAAGTTCAACAATGGACTCGAGAATATGGGTTGGATACACTGCCCCTGTCGGATTATCAGGATTTATGATTAAAATCCCAGCCACAGCAGGATTATATTTGATGGATTTCTCAAGATCATCGAGATCAGGGTACCAGTGATGATTTGGGTCAAGGATGTACGTGAGCGGCTTATCTCCTGCATGCGCTGCTTCAGCTGACGAGTGGGTGGTATAGCTTGGTGTGGGAACCAGTACCCGGGCAGTCCTTTTCAGAAACCCGAATATTTTTGAAATTGCATCACCCAGTCCGTTAAAAAACAGGATATCCTCGGGATCAATCTGGACCCCACCTTTTTTGTTGGTTTCTGCCGCAATAAACTCACGGGTAGAAAGCACTCCTCTGGTCGGACAATAGGCATAGGTGGCGTCCTGCATAACCGCACCTGACACAATCTCCTTCATCCAGAGAGGAATTTCTTCCCCCTTCATAATGGGATCGCCTATATTTTCCCAGTTGGTACTAAGACCAAGTTTCTGCAGTTTCATACCAACATTCACGATATTACGAATCTCGTATGTCAGCTCACCTGCCCCTATATGGACTATATTTGTCCTCATTCACTTTGCTCCATTTATATGTCGACCAGAACAGAATCAAACCTTATCAGTTTGGCACTCTGCATTCGCATTACTCAATTACCACAGCACAAGTCCTGAGTCAACCAACGCTCACAACTATCATTCTCTTGTCATTATTCATCATACTTGTGCAGTTTGTTCTGCAAAGTCTTTCTGGTAATCCCAAGCCTTCTTGCGGCCTCACTCTTATTACCACCGGTTTCTTCAAGAGTCTTTAAAATCAATATTTTCTCCTGGGCCTGAAGCAATGAAGACCCACTCTCTTTCACATCCTGTTTTGACAATTCCCCCTGTTTTTGAATAGGAAGAGGCAAACTCTTTTCAGTGAGATACTCTCCACGCATGAGAATCACCCCACGTTCTACAGCATGCTCCAGTTCACGAACATTGCCAGGCCAACGATAATTACGCAGTAGGTCCATGCACTCCGGGGTCACCCCAGCAACTTCACGTCGGTTTTTTGCCGCAAATTTCTGCACAAAATGTTCGACAAGCAAGGGGATATCCTCCCTTCTGTCCCGAAGCGGAGGAACCACCACAGTAACCACGTTCAGCCGATAATAAAGGTCCTCACGGAAATTTCCACTCCTGACTTCCTGCTCCAGGTCCCGATTGGTAGCAGCAATAATTCTTGCATCGGTAAGGATGGTTTCCTCACCACCAACCCGCTGCAGTGCATGCTCCTGAAGAACCCGAAGCATTTTCACCTGCATGGCCTGAGAAGTCTCACCAATCTCATCAAGAAAGAGAGTTCCCCCCTCAGCCTGGACAAACTTTCCTTCACGACGCTTATCCGCTCCGGTGAATGCCCCTTTTTCATGTCCGAAAAGTTCAGACTCCAACAGACTTTCAGCAAGAGCCGCACAGTTCACCTTGACAAAGGGTTTATTGCTCCTGTCACTGTTGTTGTGCAATTCTGCAGCGACCAACTCTTTTCCTGTTCCTGATTCGCCATTGATGAGCACTGTGGCCTCTGTTGGGGCCACATAAGATATCATTTCGAGGAGTTCCTGCATCAGCGGAGACGCACCAATAATAGAAGAAGGCTTGGATTTGACCTTCTTCTCGTGCACCTTCTGTTTCCGCTCCTCCACCTGTCTTTTGTCTACTGCCCGTTCGAGGGTTAGGCGCAGGCGGTCAAAATCAAGGGGTTTAGTCAGATAATCATACGCACCATGCTTTATAGCTTCAACTGCTGCATCCACAGAGGAGTATGCCGTCATAATGATGACAGGAAGAGCCGGATGGCTTGCATGGATTCTGGAAAAAGCCTCCATGCCATCCATTCTGGCCATCCGGACATCCATAAGTACAGCATCATAAGAAAACTTCTGTACGGCTTCTACTGCAGTCCGGCCATCATCGGCCTCCACACACTTCCACCCCCACTCCTTAAACATGGAACAGAGCATATAGCGATGGACCTGCTCATCATCAACCACCAGAATGGTTACCTGCTTCGCCACAAACCGCCTCCTAGCCTTTTAACTGTTCAAGGGCCCAGGCAAATATTCTGGCCCAATATTTTCATGGTATTCATACCTTCCTCATCCCCTGCTACGTCCTCTTTTTCATGGCCCATTCCTATATTCCAATAATTGGACCCAATAACTATCATCTGCCCTATGAGAAAGAAATGATTCATGGTATCGAACACATGGATAGCACCAGCTCGGTTTCCATTCCCGCTGCCTCAAGCTCAGCAAGGGAGTACGTAGTACAAGGGCAGTATTCCCATTTTTTCTGGCGCTTCAGTAACAAGCCACAACTTTCATAATTTTCGCTCCTGTAATCTATTATTTTTTTGATAAGCTCGTAAAAACCTGAGATCATAAATAGCTAAACAGGTAAGCGTAAACTTCGAAAAACTTTACATCCAAGGTGCAAACATTATCCGTTGTTTCGGCGTACTACAGTACATCGTAATGATTAATAATGTGAAGCAACGAAGGAGGTAATAAATCTTTACGACGCCACTACCTTTTTGTTTCTCAAAAAATTTCAGCCTGCGCTTTTTATACCGTATCCTGGATCTTTTTTCCGGAAAAAACACAAAAAATTTTCACATTTACAAATACCTGTGATTAAATGATTATACCTAGTGTCTGTCCAGAAATGAGTTTTTTCCTTCTAAATCGAGGTACAGAAGAAATTTCACTGTAGGCATATGTCTGATATTTAAAAAGAATAAAATTTCCAAAGCAACGAATAGTTAGGAGGAAAAGGCTATTTCTGGACAGGCACTACCTGACATTTTTCATAATGCATCCAGGAATGAAATTTTACGGCCAGAAAAATTAGCTTGCGATCAAAAGCAATTATCGTCTTCTTCGTCACTGTCTTTCTCATCCTTGAAGCACTTTTCGCCAGCCTTGGTGAATTACGTAATCAGGTTCTTCGCAATGAGGCCCAAGCGGTTGCAGATCAGGTGGTCTCTTTCAGATCTTGGGTAGCAGGGTCCGGCATGGTCTGAGTGAACAAAGGATTCCTTGAAAAATTCAATTCAACAATTTGGCTGAATTCTTCACATTAATATTGAAAAAACAGCTTGTTATGGTATGTTTTCGACATCCTGAAAACTCATAACTCGGAGATATTCCATGAACCAGCTTGGATTTCTTGATTTTGATACTCGCCTTTCCCGGATCGACAAAGCAGGTGACCCGTTGATCAAACTTAACAAGACTGTTGACTGGGAAATATTTCGTTCCACTCTCG
>JAJRQL010000230.1 GCA_024280265.1 Deltaproteobacteria bacterium
AGGATAATGTTGTCATTGAGGCATTGGCAAAAATAAGGATACTTGCATCCACACTTGATACTCAGATGGGCGTCATGGACATGGGGAGTGTCTGCAGTGCGTGTGCGGCAAGGGTTGATGGCTGCTGCTGCAGTGCCTACATGGGGAACGAAAATAATGATGCCTTACTGCTGCTGATGAATCGTCTTTCGGGGATAGAAGTGAGTCTGGTTTGTGATAACGGGGTTGAGTGCTGTTTTCTTGGTGAGCGAGGCTGTACCCTGCTCTTAAAACCTGTTTTCTGTCTGAACTACCTTTGTGCACACATCCGTGACAGAGCATCGTCTGGAGAAATAATTCTGCTGGAGCAGAAAAGCGGCGCACTGCTCACGGCACAATACCAGTTTGAGCAACTTTTGATTGATTTTTTACAACATTGATCGGAAAAGATGTTTTATCTATCCCAGCCAGCTTTCGCTGTTTAGGATAGATAGGGAATATTATTCATAAGCTCCTACGCCGAGTGCTTTCTGCAGTGCTTCCACTTCACTGTAGTCAAGTGGATCTGTCCAGCCAACAATTTTTGCCTTGGATGCGGCGGCATCATCCTGTTTGATCTGTTTCAGTGCTGCAACCACTTCCCGGGCCAGAGTGTCAGGTGTCTCTGCAGTTTTTGCAAGTGGCCATTCGGGATAAAGGGTTGTTGAGTACACAAATGGAAAGGAGGAGCTCTGCTTGTTGATGACTTTAAAATCTTCCATGGCTATGGCGCCGCTTGCAACCATACGTTCAAGGGTGTCTGTCCGTACCGTTCCAGCTTCCACCGCTTCATTTTGAACGGCAAAAACGACGTTGTCATGTTTTCCGCCAAACTCCACCTTTGCAAAATCCCTGTTCGGATCGATTCCGGCGTCTTTTAAGGTTTTATAAGCCATCTGCCAGCCACCAAAGGATGATTTTTTTACAGCCATGAATGTTTTTCCCTTGAGATCTTCAAGGGAATTTATGTCGTCATTGTAGGATGTTGTGAAAATAACTCCACCAAAGGATTTTAATGCCTGGCCCTGGCGGGAGTTGACCATGGTGGCGATGGCGCTTGCGCCATATTTAACTTTGGCGGTGACGAACATTGAAGAGTTGATGAGGAAAAAATCAACGTCATCAGCTTCGATGGCAGGGTTTACTTTGTCGAAATCAAGGGGGACAATTTCAACTGGTTTTCCAAGTTTGGAAGATAAGTACTCTCCGGTGGCAGACCACTTTTTGAGGGCTTTTGCCGGTCCGTTTTTGGCCAGAACTCCAATCTTAATGGTGTCCGAAGCCTGTACCGAGACAGCACAGAGAAAAAAAAGAGTCAGAAAAAGAACGAAAAGACGCTGTTTCATGGGAACCTCCCGAAGAAAATTGAAAAAGTATTGTGGAGTGTTCTAAACATACTCTACTGGGAAAATTCTTTCAAAAAGGAGAAGGGTTGTCAAGATGTTTATTATTAATGGCGTCGTAAAAACTCTTCACCTTTTTCGTTGCCCGGATTGCCATTATGAATACCTGCTCGCATTTTCCTGCCGTGGCCGCTGGTTCCGGAGTCTCGTTCCTCGCTTACCTGTCCATCATGTCACGCTAAAAAGGTTGTCCAGTTTGGGGAAGTACTACGGAAAAACATATTCTACCCGGTTCCACACCGCCAATATGTTTTTAGTATCCCAATCATTCTTCGTAAATTCTTACTTTTTTACGCACAGCCCTTGGGCTTGCTGACGGTATTTGTGGTGCGATAATGACCATTCAGGTAAGCGAGAGGAACGAGACTCCGGGCTTTCGGAGATTACGCCAAATGGCATCCACATATCCATACTATCGTAGCTGATGGATGATTTAACAGAAGCGGTATCTTTTATGAAATGCCCAAAATATCCATACGACCTCTGGCAGAACTGTTCCGGGCAAAAGTCCTGTCTATGCTGAAAAAAGGGACTTATCGATGATGACTTCATAACCATGATCATGAAATGGCGTCACACCTCTGGTGTTAGTGTGGATAATACAGTCTGTATTGCCAGAGACGATGAAATCGGAATAACCAACCTGGCGGGAGTGCATCAAGAAAGTATGGGAGGTTGACCCATTAAAATGCCCACATTGTCAGGGAGAGATGAAGATTATCAGTTTCATCAAAGATCGGGACGTTATTCGGAGATAAGCGAGCTATAAAAAAATGTACATTTACGAGACTTCGAAATACTTGAACAGCTGAATTTGTGGCGCATCCCGAAACAACCCCGTCCGCCACCGGAAAACAAGTTTACACTGCCGCAACACAATCCATGCCCGCCCGTGACAGAGCAGGAAGAATTTTTTTGATGATGGATGGCCGGGCTATGCATACAAGACACTTTTGCGCAATCAATTAACTGGTAATATTGTTGTATTTATAGATAGTTAAGATAAAATGGCTTTTTACGAATCCATCATTATTGAGAAAGGCATGAAAAAATCCCTGCAGAAATTATTCTGCAGGGATTAAAAAAAGTAATTACCGATGATTAACAAGTAGCAGTCAGAAAAGCTGTAAGGGCTGTTTTATACGTTAGAAAGTTTGCATGGTCCAGATACCACAGGGACAGGTGTCTGCACAAAACCCGCAGGCGATACACTTCTTGTCATCGGAGACATATTCGTATGAGGCACCAAGTCCTGATTCGTATCCATTGCGGTGAGAAGTCTCAAGCTCACGCCGGGTGATGGCACCTTCAGGACAGATGGTCTCGCAAAGATGACAGTCACGACATGATGCACAGGAGAGGCAGCGGTCGGCAGAATCCTCCTGAGAGTGCTCATGTTCGGTTTCCGGCGTGTAGTGAGTGATGGTAAGTGCTTGTTGAGTGATTACCTTTTTGGTAAATGGCTTCCACTCCTCATTTTTTAACTGGGAAATGATGTATTCCGCCGCGGTCTTACCGGCACCAAGGGCGTTGGTGGCAAGGCCGGGTTTTTCAACATCGCCAATGGCCAGAACTTTGGGATCTGTAGTGAGGTGAGCCTCATCGGTTTTCATCCATGCGGCACCACCGACAGTGAGAGTTTCCACAGAGTCGGGTAGGAACTGTAATTTGGGAACGTCACCAATAGAAATAATAACGGTCTGGGCGGGTATCACTTCACCTGTATCCATGACAAGACCTTCAGAGGTGACCTCTTTGGTCATTACCGGCCAGCGGAACTCGGCACCCAGAGCTTCGGCTGCCTCTTTCTCCTTACCAAAGGCAAGGGGCTTCTGGATATCAACCAATGTCACTTTTTCGGCACCGAGACGATAGGCTTCACAGGCAACATCACAGCCGACATTTCCAGCACCAATGATAACAACCTCTTTGCCAACCTTTACCGGATTGTCGCTCTTGGCTTTCTTGAGAAAATCCAGGGCTGGGATGACTGATTCGTGACCGGGAAATGGTATCTTTCGTGGTTCATGGGTTCCAACAGCTACAATCACGTAGTCAAAGTCTTCTTTGAGTTTTTCAAAAGTTTCTTTATTCATATCTACACCAAGGTTGGTATGGATATGAGGAGTTTCAAGAAAGCGTTTTATTTCCTGATCCCAGATGGCCTGGGAGAGGCGTTCCCATGGGATTACCTGAGCGAGTTTTCCGCCAATAAAGTTGTCCTTTTCAAAAATGTGGGCTTCAACACCGGCGTGAGCCAGCTGCCATGCGGCATTCATACCCGCAGGGCCACCACCGATAATTGCCACTTTTTTACCGAGTGACGGAGCAACTTCAGGAGATTTGGCACCAGCGACTGCACGACCCAGGACCTGTACTTCGATGGAATCATCTACTTCCTGACGGGAACAGTTTTCCATACAGAGGTTAGGGCAGACAGCACCGCAGATGGAGGCTGGAAGCGGGCTGTAACGGAGCAGCATCTCGTATGCCTCGTCAATCCGCCCCTCGCGAATGAGACGTAAGCGATCGACTGTCGGGATATGAACCGGACAGTAGTAGGTGCATGGGGCCGCAGATTCACGGTGGGCCCAGAAGGGTTTTTTCCGTCTCAGACTATCCGTTGGAATAACTACAATGGGGCTGCGGTCAAGGCCAGGAGCAAGATCTCGCAGGGGATCTCCGCCACCAAAGGCCTGGTTCCAGTGTTTATTCCGAAATTCTGCCATGGTCATGGGACCGGAGAACATCAGAGCTCGTTCCTGTGGTGATACTGCGTTTAGTACCTGCCATTCTTCCCGGATGAGAAGTGTGGATTGCAGCTCTTCACGTCCGATTTTAGCAAGGTAGGCAGGCATATTCGTTTCAAGCCATTGCCACTGCTCGTCGGTTGGGGGTGCTAACCTGGCATTATTTCTGGAGTATGACCCATCTGTTTTTCCACGAAAAAAGATGGTGCCACCAACCATGCCCACACAGGGGCGATAGCCAAGGACGTTGTCAGGGTTTTTTGCATCAACTCCGCAGACAACAGCGACACCGCCGCAGTTGAATTCCGCAAAGGAATCGCCGCTTGAACCAAGGATCCAGAGTTCCGGTTTTTCATAGTCCGGGTTCCATTTGGTCATAGTCAGGCCACGGGCGCCAATGGATCCTGCAATAAAGACTTTCCCGTTAGCCATGGCATTGCAGACACCGTTGGTGGCATCACCGAGTACAGTGATCTCTGCACCAATGTTGAGATATCCGACATCATCACTGGCAGCACCTTTGCAGGTGATGGTGGTTCCAGGCATTCCCATACAGCCAAGCCGCTGTCCGGTAGGGCCTTGAACCTCTATGGTCAAACCGTCTGCATGTTGAAGTCGAATACCAATGTTATGCTGCCCCATGGATTCGAGTTGGATGACATTGCTGGTTTTGGCAGCTGCCTGAACCATGGCTTCAAATTCCATGGAACTGATTCTTCGGCCATTTTTATCCAGGCCTTTTACAACAGTCGCACTCACAGAAAACTCCTTATAAAAGAAAGTCTTAGTTATTAAAAACTGATGGCGTCGTAAAAACTCTTCACCTCTTTCGTTGCTTCACATTTTTAATCATTACGACGTACTCTAGCACGCCGAAACAATTGAAAATGTTTAGGATTCGGATGTTAAGTTTTTCGAAGTCTACGCGTATCTACTTAGCCATCTGTAATTTTAGGTTTTTACGGGCTTATTAAAAACTAAAAACATAGAGCTGAAAATATCAGTGACAAAGTTTACAAATTGGATACCGATATCCCTGCATAGGGAGAACAGCCCCCCAAAAAATCCCGGTGTCATTAACAGACATATTTAATATTTAACCTGTCTGCGGCAGCTTGGTCGCCGATACCAAGGGCATCGGACATGCCAACCGGCAGGGATTGAGAACGTCCCAGCGGTGCCATGATCTTTTTCATCTCGGTACGAATGGACATGAACACCTCTCCCACACGCTCGGCAACCAGATCAGGATCAAGCCGACGATACAACTTTGGATTTTGGCTGGTGATGCCTTTGGGACAGATACCAACGTTACAGACGTTGCAGCGATTTTTTTCGTTACCGAGACAACCAGCAACAGACTGCATCATATATTTCCCAATATGAACCCCGGAAGCGCCAAGCATGATGAGGGCCATACCATTCTGGGTTACATTACCATTCTTACCCACACCACCGGCAGCATAGATGGGGATTTCGTTCTGCTTGCCCTGGGCAACCAGATCAAGATAGCATTCGCGTACATTAGAGGCGATGGGGTGTCCGGTAGCATCCATGGAGACGTTGTAAGCAGCACCTGTCCCACCATCAATACCGTCAATCAGTAATCCACCGGCGTAGGGGTTGCGCACCAGATTATTGAGCACAGATTTAGCACTTGTCGACGCTGATATTTTGGGATAGATCGGTACCTTGTGACTAAATGCGGTTGACAGAGTCTGGATCATCTTCATCACCGACTCCTCAATGGAGTAGAGGGTCTGATGAACAGGAGGCGATGGAAGGTCTACACCCTCTGGAACCCCGCGCAGTCGAGCGATGAGCTTGGAGACTTTGAACCACATCAGCAGGCCGCCGTCACCTGGTTTTGCACCCTGACCATATTTAATTTCAATGGCAGCAGGGTCACACTGCATGTCGGGAATGGCGCGGATGATCTCATCCCAGCCGAAATAACCAGATGCGATCTGCAGCACGATGTATTTCAGATAAGGGCTTTTGAGCACCCATGGCGGACAACCACCTTCGCCGGTACACATGACAACGGGAATGCCAAGTACCTCGTTACAGTAGGCAACGCCCTGAAGCAGACCAAGCCACATATTTGGGGACAATGCTCCAAAGGACATGGAACCTATAATAAAAGGGAAAATTTCCCGTGTCGGTGGAATCCACCCACCCTCACGGGTACGTTTCAGAAACTCTGCAGGGTCAAGGGTACGTCCAAGAGTGGTGGTAAGGTTGAATTCATGACGACCGGCCTCGAGTGCCGGATCGGTGAGCATGGAAATCCGGTTGAACATTATCCGGTCAAGGAGGGTGGGGCCTACCACGTTTCGTCGACCACCACGTTTATTCGGCTCGCCCTTTTGATTGTTAAAGAAAAGTGTGCGGTGTTCATTGGTATTGGGAACGGGCTGGATTGCCTCATTGGGGCATACCATGGAACACATGGAACAACCGATACAGGCATTGGCCATGTTCTTTTTCTGACGAATACCGACAAAGGTCCGGTATTCGTTGCCACGTTTCTTTTTGAGAACGTCCAGTTTTGGGATTCTCTGGCGTCTGTAGGCGAGGTAGATAGCCTCTTTAGGACAGACTGCAGTGCAGTGACCGCAGAGAGTACATCTATCTTCGCGATGCTGGATTATCCAGGGCAGGTCAGTGTAACTTAAGCTGCCTGGTCCAACGGATACGGATCGTGCTGAGACCATATTGTCAGTTCCTTTCGTTCTGGTGGTACAATGATTGTGTGTTCACGCATGGGTTGAAAATCAAGTGATGGGTCACGGTCAGGAACCATGGCATCAACTCCGCACATCTCTGAAGCAATAGCCCAGGCGCCTGGTCTGCCACCCACGGTTGCAGGACGCAGTTTTTTCTGGTCCATGACCAGCATACAGGTTTCATCTGGCAGGGTGCCAATGACCGCATTGGGTCCATCTATTATCAGACGGCGACAACTGTCCCGCAGGCCGGTGAGGAATTTTGACTGCGGATGGTTTGCAAGTTCAACACCTCGTAGCGGGGTGATGATGTGCTTGTAGGCCTGAAGTGGCAGCTTGAGATGTTTCAGGGTGTAGTGGAGAATGTGAGTAAAGGTCTCCGAATCACTCTGGTATCCGGTGTATCCCGGGAAGTGTTTGCCAAGGAGCCAGTCACGGATGGGAACAAATGCAGTGTTCTCACCGTTGGTCATGGTGGCAATTCCCTGAATAAAGAATGGATGACAGGCGTAAAGGTTAATACCATAATTAGTATTCTGTCTTCCCTGGGCCATACAGACTCTGGACTTAATCCGGTTGTCCGAGAGATTGAGGGCGTCACCAATCTCAAGGGGCCAGCCCACTTCTTTAATGGTGGCAACATCTGGCCAGAAAGAAAAGCAGGTCAGGTCGTTGCCATGATCCTCACCATTTTTGCGCAGTGCAAGGCGGGTGAGCATCAGTTCGGTCTCAATTTCATCCTGTGACGTTGCAGATAGCGCTGAAGGTATCTTGTAAGCACGGAGGAAATAGCGATACCGGTCTTTGGCTTCAATCAGTTCAGGGCGGGTCTCAAACTCGTGATCGTATTTGAGTTCAAAACCACGTTTTTCCATAAAGCTGGTCAGACGGTGCCAGGCCTCTTCAGAGTGGGCAATGCCAGAAAGAATGGGATATTTCGAGTTATACTTAAAATCTTCGAAATGAAGACCCCGCAAGAGAAGTCCGAGGCCAGAGCCATCGTAACCTTCCTGCATAGCCTCCATTCCTTGAAGCACTTCGTAAGGCGAGAAGGCGTCACTGGCTGTTTTCAGGGCTAAACGACACATGCATTACTCCTGATAAATTTAAAGGGAGATCGACCGATTTGACAAACGGCATATCTGTTTGCTTGTTATAGTTCCCGACTCATCGTTTTATCCGGTTTATGGGAGAAAAGATGGAGAGAGTGGGCAAACCCAAATGCTTACAACGTAACCCATTTCTTGTCAAGGTGAAAGCGGACTGACAGGAGAGGAATTATTTGGGGTATGGGTTTAAGCTGCGCTGGAATATGGTATCATAGTAAAAATGAGATATCTCAAGAAGCCAGCGCCATTGAAGAGCTGGCTGAAAATGATTTGGACTTGATCAGTATTATTCTATCCTGTGTGACAAGGTTGTGAAGAGGTAGTTTTTTTCAGGAAAATCTCACGCAGAGGTGTAATAAATGAGAAAGGTTATAGGGGACCTTGGGCTTACATTTATCTGGGTCTGCCTGGTATGGATTCTCAGCTGCAGGGGTGTGGAGGCGCAAACAGTAATCAAAGTTGTCGGTAACCATGCTCCTCCATACAGAATCATCAAAGGCGATGAATGTTCGGGTATTTACAATGATACTATGAAAGAATTGGGCAGGAGAATGGGAGTTGAAATTCATTTTGCTAATGTTCCTTTTGCAAGGGCCCTGATGATGATGAAACAGGGAAAAAACGCCGATATTATGTTGGGTCCGAACAGAAATCCGCAAAGGGAATCCTATATGGTTTATACCCAGGCTACTTTTTCACGGGAGAATAAAGCTTTTTACGTACATCCTGATTCCCCAGGTATCACAAAATATGAAGATCTCAGGGGCAAAAATATCTCTGTGCATAGAGGGAAGATCTATTTTTCTAAATTTGATCAGGATACATCTCTGATAAAAGAACCCGTCAGTGAATATATAATTGGTATCAGGAAAGTTGCGAAAAAACGCAATGATGTCATAGTTATGCCTGAAAAAGAGGGGGGTCGATTGTTAAAGGAACACAGTGTAAAGTTAAAAAAATCTTCCTATATTGTTAAAGGGGAAATTTCATACATCACTATTTCAAAAAAATCACCAGTGCTTAAACTTCAAGAGAGGCTTGAAGAGACGATGGAGCAGATCAAAAAAGATGGAACCATGAAAGCAATTCGAGAACGCTATAAATAACGTGTTCTTTTCACGCCTCTGTGGAGGTTTGCATGTTCAGATAATACGGGGTGAACAGGATTTGGTGTCAAGGAGAAGTTCTTGCGGTTCCCGGTGTTCCATTTCACTGCTACAGTGTGAATATTGCAGCACAGGGCATGAATGCTTTATTCAGAGTGCTCAGTGATAAACTGGTAGTAGATTGAGTTTACTTTTAAAAAGAGAAGCCCAATACCGCCGTCACCACCATGGCGGATAGAACCATATGCTTCTATGGTTGTTTCCTCGTTTTCCTCTGCAATGGCAAGAGATACTGTACATTCTGTGCCAACCACCAGGTTTAAATCAGATTCACACTCTAAGAAAATTCCGCTCATACTCATGTCCCGCGTTTCTCCCTCGATGGTTTCGCCATTTGCAAGTTTAAGAAGGGCAAATTTTCTGATAAGAAGACGTTCATAATTGCGACGATCTGACATGGGTGCACCTCAGTTGAGTGACAAAACAATTAATTTGATTTGAGTTGCCCTAATGTAAGGATATGTCAGATTGAAGAGAGTTGTCAAGGAGGGGAATGCTGTGGGAGCTTGGGGATACAAAAAAAGGAGAACCCATTCGGATTCTCCTTGATATGACGGTTTGAGAAGGAGGTCTTTGTTACTTGAGGATATTTCCTATATTCTTAACAGCATCGACCTTATCTTTCACCGCAGCCACCTCCTTGACACCAGGGACGTCTGAAAGAATCTCCTTGCCGCTGTTTTCAACGTCGCTGATACCGTTTTTAAAAGACGAAATTGCCTTTCCCAGTCCTGAACCAATCTCCGGCAATTTTTTTCCACCAAAAACAAGCACCGCAATTCCCAGGATAACGATTAATTCAGGGGTTCCAAGTCCAAACATGGTATTCTCCAGTTAAGATGATGATGCTGAAATTCTATCCTCAGCTCTGTGAATCGCCTTTTGTTTCGTCGTCGATAGTCTTTGTTTCTTCTTTTTTGGTGGCGTCTTTAAAGTTTTTTATGCCTTTACCAATTCCTGACCCTATTTCCGGAAGTTTGCCAGCACCAAAAATAATTACAATGATGACAAGAATAACAATCAGTTCCGGCATGCCAAGTCCAAACATAATACGCCCTCTATATGTATAAAATCATAGTTAGTTCCTGTCCAGAAACGGCCTTTTTCTTCTGACTTTTCGTTACATTAAAATATCACCTTCGGAATATAAGATACATGCCTGCGGTAAAATTTGTTCTGCGCCACGATTAAGACGGAAAAATTTCATTTATGGATGGACACTAGTTAACAGCTTTTTCTCTACCCTTAAGAGTTCTAAATGTAGAGCAGTAATCCCAGAATGTCAATCCTTTCCATGCTCCGCTATACTTTGGCCCATAATACACATTTGATCCAGGATTTTATTCTCATCAAGGGTCTGCAGAATTCTATTTTCCATGAGGATGCGTCCATTGATCACTGAGTGGAGGACATCGGCCCCACGTGCAGCGTAGACGAGGTGTGAGGGGATGTTGTAGAGCGGGGTGAGGTGGGGCTGGTTCATATTCAGCACTATCATGTCCGCTTTTTTGCCAACAGCAAGACTTCCCGTTTTATTTTGGTGTCCCAGAGCCCGGGCACCACCAAGGGTCGCGGCGTAGAGGGTCTGCTCGGCGTTCATGGCGGTTGCGTCCATCCTGTCAACTTTATGGATTTTGGCCACAGTATGCATTTCTCCAAACATGTCAACATCATTGTTTGATGCAGCACCATCAGTGCCAATGCTTACAGTAATTCCAGCTTGCAGCATCCTGACAACGGGTGCAGTTCCGGAGGCCAGTTTCATGTTGGATTCCTGGCAGTGAGAAACCTTAACCTGCTGTTCGGCCAGGGTATCAATGTCCTTGTCAGATAACGCTACACAGTGGGCAGCCAGAGTTTGTGGCCCCAGCAGGCCTAGTTTATGAAGATGTTCAACTGGACCACACCCAAAGCGGTCTTTGCAGGTATTGACCTCTGCTAAATTCTCAGAGAGGTGGATGCTGTAGAGGCTGCCGTGATCTTCTGCAACCCTGCCAAGCCTTGTTAAGAGCTCTGGAGCACAGGTGTACACGGAATGTGGTGTTGTGGTGATGCTGATGAGGGGATGGCCTCTGTACTGCTCAAAGAGATCGTCCACATAGGAAAAACCACTTTCCAGGTCGCCGTAGCAGGGAGAGGGGAAATCATAGAGTACCTCACCTATCAATGCTCGCATCCCGGATTCTGCGGTTGCCCGGGCAACCTCTTTTGAGAAAAGGTACATGTCACAGAAACTGGTGGTACCTGATTTAATCATCTCTGCAATGGAGAGGAGGGTGGACTGGTAAACCATATCCGGAGTACGACTGGCCTCAACGGGGAAGATATACTCCTCCAGCCAGGTCATCAGTGGCAGGTCATCTGCCAGGCCACGGAAACAGGCCATGGCGGCATGGGTGTGCGTGTTTATCAGGCCTGGCATGATCAGGCCGTAATCGGTGTGCAGATGTCTGTCTGTACTATACCGTTCAAGAATGGTGACACTCTCACCAAGGGCAGTGATGGTGTCACCGTTTATGGCCACGGCGCCTTTTTTAACGAGGCTCTGTTGCGTGGCGTCCGGTAGCAGATAGTCACCTGAGATAATCAGGTCAACGTGGGATTTCGTCATATCTGAATCCGTCCTGTTATTTCGACTAGCAGCTTTTCCAGTTTCGGTTCCATGGCTTCTGCGGTTTTGATGATGTCTTCGAGAATAATCGGCTCAAAATTGTCAGGGTCATTGACGTTGGATACAACCGAAAGCCCTAAAACGTCCATGCCTCCGTGTTTTGCAACGATCACCTCGGGGATTGACGACATTCCGACAGCATCAGCACCGCATTCCCTGAGCCATCTGGTTTCTGCTGGTGTTTCCAGGCTGGGGCCGGGGATGCATACGTATATTCCGCTGATAACATTATTGATTTTGCAATGACTGGCACTGTTCAGGGCGGTTTTGATGAGACCCGGATGGTAGGGAGGTGAAAAATCGGGAAAACGCGGCCCCCATGCATCAATGTTTGGGCCTCGCAGGGGGTTTTCCCCCAGGAAGTTTAAATGATCCCGGAACACCATAATGGAACCTGCCTTGTAGAGCGGATTCAGACCACCTGCAGCATTCGGGAGGATAAGAGTTTTAGCGCCAAGCAACGACAGTACCCGGATGGGGAAGGCCACTTCCTTTGTTGAGTAACCCTCATAGTAGTGAAAGCGTCCCTGGAGCACGGCAACCTTTCTACCTTCAAGGCAACCAAGGATCAGGTTGCCGCTGTGGCTGTCAACCGTGGAGCTCGGGAAATGCGGAATGTCACCATAGGCAAGATTCAACTTGCTGTTAATCTTTTTTGCAAAATTACCAAGGCCCGTACCTAATTGAATAATGATGTCGGGCATGAAAGGCAGTGTTTCCCTGAGGCAGTTGACACACTTTTCCACCTGGCTTTGGTATTCTCCTTTTTTCGGTTTCACAGCAGAATCCTGTCAGGTCTTTTTGGCGTGGGCTTTGACGTATTCCTGGATCAAATTCTTGTCAGCATCCATGAGTTCACAGCGTGATTCGCGACCCGGGGTCAGAAGATCGGTGATAGCTTGCGGCAATTCAAGCTCCTTCAGGATGCTTTTTTCAACAACATCACCAAATTTTCCAGGATGGGCGGTGGCCAGGCAGCAAACCGGAATACCTTTTTTCTGATGTTTCAGGGCGCAGTGTACTCCAACTGCGGTGTGAGGATCTATGATGTAGCCGTACTCCTTGTAAAAATTGGAAATAGTTTTGTCAACATCAGCCTCACTTGCCTTTTCAGTGGTGAAATCCCTCTGTATCTGAACTTGAAAGTCGCTGAGATCCATTTTACCGTTTTCTGCAAAATGCTCCATCGCCTGACGGGTTCTACCCGGCTCTTCGTCAAGCAGGTAATAAAGGTAGCGTTCAAAGTTGGAAGCCGACTGGATATCCATGGAAGGACTTGAGGTTGCGACGACGTCTCCAAGGGAGTAGTCACCGTCACTCACCATTCTGGAGAGGATATCGTTTGAGTTGGTGGCCAGTAACAGTTTTCTGATGGTCCCCTCGGGGAGCATGCGTTTGGCGATGTAACCGGCGAAGATATCACCGAAATTTCCGGTTGGGACTGAAAAATCAGTTGCCTTGTCAGTTTCATGGCTGGATATATGGAGGCAGGCATGGACGTAATAGACTACCTGGGCAAGAACTCTGGCCCAGTTGATGGAGTTGATTGCGCCAAGATTTTGCTGCTCTTTAAAATCAAGATCATTGAAGAGTGCCTTTACTATGGCCTGGCCGTCGTCAAAGGTTCCATGGATAGCAATGTTGAACACATTGTCATCCATCACCGTGGTCATCTGTTTTTCCTGGACTTTACTTATCCTTCCCTTGGGGTGGAGGATGAAAATGTTAATCCGTTCTTTGCCGCGGACTCCGTAAATGGCAGCGCTGCCGGTATCTCCGGATGTGGCGCCAAGGACGTTCATGATGGAGTCGTTTTTCTCCAGTAGATATTCAAAGATATTTCCGAGAAACTGCAGGGCGATGTCCTTGAAGGCGAGGGTAGGTCCGTGAAAGAGCTCCATGATGTGGAGAGGTCCTTGATGCACTATGGGAACTACCTGCTCTGCGTCAAATGTGGAGTAGGAGCGGTTGATTATTTCACGTAGCTCGGCTTCCGGAATGTCATCAATGAAGCGTGACATGATTTCAAAGGCCAGCTCCTGATAGGAGAGTTGCTTCCATTCTTCGTAAGTGTCGCTGCCAATTCTCGGGATGGCTCTCGGGAGGAGCAGGCCGCCGTCATCGGCAAGTCCCATCATTACAGCTTTGGTGAAGGGGACGGAGTCGATGCCGCCTCGGGTACTGATATATTGCATGTTTTAGCTCTCGTTTATTTCCACTCTTGGGGCGTCGTGCCACAGCCCTTCCAGATCGTAAAAAGATCGCTGTTCATGATAGAAAATATGAACTACTACATCTCCAAAGTCAAGAAGAACCCACATTCCTTCCTGAATTCCTTCGGCTTTGGCGGCACTGATACGCTTGGATCTCATGATACTTTCCACTGCCTCGGCAAGTCCCTGCACGTGACGGCTGGAACGTCCACTCATAATAACAAAGTAGTCGGTGAAAGAGGAGAGTCCCTGGACATCGAGGACGACCAGATCTTCGGCTTTTGTGTCTAGGGCAGTCTGGGCGCATATGGTAGCAAGTTCAAGGCTACTCTTGTCCTGCAGTTCTTTTTTGAGTTTTTTCATAATAAGTTTTGAAGCTGTGCCTCTTAGTTGTTGCTTTTAGCCTGAGTTTTCCGCTTTCGTGGCGGAAATTCAAAGCTTATTTTACCTGCTTTATTAATGAGAAGATAAGCGTCAAAAGGTCTCTTTTTCTTGGAAATGAATTTGGTTATCAGTTCAGTCTTACCATCGTTAAGCAACTGTCTTATGTGGTCCACGGTGATGGCACGATCGAGGATAATTTTTGAAATCTGTAGGCCCTTTTCTTTGTCGCCAGCAAGCTTTGAGGCCGACATATATGCTGCAGGCGTTTCAAAGACCGGGGTGTCATCAATGGGGGAGAGTCCCAGGGGAGAAGTTTTCTTAATGGCCTCCACGTCAAGATCGTCAATGGAATCGGCAAAGAGAAATTCGATTTTGTTGTTGGTTAGACGGACGGATGCAGTGAACAGTTTACCGCGTTTGCTCCTGAAATCATTGAATGGTCCCAGGGTCTTTCCCTTGATGAGGCTGACAATTTCTTCCTGAGACATGATCCGTCCACCCAGTATTTTCCGCAAGGTGATCTTTTCGTCTTCGGAAATATAGGCGGTGGGAGTTTCCAGGAATCGAGTCTCACCAACAGGGCTGAAGGGTGCTTCCGCCATTGTTGGTGACTTCTCAAATTTGTGGATCTGGGCAATGATATGCCTGGTCAACTCACGGATCTCTTCCATAAACTGTTTCCGGGTAAATTTACCCTGGAGGATCTGGTTCAACTTCAGCTCCCATTCCCCTGTCATCTGTGGTGAGGCAAGAACTTCAATCTTTAATGCCTCCAGCAGCGACAGCAGCTCAAATGCTTTACCGGTAGGAGTGAGTTCCCGGCCTTCACGGACAATGTACTTTTCCTTTAGGAGCTTCTCAATGATTGCAGCCCGGGTGGAAGGTGTGCCAAGACCACTTTCTTTCATTGCCTCGGCGAGTTCCTCGTCATCTACAAACTTCCCGGAATGCTCCATGGCAGAGAGAAGTGTTGCCTCGTTGAATCGTGGCGGTGGTTTGGTCGCTGATTTCTCTTTGGAGACATCCTTGCAGTGAACATCACTTCCATCAGGTATCTCAGCGAGCAGTTTGTCACTTTCCTGCTGGCCGTTGCCCTGGTAGATGATCTTCCAGCCCGGATCAGTTTGGATTTTCCCTTCTGTAAGGAAGGCCTCCTTTTTAACTATGGAGATTCTTTTGGTGTTGAGGTACCGGGCCGGTGGAAAAAAGACAGCGAGGAATCGCTGTACCACCATGGTGTAAATTTTGAGTTCCGCTTCGCTCAGGGAGGCGGGTAATAGTGTTGTCGGGATAATAGCGTGATGATCTGAGATCTTCCTGTTGTTGAAGATCAGTTTGTCTTTTTTCAGATACCTCTTGTCCAGTGCTGTGCGGGCATGTGTAGACAGCTGCCAGTCCAGTTGCTGTTTGACGGTGTTTTTGACATTCCCCAGGTAATCTTCGGGAAGGTGCCGACTGTCAGTTCTTGGGTAGGTGAGGATCTTGTGCCGTTCGTAGAGTGCCTGGGCGATGGAAAGGGTGTTTTTTGCAGAAAATCCGAAACGACCATTTGCCTCTCGCTGCAGAGAGGTCAGGTCGTAAAGTGCTGGAGCGCGCTGTGAAGACTTTTTGCTGGTCTCGGTCACCTCTGCAGGTTGATTGGCACATTTTGCAAGCAGTTTGTCTGCCTCCTTTTCCTGCCAGATCCTGTCTGCTCTGGCATGCTTATTTTTTGGGTCTTTTTTGAATCCGGGGTTGATCCATTTGCCGCTGTAGCTGCCCTGGTCAAAGGAGAAAGTTGCCTGGACGGTGAAGTAATCACGTGGCTCAAAGGCCAGGCGAATCTGCTCTCTTTTAACGAGCAGGGAGAGGGTGGGGGTCTGAACTCTGCCACAGGGGGTGAGGAAGAAACCACCCTTTCTCGAGTTGAATCCTGTGAGTGCGCGGGTTGCGTTGAGCCCAATGAGCCAATCGGATTCGGACCTGCAGAGAGCGGCATCTTCCAGGGCATGCATTTCTTCGTTGTTGCGAAGATTGGCAAATGCCTCTTTGATCGATTCGCGGGTCATGGACTGCAGCCAGAGTCTCTTGAAACTCTTTTTGGCCACCGATTTATTCCAGACATAACGCAGGATGTATTTGAAGATGAGTTCGCCTTCGCGTCCTGCATCACAACCATTTATGATTTCGGAGACATCTTTTCGGCGAATCAGTTTCTGTAGTGCGTTCAACTGCCCTTTTGTTCCCGGTAGTCCTTTTAAGGGGAATTCCTCGGGAATTATTGGGAGGTTGCTCAAGGACCAGTTCTTGTATTTCGGGTCTATCTCTTCCGGATACTGAATGGCAACCAGGTGGCCGATGGCGTAAGAGACAATATGCGAGTCACTTTCGTAATGGGTCTTGGTCTTTTTGAATTTCCCGGGTAGAACCCTTGCTAGGTCACCAGCCACACTGGGTTTTTCTGCAATGATGAGCGTTTTATTGGTCATTTCATTTCTATATAGAGTGCTTGTAACAAGCAGGTTCAGTCATGCGTGAACAGCGCCTGATTCAGAGAGCGTCACTTTTTTTGTGACTGGTTGGATTATCCGGTTACGGCTTTGGTGAAATCAACCAGTGATCTGTGCCAGAGATCGGGTTGTTCGAGGTAGCAGGGATGTTTGGCTCCTGCAAAAATCACAAGTTTCGAGCCAGCTATTTCGCTTTTCAGCAGTTCACCGTTGGCCGGGTCTGAAATCTGGTCATTTTCACCCCATAATATAAGAGTCTGTGCGGGAAGATTTTTTAATCGCTCCTGGTTCTCCGTTACTCCCACAGCCCCGATAAGGACCAGTCCGACAACTTTGTTCTGGTTATCCAGAGTATACTCAATGGCAATTTTACCACCCATGGAGGGGCCGACCAGGATGGCATCCTTTATGTCCATGGTCTCAAGTACTCCATTGATTACCTTTTCAGGAGTAATTTCAGCCTCGGGGCTTTTACCGAATCCTGGAAGATCCAGGGCTACAAAAGAAAGCCCTGCTGCGGCGACTGCGTCCAGAGTGCCGAGTTCCTGCCAGGTAGCGGCTTGAAATGCTTTGCCATGCAGAAAGACAAGAGAGTTTGCTGTGGTTTTCCCGCTTTGGAGAATGTTGATGGAACATCCGTCAACAGCAATGGTGGCGTTTCGAATTGTTGTCATATGTATTTGTCAGGCTATTGTTTTTTTTACCATTATTTTGTGCTTCTATATATGGTGCTTTTCGGTGAAAGTTGTAGGTCTGTTTTTGTTCAGCACAACTACTTTTACCCTGAAGTTGCAGATGTTGTATTAATCCCTCATCGGTTTGTCAATCGCTATTTGCAGGTTTTCGGGAAGTGGGTCATGTGAAAAGCGAAGTTTTATCGTGGGTGCCTTTCCTGTTATTGTGCTGTAAATACATGCTTAAATGGGGAAGTTGGCATGGGCCGTTTGATTTGTCAGAGGAGGCGTTTGTCATTTAGTGCCTTACTCCATTAAAACTGTAATAAAAAGCAGATATGCGAGGTACGAGACTCCGAGAAACCGTGAGAGCTTATTTGAAGTCAGAAGTTCAGGGTTACCACCAAGGCACTTATCCAGCGACTCTAAAAAGTTTTCTGACTTGTCGGGTTAGGCCGTTTTGTGACTTTTGGAGAGAGAGGTGCTTTTCCGGGGTGGTTAGGCAGAAGGCTGGGATGGGGTTGAGGCCGGTGGAGGGGCTTCTTTGGGTGAATGCAATTTCTTGACAGTGTGTATTTTTTATGTTCTATTACTTGACTGGAACGGGATGTGAGCGGGTGTAGCTCAGTTGGTAGAGTACAAGCTTCCCAAGCTTGGGGTCGCGAGTTCAAACCTCGTCGCCCGCTCCAGTGTCGATGGGGCTGGTGTTTCCGGTCTATTGATGCCATACCGCCCTCTGAGGAGGCTGCGGCTATGAAAGTGGGCTCTGCCCGCTTTTTTTTATGCCTGATTTACTGAGGCAGGAGCAAAATCGGACAGGGAAGTATGAGTGACTATGTTATAGGAAAAATTCAGGAGTTTGTGGGGAGTCTTCTGCCTTCCATGGATCTTGAGCTTGTTGAAATACAGTATCGTCAGGAAGGTGAGGGCTGGGTACTTCGGTTGTTTATCGACGGCCCCGATGGTATTGGAATTGATCAGTGCACAAAGGTGAGTCGTGAGTTGAGTTTTTTTCTCGACGTTGAGGATCTGATTCCCCACGCATTTAATCTGGAAGTGTCGTCCCCGGGGCTCGAGCGGCCCTTGCGTGAACTGAAGGACTATAAACGTTTTGCAGGAAAGAAGGCTCGAATAAAACTCCGTCATCCCGTTGATGGGCAAAAAGTGTTTATAGGGCTGATCGGAGAGTGTGATGAACACGGTTTTGATTTGCTCCTTGAAGATGGAAGCAGGAGCCACTATATGATGGACCAGGTAAGGAAGGCGAGGCTGACCTTGTGATTAAAGCAGGTTTGGCACCTAGTATAATATAACAGTAAAGAACAGCTCTTAAAAAGAGAAAAACAAAACATATAAGATAATAACAATCTCAGGAAAACCTGAAATTACAAATTGTCAGTAATAGTTTATTCTGTATGGGAGAAACCCGACAACAGGAGTCGCTGTGCTGCAATGAAAGATTGTTTTTTTTGTGGGGAACAACATGCTATCGGATTTAAAACGCATCATTGACCAGATCTGCAGAGATCGGGGTTTTGATAAAAAGCTTCTGATTGAGGCCATTGAAGAAGCTGTGGAATCGGCAGCTAAGAAAAAGCTGGGCTCCAGGCGTGATATTGAAGTTCGCTTCAATGAGGAGTTTGGTGAGGTTGAGGTCTTTCAATTCCGGACCGTTGTGCAGGAAGTTGCAGATGAGCAGACTGAAATAACACTCGATGAGGCACGTAAACTTGACCCTGAAGTGCAGCTTGAGGATGAGCTGGGCGAGAAGATGGAAAACATTGAGGATCTTGGTCGTATTGCTGCACAATCCGCAAAGCAGGTTATCATCCATAAGATGAAGGATGCGGAACGTGAAGTGATTTACGAGATGTTTAAAGACCGTAAGGGAGAGGTTGTCAGTGGTATTGTGCAGCGTTTTGAGCGCGGTAATATGATAGTAAACCTTGGTCGCACTGATGCTATTTTACCTCGCGATCAGCAGATCCCCAAACGTTCTTTTAAGCAGGGCGATCGTATCAGGGCATATCTTGATGACGTGCGGCAGAATGCCAGAGATTCACAGCTTATTCTGTCCAGAACCTGTAATGATTTCCTGGCCAAGCTGTTTACCATGGAAGTACCTGAGATTGCAGAGGGAATTGTCGAGATCATGGGGGTGAGCCGTGAGCCTGGTTTTCGGGCCAAGATAGCAGTCAGTTCCCTTGAGACTGATGTAGATCCGGTTGGTGCCTGTGTTGGTATGAAAGGTTCCCGTGTTCAGAATGTGGTTCAGGAGCTGCAGGGAGAGCGTATAGATATCGTTCCCTGGAGTCCGGATCCTGCAAAATATGTCTACAACGCGCTGGCTCCGGCTCATGTATCCATGGTTATGGCCGATGAGGAGGCAAAGACTCTTCTTGTTGTAGTGCCCAACGATCAGCTCTCCCTGGCCATTGGTCGCCAGGGGCAAAACGTTCGCCTGGCCTCCAGGTTACTTGGGTGGCGTATTGATGTGAAAAGTGAACAGCGCTACGCAAATCTTGAAGATCCAGGGTATCAAGGCCTTCTTTCTATTGATGGCATTGAAGAACCATTGGCAGACCAACTCCTTAGCCGAGGCGTTTTCTCCATAGAAAAACTTGCCGAAGCAGCGGTTGAGGAACTCATTGTTATTCGTTCCCTTGATGAGGAGCAGGCACAGCAGCTCATAGAGACAGCTGTAAAAAGGGTTGCGGATGGACAGGGGACTGTTGCTCCGGATGCTGGTGCAGATGAGGGTGATACTGCCGAGGGGGATAACAAGGAAGCAACTGGCACTGATGAAATTGGTGAGGAAGCAGTTGTCCAGGTGGAAGGGGAAGAAATGGAAAATCAGCCTGTAGAGGATGGACAAAAATAAAAAAACTCAGCCACTTCGAAGCTGTGTCGTCTGCCGCAAACGCAACGCTAAAAATCTGTTGCAGCGATATGTGTGGGATAAGGCCAGGGCTGATATTATTTCTGATCAGCAGCAGATATTGACCGGAAGAGGTGCGTATTGTTGCCTGGACGGGATCTGTAGAGAACGTTTTATTGGCAGGAAACAGAGTTGGAAAAAGGCTTTTCGATTGAATTGAAGTTTTATAGAGTTGTAAATTTATTGATGTTTCTTAATGGAACAGGAATGACAGGAGTAGGGAATGGGCAGGGTTAGGATTTATGAGTTGGCCAAAGAGGCCGGTATGGCCAGTAAAGCACTGGCTGAGAAACTGATTGGGCTAGGTTATGATGTTAAGGGCCATAGCTCGACGGTTGACGAAGAGACTGCTTTGAAGATCCGTAAAGAAGTGCTGCAGAGTTCTGATTCCGAATTGGTCGAAAAACGAATTGAAGCTGACACTGGTGGAACCACGGTGATTCGTCGTCGGGCAACAGTTATTCGCAGGCGCCCCAAAAAAGTTGTTGAGGAAGTTGAGGAGGTTTCCAGTACTTCTGATTCCACGGAACCTGAGTTTGAGGCTCAGGCGGAGAAAACTCCGGCTCCTGAAGGGGATTCCATGACGGGTGCAGTTCCAGATCCTCCGGCTGAGTCAGCTGCTGATGAGGCTGTTGGGTCAGAGCCTGCTGCCGAACCGGCGTCGGTCGCAGAAGAAACTGGCACAGCTGAAAATTCAAAAGAGGCTCCGGCAATTGAAGAAAAACCTGCTGCAGTAGAGGCAAGAATTCCTTCAAAGACAGGAATTGCAAAGGTTGTAGGTACAATTGAGCTTCCAAAGGAAGAACCCAAAAGTTCGCCTTCTCGCAGAAAGAGTAGCCGGCCGCCGGCAAGACGACCCGCCCCAAGACCTCAGAATACCCAGGCTCCAATGGATCCAGCCGCGGTCAGCCGTGGTAAAAAGAAAGGTAAAAAGGGTGAGGCTCCTCAAGGAGAAGATGATTCGCGCAAGGGCGGGAAAGGTGCTTGGAAGGGTGCCAGGAAGGGTCGTAAAAACATGAAAGTTACCCGTTTTGGTTATGAGGGTGATTATTACGGCAAACGTGGTAAAAAAGGTAAAAATAAGGCACGTAGTGCTCCTCAGCAGCCTGCTGCTGAAATGAAGGCGTCGAAGAAACGGATCAAAGTTTATGAGACTATCAGTGTTGGAGACCTTGCCCATCGTATGCGCGTTAAATCCAATGAGATCATTGCCAAATTGATGGGATTGGGTGTTATGGCAACTGTGAATCAGGCACTGGATGTTGATACCGCAGTACTTGTTGCCTCAGATTTTGGTTATGAGGTTGAACAGGCCATGACCGAAGAGATCGGGATCGAGCAGCTTGGTAAAAGTGAGGGTGGTGGGGATGCTGTACCACGCTCCCCGGTTATTACTGTAATGGGCCACGTTGATCATGGTAAAACCTCCATCCTTGATGCCATCCGGAAAACTGATGTGGTAGACGGTGAAGCTGGGGGGATTACCCAGCATATCGGTGCATATCATGTACAGTCTGAAGCTGGTGATGTGACTTTTGTTGATACTCCAGGTCATGCGGCTTTTACTGAGATGCGCTCCCGTGGTGCCCAGATCACGGATCTGGTGATCCTCGTTGTTGCCGCAGATGACGGGGTTATGGATCAGACCCGTGAAGCAATACACCACGCTCAGGCAGCGGAAGTGCCTCTCCTTGTTGCAATGAATAAAATTGATAAGGATAATGCCGATCCAGAAAGGGTGAAGCGGGAACTTGCCGAGCTGAATCTCGCCCCCGAAGAGGGGGGTGGTGAAACGATTTTTGTTGAGATGTCAGCCAAGAAAAATATCGGTATCGATACGCTCATGGAAAACATTGAGCTGATGGCTGAGATGATGGAGCTGAAGGCCGATCCCAATAGAAAGGCAAGGGGCCGTGTTGTTGAGGCCAAGCTCGATAAGGGACGCGGCGCAGTTGCCACTGTTCTTGTCCAGGAGGGGACTCTGAAGGCTGGAGATCATTTTGTTGTTGGCCAGTACTCCGGAAAGGTTCGGGCCCTTCTCAATGACAAGAGTAAGCCCATCAAGAGCGCAGGGCCTTCCATTCCTGTGGAAGTACAGGGTATCACAGGGGTTCCTTCTGCCGGTGATGAGTTTATTGTGGTAACGGATGAGAAGATGGCCAAAAATGTGTCTCAGGTCAGAACACTGAAGGCCCGTGAAAGTGAGCTCGCAGCTGGTTCAAAAGTTTCACTCGATTCCCTCTTTGAGAAGTTGAGTGAAGGGGACGTACAGGAACTGAGAATTGTTCTGCGTGCTGATGTTCAGGGTACCCTTGAGGCTTTCGGCAAGGCTGCAGAAAAGCTCTCCACAGATGAAGTCAAGGTGAAAATTCTCCATGAGGGTACAGGCACCATGACTGATTCCGATGTGCTGCTTGCTTCGGCTTCCGAGGCCATTATCATTGGATTTAATGTCCGGCCGTCTGGTAAGGTCAAAGAACTTGCTAGCAAAGAGAATGTTGATATACGTTCCTACGATGTCATATACCATGCCCTTGACGACATTACCCAGGCCATGGTGGGAATGCTTTCACCTGATTTTATTGAAGATGTTATTGGAAATGCAGAGGTTCGGGAGACATTTAATGCACCCAAAGTTGGAACCATTGCCGGTTGCTTTGTGACCGACGGGAAAATTACCCGTAATGCCATGGTTCATGTGCTACGGGATGGTGTAGTTGTGTACACCGGAAAAATTGAATCGTTACGACGTTTTAAAGACGACGCCAAAGAGGTCTTGTCCGGTTATGAATGTGGTATTTCCATAGAGAATTTCAACGATATAAAGGTTGGTGACAATCTTGAGGTTTATGTCATGAAGGAAGTTGCCGCAAAACTCGGTTCGACTCAGCAGGAGAAAGATGCTGAAAAAGAGGCCGAGGGAGATGAGTAGCAGCACTTTTTCTGAGTTAGCATCAGTAGAAGTACAGCCCTGGTAATACTATGTGGGATCCTAAAGAAACTATAGAATCTGTTGGCCTTGGCAAAAGGGAACGGAAGCGCTCCACCCGTGTGGCGGAGGTCATTCAAATGGAGTGGTCTCTCTTTTTTCTGCAAAAAGTACGGGATCAGAAGTTGAGTGACGTGACCATCAGTCGGGTGGAAGTCTCGGATGATTTAAAAAATGCCCGTATTTTTTACACTGTTTCCAGTGGAGAGAAAGGACGTAACAAGGCTGCTTCAGCGTTGAAAAATGCCACAGGCTTTGTCCGTAGTCACCTGGCTAAGATTCTAAACCTGCGTTATACTCCGGCCTTGAAATTTATCTTTGATGTAAAGGCTGAAAAAGTACAGGAGATGGAAGCACTGCTGGATCAGATCGCCTCGGAAAGGAGTATGAAAGAAGGTGATAGCTGAACCCGTTACAGCCCTTTTAAGAGACGCCAGTCATGTTGTTCTTGCAACCCACATCCATCCTGATGGTGATGCGCTAGGCTCATTGTTTGGGCTTGCTGATATTCTAGAAGCTCAAGGGAAAAATGTCTTTTGTTACCTTGAAGAGCCCGTTTCACATCTCTATAATTTTCTCCCCACCATCACCCGTGCAAGTTCGGATCTTGATGCCGCGCTGCAGTTTGCCAGGCAAGCAAAGGATTCAGGCAATACTGTTGTCGCCGTGGCGCTTGACTGTGGGGATGCGGATCGACTTGGTGCTGCAAAAGAACAACTCCTTTCCATTACCCCCTTTATTGTAATTGATCATCATCGTGGGCACCGGAAGTTTGGAGATCATCTCTGGCTGGAGAGTGGTTGCTCTTCCACTGGTGAAATGGTGTATGAGCTTGCCGAAGAGCTTGGGGCCAAGGTCTCTGTTGATGCCGCATTTTGTCTCTATGTTGCTCTGGTGACAGATACTGGATCTTTTCGTTATGAAAGTACCAGTCCACGGACTCTACGGATTGCAGCTGATCTTGTGGAAACTGGAGTGAAGCCGGATGAGGTGGCTGAGAGGGTCTATGATAATTATACCCTTGCCCGGTTGCGCCTTATGGAACTGGTTCTTGCAACGCTTGCAGTTCATGCAGATGGGCGGATTGCCTTGATCAGGGCGACAGCTGATATGTTTGAACGTTGTGGTGCCACCAGTGACGATGTTGAAGGTTTTATCAATTACCCGCGTTCGCTTGCCTCAGTGCAGGTTGCAGGTTTTGTAAAAGAGACCAGTGAGGGTACTGTTTCGGTGAGCCTCAGGGCTAAAGGGCAGGTTGATGTCGCTACTGTCGCTGCAGGTTTTGGCGGTGGAGGGCACAAGAATGCAGCCGGCTTTCGCCTTACCGGAAAGTCTGTTGCTGAAGTGCAGAATCTGGTGCTTGATGCCCTGAAACGGGTTATCTGAATCTTGGTCAATGTTGCAACAGATGAAACACGAATTTGAAGCTGGGGTCTTTTTGGTAGATAAACCTGAGGGTGCCAGTTCGTTTTACATTGTGCGTAAGGTTCGAAAGGCACTTGGCATGAAAAAGGTTGGCCATGCCGGAACCCTTGATCCATTTGCCACTGGTCTGTTAGTGATCTGTGCAGGACGCCCTGCAACAAAGATGATTAGTCAGATAATGGAGGGCGAGAAGGAGTATTTTGCTACCCTGCGCCTTGGAATTGAGACCACCACCCAGGATCCTGAGGGTGAAGTCGTTGCTAAGCGTAGTGTGGGGTCTCTTTCAGTTGAGAGAGTTGAAAGCTGTCTTGCCCGGTTTTGTGGGGAACAGCTACAGGTTCCGCCCATCTACTCAGCTTTGAAACATAAGGGCAAACCTCTCTATCACTACGCCAGAAAAGGTATAGCCATTGAGAAACCGCCGCGAAATATTACCATACACAGACTTGAACGAAAAGATGATGGTGCAGTACCTAACGATTCCTCGCCATGGTTGACCATACGAGTGGTGTGCAGTAAAGGAACCTATATTCGCACTCTGGGTGCAGATATCGGTGCTGCCCTTGGATGTGGTGCATATCTGACAGCATTGCGGCGTGTTCGAAGTGGTTTGTTTGATGTAAGCAACAGTGTTCCTGGTAAATGCCTGATGCAGAATGATGCTCGTGACATACTTTTGAAAAGCGTCTTATCTGTTTCTGATGTGCGTAATCTGTTGCAATAATTTTGTGACGTGGTACATGGTATAGTTAGATTGGTGTTTGAAATGTCCCCGCCACCGGGACTTGGTAGGAATAAAAAAATAAAATAGTTTTGCATATACAGAAACAGGAGGTTTGTCTTGGCACAATCAGCAGTTAAAAAAAATGAAATTATCGAGAAGTTTAAGCTTCACCCTAATGATACCGGTTCTTCCGAGGTGCAGATAGCACTTATCACTGATAGAATTCAGTATCTCACCGACCATTTTAAGACTCACAAAAAGGACCATCATTCCCGTCAGGGGCTCTTGAAACTTGTTGGCCAGAGAAGAAGTCTTCTCGATTATTTGAAGAAAAAAGATGTAAGCAAGTATCGTTACCTTATTCAGGCACTCGGTATCAGAAAATAGTTTTTCCTAAGAGATGCATTTGGCATTTCTTTATTGTAAATATGGCGCTAAACCTGGCGCCGATTGATCATTCAGGTGTATCCTTGCCGCGATGCAGCAAGGATACACCTGTTTTTTTTGATCAATCAACCATGCCGCAATAGGGCGGCTGGAGAGAATAGTTATGTTTAAGAAAGTTGAAGTTGTTGTAGGTGGCAAAACCATTTCCGTAGAAACCGGAAAGGTTGCCAAACAGGCAGATGGTTCAGTTATCCTGCAATATGGTGATACAGTTGTTCTGGTCACCGCAGTAGCTGGAAAAGAGAATAAACCGGAACTTGGTTTCCTGCCGCTCACCATTGAGTATCAGGAACGCATGGCTGCGGTTGGCAGGATTCCCGGTAATTATTTCCGTCGTGAAATCGGACGTCCAAGTGATCAGGAGGTTCTTACCTGTCGTATCATTGATCGGCCCCTGCGCCCTCTGTTTGCAGATGGGTATTTTTCAGAAACCCAGATTATTGCCACCGTACTTTCAGCTGACCAGCAGAATGATCCGGATGTCCTTGCATTAAACGGTGCCTCCTGTGCCCTCAGTATTTCAGATATTCCCTTTGAGGGCCCCATTGCCGGTGCTCGTGTAGGTTACATAGATGGTGAATATGTTCTGAATCCAACCAAGGATGAGCTTGAAAATTCCCGCATGGATATGATAGTTGCCTGTACAGACAAGGCTGTGACCATGGTGGAAGGAAAGGTAGACACCATGAGCGAAGAAGAGGTGTTGGATGCCATCTTCTATGTTTTTGAGGAAGTGCAGCCCCTGATTGATATGCAGAAAGACCTGCAGGGATCAAATGGGAAAGAAAAACGCGTTGTTGAGCCTCTCCCTGTTAATGAGGAGCTTCTGGCAAATGTCCAGGAAATTGCAGCAGCTGGAATGGAGAAAGTAATATCCACCGCTGATAAAATGGAACGTGGCCGGGTTTACGATGAGCTTAAGAAAAGTGTCATTGCAGAACTTGATCCCGAAGGTGAGAATGCCAAAGAGATCGGCAACCTGCTTTCCGGATACAAAAAGAAAACCATGCGGGCCAAAATTGTAGATGAGGCTGTTCGCCTGGATGGTCGTACCTTTGACGAGGTTCGTCCAATCAGCAGTGAAGTAACCTACCTTCCGCAAACCCATGGCTCTGCACTGTTTACTCGTGGTGAGACCCAGGCAATGGTAACAGCCACTCTAGGCAGTCAGCGAGATGCCCAGCGTGTTGAGACTCTGCAGGGTGAAGATAATCGCCGCTTTATGGTCCATTACAACTTTCCTCCATACTGTGTTGGTGAAGCCCGTTTTCTCCGGGGACCATCCCGTCGCGATATTGGTCATGGAATGCTTGCACTGCGCGGACTTGAAGCGGTACTGCCCGATGAAGAGGACTTTCCGTACTCAATTCGTGTGGTATCTGAAATTATGGAATCAAACGGATCCTCATCCATGGCCACCGTCTGTGGTGGGAGCATGGCCATGATGGATGCCGGGGTTCCACTGAAGGCACCTGTGTCAGGTATTGCCATGGGTCTTATCAAAGAAAATGACAAGGTTGTGATTCTTTCAGATATTCTTGGTGATGAAGATCACTTGGGAGACATGGATTTTAAAGTTGTTGGAACCACAGATGGAATCACCTCGCTACAGATGGACATTAAGATTGATGGTGTTGATCGTGAGATTATGGCGAGTGCCCTTTCTCAGGCCAGGGACGGTCGTATTCATATCCTTGGCGAAATGGCTAAGGGTATTGAGGCTTCAAGAACTGAGGTAGCAGAGCATGCTCCAAAATACTTCAGTTACAAGATCAATACTGACAAGATTCGCGATATTATCGGACCTGGTGGAAAGATTATCAAGGAGATGTCTGCCTTCTACGATGCCACCATTGAGGTTGATGATTCCGGTCTTGTGAAAATGTTTACCAAGGACGGCAGCAAGGCTGATGTGCTCCTGAATAAGATCAAGGAAATGACAGCCACTGCTGAGGTTGGTAAAGTCTATAAGGGTACTGTGAAGACCATTAAGGATTTTGGCGCCTTTGTTGAGATTTTGCCCGGAACCGATGGCTTGGTTCATATTTCAGAGCTTGCCAACGAGCGTGTTGCCAAGGTGACTGATGTTCTGAAAGAGGGGCAGGAACTTGAGGTAAAAGTCCTTGAGGTTGATTCCCGGGGTCGTATCCGTTTGAGCCGTAAAGCACTGTTGTAAGACTTGCGGTAAAGAACCTGAGTGCTTTGAGGGCTGTTCCAATTGTTTTTGGAGCAGCCCTTTTTTTATTTATCCAGGCTTTGGTTCAGGGGGAGGGTCGTTTCGGCAGCCTTTTGGGAAAGTGCAAGGCGGGCATAAAAAATACCAGGTACAGTCAGAGAAAAATCGAGTTCGAGGGATGGGACAGCAAGACGCTGTGAAAAGAGAAACATCTGCTGTTCTTCTACCCCTTCTTTTTTTCCGTATTTTCTATCTCCCACAATGGGATAACCATATCGAGCAAGTTGAACACGAAGCTGATGGGTCCTTCCGGTGTGCAACCTGGCATGCAGCAATGTTCGTTCTGGTCCATGTTCCAGCACCATAAATTCACTGATAGCCTCTTTTGCACCATTTTTATCATCCGGATGAACCCGCACCCTATCGGCCTCTTTTTTCAGGAAGTTCCTGAGAATAAAGTGATCTTTCTGTATGCTTCCCTCAACGAGTACGGCGTATTCCTTTTCAACATCATGTTGTCGAATCAGTGCCGAAAGCTTTCGTGCGGTCAGACGATTCCTGGCTCCCATAACAACACCTGATGTCATTTTATCGATTCGGTGCACAAAACAGAACTGCGGATTTCCAGTGTGGCGGACGATTAGTTCCAGAAGTCCGTACTCATGGCGGCTACCACTGTGCATCACCATGCCAGCCGGTTTATTGCAAAGGATTATGTTTTCGTCCTGGTAAATGATTACCTGCTCCATCAGTCTCTGCTGTTGAGTGGAGAGTTTGATTATTTCTCTTGCAGCAGTGGGAGCTGAGGCTTCCCATACCCTTACAATGTCACCTTCCTGCAGCCTGTAGTTCTGTTTTTTTTTCTTCCGGTTTACTTTGACATTTCCTTTGCGTATCATTTTGAAGATGCCAGATAAGGGGATTTCCCGATACGTTTTTTTGAGGAACCTGTCGAGTCTGACATTATGAAAGTCCTGGTTTATGGTAAATTCCATGAAGAAGTCCGCTTGAGTTGTGGTGAAAGGTACTGGAGATGGCTGATTTGTACCTTTTTGGAAGATACTTGGCAATGTTAATTGTTGTTTTTATGGCCTCATCTCAAGAGATCAGGTATGGTATTGCATGGATCAAAAAGAGATAACAGTCAATATAAGCTGGTTGAATCCAGAGGAGAGCAAAGATCTTTCCCTGCCCGCATATCAGTCCACGCTGGCTGCAGGAATGGATATTTCTGCAGCCGTTAAGGAACCTTATGTCCTGGATCCAGGCGAGATTTACCTGTTTCCCAGTGGATTTTGTGTAGCCATCCCATCTGGCTATGAAATTCAGATACGACCAAGAAGTGGCCTTGCGGTAAAGCATGGTGTCACCATAATAAACAGCCCCGGAACCATTGATGCTGATTACAGGGGAGAGCTGCGGGTGGCCCTCATTAATCTTGGAAAAACTGCGTTCACTATTAATCGTGGTGATCGTATTGCCCAGATGGTTCTGGCCCCTGTGATACAGGCGCAATTGAACGTTACCTTAACTCTTGACGAGACAGAGCGTGGCAGTGGTGGTTTTGGGCACACAGGGATCTGAGGGGTAGTAATCAACTATGTATTTTTCGGTTCTTGGTTCAGGCAGTAAAGGGAACGCTCTCTATATTGAATCTGGAAGCACCTCTATTCTCATCGATGCCGGCTTTTCTGGTAAAGAGATAGCTAGAAGAATGGCCATCCACGGTAAGACTCCTGAAAATCTCACCGGGCTTTTTCTTACCCATTAGCATGGTGATCATATTTCAGGTGCAGGAGTTATTTCAAGGCGTTGTAGGATTCCCGTTCATGCTAATGAAGGAACCTTTCGTGGCAGTGACAAAAAAGTAGGAAAGCTCCACAAAAGAATGGAATTTGAAACCGGAAAAGCAGTGGTGCTGCAGGATCTTGAGATTCGTTCATTCAGGATTTCCCATGATACCAGAGACCCTGTGGGATTTCTGGTCAGTGATGGCAATGTCTGTCTTGCCCTGTGTACTGACACCGGCAAGGTTTCCCAGCTTGTTGCCAGCAGACTGAGCGGATGTGATGCCGTGATTCTGGAATTTAATCATGATCCTTTGATGTTGAAACAGGGGCCTTATCCATTTTCACTGCAGCAGCGGGTTCGTTCCAGCCAGGGACATCTAGCAAATGAAGATGCAGCATCTTTTCTACAAACGCTCCTGCATGACAGAATGCAGTGTATCGTTCTTGCCCATTTAAGTGAAACAAACAATACTCACCATCTTGCGTTGAAGAGTGCTGAGTCTGTGGTTCATCCGGAGCAGCGTGGGTGCCTTCGTGTTGCTTGCCAGTCAAACCCCACTGAATTGTTTGAACTTCCATGACTTTGTCTTAGGTTGCTCCGTGGTCCTTTTTTTACTTGACCCGGTCTTTTTTTTCATTTTAACCTGTATTGTTTTTATAACCAGATGGCTCGCTGCCTGTTCTCTATCTCCCATCAAAGATACAAGAACGGGATGAATTCAGGGAGCCATCCTGTAGAAGGAATGAGGCTGGCTTGTGTATGATATGTGGCCATATCTGACCACCCTACCCTGGTGGTTACAGCAGAGCCATCATGGGTGGATTATGTCTTTCCATATAATGGGGCCGGAACAGTTCTGGGTTTGTAAAGGTGAGTTACGATGGAAATCAGTGAAACAGCATGTACATGGAGATTGGTCAGGAGGGAAGTCTGATCTGTTTCTCTTTGTCTAGTTTGGGGTTCTTCTTATAGAGCAAGATAGTTTTTCCAATGATCTGGACCAGACTGCTTTCGCTGCTGGTTGAGAGTGTCTCCGCGGTTTCCTGCCTGGAGACGGGGCTGCTTTTTCCGACCTTTACTTTAATCAGTTCGTGGCGTCCCAGCTCAAGTAATGTTGCTGTAATGATTTTTTCACCAAGGCCTTCTTTTCCAATGGAGACAACGGGACTCAGGCTGTGACCCAGACCCTTGAGGAATTTCTTCTGTTTGGATGTCAGTTGTGGGCCGGCTTTCTTTTTGTCTGTGCTCTGTTCGTTCATGTTCGTTTATTGTATTTTGTAATGGTTTACGTGATGTTATGTAGGTTTATGTAAGTAATGGCTTAGCTGATAAGATTTTTAATGATCTCATAACCTCCCACATAGGTTCCAATAGAAGAGCCAAAGCCAGTGAAGAGAAAGACCAGAAAAAGTCGTAATAGCTTGTTTTTCCACCATCCTTTTATGGTTCCCATATCCTCCCCAACGGTTTCAAATTCGCGAACTACAGGGGGGGTGCGCATTACCTGGATAAATGCCGCAACGTATCCGGCACCTATAACAGGTGTCAGGCTTGTGATAGGGGCAGCCGCAAAAGCTCCAATGACTGTTAAAGGGTTGGCAAAGGCAAGTACGCCGCCAATGGCTGATGGGATGCCGTTGGCAAGAATCCAGTAGAGCAGATTGGCACCGGCATCGGTTATTCCCTTCTGTATGCCAATGGTGACTAGCGAGCCAATGATAAGGATAGGGATGGACCAGCCAAGAAGTTTCCAGACTTTTGAGATGGGTGGAATGGTGTTGATATCTTCGAGCTCATTGCTGTGGTCTACATTAATCAGTTTTTTGATACCTTCCACGTGACCTGCTCCAACCACGGCAACCAGACGTTTACCTGTGGCTGCTTTTATTTTCTCTGAGAGGTAAATATCACGTTCGTCGATGAGAACTCTCTTGACATCGGGTAGTGCCTCCCCCATTTCATCCATCAGGTCTGAGAGGACATCTTTCTGTTTCATTTCAGCCAATTTTTCTTCGCTGATTTCTGTTGAATCAAAAAGTGAGGAAAAAAGGGTGACCAGTAGATAGCCTTTTTTGAAAAAGCCGGTGGATTTCCATGCCCGGCGCAAGGTGATCCGGACATCCCGATCACAAAGTTCAATAGGAATATCATGGGCTTTGGCTGTCTCAGCAGCTTTGAGGAGCTCGGCTCCCGGTTTAATACCAAGCTGGTTTCCCAGTTTTTTCTGGTATGAAGCCATGAGCAGATTGATCATAAGAGTGGAGAGCTGCTTATCTTTGATGATCTGTTTCAAATCCAGGGATTGCCACTTTTTTTTCTGAGTAAGGGCCTGGTAGCGTTTTTCATCAAGTTCAATGCAGACACAGTCAGGTTTTTCCCGGCTGATGATCTCTTCCACAAGGGTAACTGACTCCTGTGATATATGGGCGGTGCCGATGAGGAGAATGGTCTTTTCTCCATAGATAATGGTGTGGACATCTGCTGAGAATTCAGGGGGGAGTGGTTCTGGATTTGTCATTGTATTATCAATATAAAATAAGGATTTTGAGATTTTGTTGTCGGGGGGGGCAGTCTCGTACCCTGATCGACTGTGCTTCTTTTAAAAGGGGAGCCTTAGTATGATGATTGGGGGGGAGTAAATTTCCAGTCAGTACCCATCACAGCCTGTCAGACATTTCTGACTTTGAGTTTTATGCCGGGATGGATCCGGTTGGATTTAAGTTTGTTCCATGCTTTGAGTTGCTTGGTGGAGAGGTTGAATTTCCGGGCAATTGCCCAGAGAGAGTCTCCTTGGCGAACCTGATACCAGCTGACCTGGGTGACAACAGGCCGGGGGTTATTGTCGGTGACAGAATGTTTTTTCTGTTCGGCCAAAGTAATAACTGCTGAAAGAGTATCCGGGGCGGTGGTGACCTTGGGGGCTCGGTCTTTCTTTTCGGTAATGGTTATGGTCTTACCAGCCCCTTCAATATAAAGAGCCAGTTGCTGCCCGGCACGAATTTTGTGAACACTTTTGAGTCCGTTCCAGTTGACAATCAAGCTGACAGGAACATTGTATGATCTGGCAATCTTTGATAGTGTTTCCCCCGGGTTAATTGTGTGGAGGATGAGATCGTTTGCTGCTATACGCTGCTCTTCGCCTTTGTTTATCAGGCGGTATTTGGTGGTGCTGTAGGGTATTCGCAGGTGCTTCCCCGCAAGGAGTTCGTTGCTGCGCAAGTTATTGACTTTCAGCAGAGTTGTTTTGTTGATATTGTACCGTTTACAGATTTTGGACAGGCTGTCCCCCTTTCTGATCACATGAGTCTTGTAACCGGTACTCACGACACTATTGAGTCGAGGCAAGTTGGTTTTGGCGAGTTCTGTGGTTCCGGGGGGAATCTGAACATTGTAATGACCCTTGTTTAGCGGGGTTTTTCCTGTCTTCAGTTCCTGGTTGAGCTTCTTGATAACCTTGCTGTCAACGTTGCAGATAAGAGCAACTGCATCCAGGCTGAACCCCGGTCCAACGCGGAGGGTTTCATACTCCAGCGGTTTTTGATATTTGATGTTGGTAAAACCGTATTGCTCCGGATTCTTGGCTATGAGGATTGCTGCAATGAGTTTGGGGACATAACGTTTTGTCTCCAGCTGCAGATAGCGGTGCTGAGCCAGGCTCCAGAAATCATCAGCCTTGTAGCGTTTCAGACCACGTCTGATTTTGCCGGGTCCGGCATTATATCCGGCAACGGCAAGGTGCCAGTCACCAAAATCCGCATAAAGGTCTGAGAGAAAGGAGACGGCAGCGCGGGTTGATTTCTCTGAATGACGACGTTCATCAACATATTGGTCAATCCGCAGATTATACTGCTTGCCGGTTCCCTTGATGAACTGCCAGAGTCCGACGGCTTTTGCTCTGGAATAGGCCCGCTGGTTAAATCCACTTTCAATCATCGCCAAGTAGGCAAGATCTTCGGGAAGACCTGCATCGCGTAGTTCTTTCTGGAACATGGGGAGATATTTTCCCGAACGTTCAAGCCAGCGGCGGAAGGTCTTTTTCTGCCTGTTCTGGAAGATATCCAGGTATGCTTCGACCTGTTTGTTTATGACAATCGGGAAATCGTAGGTGGTTTCCTCTTCTTTAGCGCTGAAAACCAGTTGGTCATTTTCAGGATGCCATGTCCCTGTACGTCGCAGTATTTCAAGCTCCTCTGTCAGGCACTGCTCCGTTTCTGTTTCGACTAGAAGCAGTTCCGGGTCGGTGGAGAGTGAGCTGACAGGAGAGGCAATGTCGTCGCTGGGCAGAGGGTATAAAACAGCAGTGTTCTGGTTGCTGCAAGAAGTGAGAGCCAGCAGAGTCAGGCTTACCCAGAAAGTTTGAAATAAAAAAGATGAGATTCGCAACATAAAAGTATTAGTAAAGTAAGGGGGAAGTAGGAATATATGAGTATGATGCAAATTGTTTAAATTTTTCTGACAGAGTGAATGCATCCTTGAGGTATATGTATGAAAACGGTACAATCCTATAAACCATAACAGTTAAACTCGAAGCAGCTATAAATTGCAACAAAAAATAGTGGCTTGGGGTTTCAATAAACAGCCATTTTCACTGCGTTAGCACTGGAATATTTCCTGGAGAAATTGAGGAGGTTTCACGTGTTTTTCTTATGTTAAAAAAAATATTTCTCTTTTTCGTTTCTGTGATTCTACTTGTGCTTCTGGCAGTTGCAGGAGGTTTGTATTACTTGGTTGTTTTGAATCCCGGCCAGGAGATATCCATCGAGAATATTCAGAGTATTCTTGGAAAGGAAAGCCCGGTGCTCTACAGCGACGGGGTAACCCCCCTTGGTGTTTTTTTTGATGATGCTCACAGGCAGTATGTGCGATGGGATCAGATTCCGGAAACTTTTGTAGATGCCCTTGTTGCCTCCGAGGATAACAGGTTTTTTGAGCATTATGGTTTTGATGTTGTTTCCATCACCCGAGCAGCCATGAAAAACTACCAGGCTGGAAGGGTGGTGCAGGGAGGTAGTACCCTGACTCAGCAGACAGCTAAAAATCTCTTTAAGCGTTCAGGGCGTTCCTATGAGGCCAAATTGAAAGAACTGCTATATGCCCTGCGTCTTGAGTATCATTATTCCAAACAGAAGATTTTTGAGTTTTACTGCAACCAGTTTTATGTTCGGGGTAACGGGCATGGACTTGGAGTGGCCGCGCGATACTATTTTAACAAAAAGGTTGAAGACCTGACTCTACTTGAAAGTGTTTTTATTGCAGGGAGTGTCAAGCGTCCTAACTATTACAATCCTTTTAACAGAAAGTCTGCATCGGTCCGAAAAGAGGTACGGGAAAGGGTTAAAATCCGGATGGCCTACGTACTGAAACAGATGCGGAGGCTTGATAAAATCAGCCAGAAAGAGTACGAGAAAGCACTGGCGGAGGATATTGTTTTTACCGAAGGCCAGGTCGGTTATGCCCTCGATTATGTGATGGAGATGGTGAACGATGCTGTTGCCACAGATGAGGTGACTGATGCCCTTGAGGAACATGGCATTTCCAACCTTGCTACTGCAGGAGTCCGTGTCATTACCAGCGTCGATAAAGGCCTGCAGGAAAACACTCTCTATGCCCTGCGCCATGAACTGTCACGGCTTGACGTGCGGCTTCGTGGTTACGATCGCGAAGAGGTACAGAGGCAACTTGCTGAAACCAGTTATCGCGGTGATCAGGAAGTCAAAAAGGGCGCTTTTCTCTTCGGTACCCTGACAGATGTTCAGGTCGATGAAACTCTCGGGCAACCTGTGGCTCTTACCGTTGATTTCGGTGGTGAGCGTGGGGTTGGTGTTATACAGAGAGATGGATTGGAGAGAACACTGACTGCCCTTGTGAAATGGCAGAAGAATCGCTGGAGCGAAGTTGCTGAAACAGATCTTCCACTGCTCATGGAGCAACTGCAGAGTGGTGATCGGGTGTGGGTCAGTGTTAGAAAAATTGATACGGATGGAACTGTCTTTCTTGATCTCGAACGTTTTCCCCAGATGCAGGGTGGGGCACTTATACTTCAGAATGGTATGATCAAGGCCATGGCAGGTGGCGTTGAAAACCGCTTCTTTAACAGGGCAATTTCCGCTAGAAGGAACATGGGGTCAGCCTTTAAACCCTATCTTTTTGCAGCAGCCCTGCAGTTGGGCTGGAACGCTGCAGATCTTCTCAATAACAGACGGGATATCTTTGTCTTCCAGGGGCAACCGTATTTTCCAAGACCAGACCACAAAATCAGCAGTGAAGAGGTCTCCATGAGCTGGGCAGGAGTAAGGTCTGAGAATCTGGCCTCTGTCTGGCTGCTCTATCATCTCTGTGACCAGCTCGCAGGTGATGAGTTTAAAGAAGTCGCATCAAGAGTCGGGCTTGCGCCTCGTTTTCGAAATAACAAAGAGGAACCGTATACACGTTATAGAAACAGAATCAGAGATAAATACGGAATTATAATGAGTCGATCTACCCTGCAGGCGGCCGCTTTTCGAAATGCTGTGCGTGATCTGGAGACCGATTTTATTTTTGAAGATCTTGTTGCTGAGTATGATGTACTCAAGAACCTCCATTATGGTCTGCAGTTTGCCAAATTCCGGGAAGAGATTGACAGATCCCTGGCTGATCTTGAAATCAGGGAAAGTGAGATAAAAGAACTGAATTTCAGAAAAGAGCTGCTGAGGATAAATTATCTCTCCCTGGTGCTACGGCAACAACAACTCAGGCAGTACAGGAAAACCCTGCAGGATCGTGAAGAAATTGATCCCTTTGATATTGGTTTTTTTTCGGATCCCACGGTACTTTGTTTTGATAACAGTCTGCAGCGGTATGCTTTTGTGGAAAGAGAATATCTGACCCCGGAACAGGTACCGGTTGACCGAAAACGTCTCAAAGATTATTTGTCCAGTATCAGTGCTGAGAGCCAGAAAGATTTCTGGGATATGATTCGACTAGATGGGATAATGACATCGAGGGCTGTTGCTCTTGTCGAGAAGCAGGTACGTCAAGAATATCAAAGACTTGCGACACTTTCTCCATATAGCCTGGATGTGCTGTCCGGAGTTAATGATTTTCGGATTATGGTGGGGCTCAGATATCTTGTAGAGTATGGAAAAGAGATGGGTATCTCCAGTAAACTTGACCCTGTCCTCTCCTTTCCGCTTGGTTCCAACGTGGTGAGCTTGCTGGAAATGGTTCGCCTGTATGAAACCCTGGTCACAGGTTCTGTATATCTTAATGGTGAAAATCCCGGAATGAACAGAGATCTGCTCACGGTGCTGGACAGGATTGAAACTGCCGATGGAGAAGTTGTGTATCGCGCAGTTCCTCATAAAAAAGAGCTGCTTGGCCCAGAGCAGCGCCTTGCCCTTGGCGGAATCCTCGAGAACACTGTGAAATTCGGTACGGGTAGATATGCCCAGAAACATGCCCGATTGCCAGCAATGGAAGAGACAGGACTTGCTGAAGCAGAGGCCATGAATTTGGTTATTCCCCTTCTTGGGAAGACAGGGACCGCAAATAACTATACAAATGCCTCCTTTTTTGGTTACCTCCCTGCCGTATCCATGGGGGGAACCGGAATGGTAATTGACGGCGGCTACTCCATTGGAGTGTATGTCGGCTTTGACAATAACAGGCCCATGCGGCGAAAATCCACTCGTATAACCGGAGCTGGAGGTGCATTACCTGCCTGGACGGATCTGGTTAACATTATCCTGCGGGAAAAATCATATGCGGAACGATTGGATCCTGTGGATCTTTCCTTCTATGGTCTGACTCTGCTTCGTGACGAGCTTGGGCAGGTGAACCTGGGTGTTGATCGCAATGATGGTGGCAGGATCTTGGAGCCGGCAGTTGAAGTGGATGATAATAATCGGGATATCCCGTCGATCATGACATTTGGACAACTGTACGAGAATGGAACCTTTTCGCCCAGCAGGTACTATGCGCCATTTTGGGGTGACTCTGCCATGTTGATAGAGAGTGATTTGTAGAAATCCGGAGGAACACCCTGTTGAATTCTCCACTTCTCTATGCTACAACATGCCTGTCTGCTTAAATACGTGAATGTTGATGTGAAGTTGTTATTTCCTTAACTTTAAAATAATAGACCAATGAAAATTCGTTATACTACTCTGTCCCTTGCTTTATGCTGTTCTCTGCTTGCCACCGGTTGTGCTTATGACAAGAAGAGGATAGCTTCTTCCACTGGCAGCACCATGACAACCTCTCCAAGACTTGAGACAACGGAAGATCCGGGGCCCAAGGTTGTGACGCAACCTCGTCCGGCTGGAGGGGCCAGTCAGCAGTATCCGGACGATGGTTTCGAACAGGATCTTCCCGGATTTGGTGATGGGAACGATGGGGCGGTGCTTCCTGAAATTCAATATGTGAAAGATCGGATTTTTGAATATGGAAGGAAGCTTGATCGCTGGAAGGAGTTGGATGACCAGGCAGTGGTGATGGATCTTGATGAAAAGGCATCCGAAGAGATGGTACGTTGCTTCAAAGATCTGCAAAAAGTTCTCAATGGATACAACCATATCCATGAATTACTGTTGCGCCAGGATTTTCTTGATTCCGAAAGTCAGATATCCACCAGTGAAGTGCTGAAACTTGGCCAGAGGGACGTAGCCTTCCTTGAATCCAGTTGCGGCCGGTTGCTGAAGGGTGGAGAAGATGCAGGTGAAGGTTGGGAGCAGCGTGGCGAACAGGCGGATTTACCTCAAATAGAGACCCTCATAGAACGTTATGCGGGAAGCAGTGAGTTTGAAGAAGTGGTGCAGGTGTGGCAGCAGATTCCGGAGAATCAGCTTGACAGGGTTCATTTGAATACACGGATCTCCTACGGGAATGCCCTTATGGCACTTCATCAGGAGGGTGAGGCTGCTAAGGTGTATCAGGGAATCATCGACCTGATGTCATCCTCTGATGATCAGCGGACTGATATCTTGTCTTTGCGGAAGATTTTGGCGGATCTCTATACTGCCTCGGGTGATTATAAAAAGGCAGAAGAACAGTATGTTGAAATATCAAAAGATTACAGCGACCTTGCCCGGATTGAAGATTGGGCTGCCCTGCAGCTTTCAATCCTTGAGCGAAGTGAATTGGGGAGCCCGGAATTGTCGGAATATTCTTCTCTTCTGAGGAATTATCTCGGATATAGTCCTCAGCGTGATGGATATAAACTGGTATGGCAGGCTGATAAGTTTCTGGCTGATTATCCCTATTCACCGGTATCCTCCAATGTAGATATTATAAAAACTTCAACACTGGCCAGGGCAGATAAGTGGCTTGAAGACTTTCTTCTTGAAGTTGACGCTCTGGCAGCTGAAGAAAAATTTCAGGATGCTTTGATGCAACTTGAAACCCTTCCTGAAGATATCTTAAGTGGTGAGAAGTTGATAGAGGTTCGGAAGAAGAGTGATGATCTCACCCTGGCTGAAGCAGTGAGTCGTGAAAAGAAAAAGATAGAGAAAATACAGGCTCAGCAGCGTCAGTGGAATAATGCTCTGCTCCTCATTGATCAAGGGCTCTACGATGATGCCATAGAAATCCTGACCAGCATGCTGGATACTGATTACGCCTTAAAGGCTGATGCCAAGATCGCTGAAGTATCCCTGCTCGCGGCAAGGGCGGAACGAAGAAAAGCTGCTGACCTTTTTATCCGCTTTACAAAAACCACAGATATTGAGTCCAAGAAAAAACTTCTACTGGAGTCAAGAAGAAGGCTTGTGGATATTCTGACCAAGTATCCTGATGTTGGCATAACGGAGAAGGTACTGGGTAACATCAAACGAGTGGAAAAAGAGATGGATGCCATAGATCCCATGCTCAAATCTCAGACAGATACGATGGAGGAGGAGTTTACACCCGTACAGGACGCCTTTAGTATTCCTGTTACAACCCCGGAGGTTCAGGCTCCTCTTGAGATAAAAACCATGGATGAGGAAATTCTCCGTTAATTGTATCTGTAGCAAAGAGCCTGGAAACCCTTTCAGGCAGAAACTGGAAAATCCCGGTCAGATGAATCTAATCTGGCCGGGATTTTTTTTGTTTCTTTGTTATGGCTTGTCGGGAGGGTCTATGTGGCTCGCCAAACTCTCCCAACTACACCTCAGTCCACAGGGTCCATTTCGGACAAAGGGATGTTTCATTTTGGAACTTCAGCGTTGTGTCAACTTTTTTTTTCTATAGTCTACAGTGCCCGCAGACCTGGTTTGTGGTCTTGTTTCACAATGAAACGTGGGTTGCCGTTTTCATGATCAAATAGTTTCTTCCTGAAAGATCCTCTGTTTTGCCAAGGTAGTTATGTCCTTATCTGCCTGATTCACCGATGTTTAACTGAGTACATTTCTTTTTTCTATATAAGTGAATCCTTTGGCACGTCCATTGCTTTAAGTTCCCTGTTCCATATCTGGAGAGGCAGGTAATTCTTGAATTGTCATGTTGAAATCCAGGTACATTTTAAAAAGTGTGGTGATGAGTTGCTGCGCTTATAAGAGTATGAATCTGTCCCAGTCAGTGGAGTATGGCGGGGGGCATCATGTTGGTTGTTCGTCTGGTGAAGGCGCCGAGAGTGAAGGATTCAGGCTGAAGATTATAACAGGAGTAGAGAAACATGAAGAGAGGAAAAGGCGAAGAAAAACGAATGAATGGTGCAATAATGTCAGTTGTGTTGAAGGATTAATGGAGGAGGGAATATTATGTTACATATGTATTTGCCCATTGCAGGAAACAGCGTCAATGTAATCCTGATTTTAGGTCTTGGCGGTTTTGTGGGATTGTTGTCAGGTATTTTCGGCGTTGGTGGAGGGTTCTTAATGACACCTTTGCTGATGATGTTTGGTATTCCGCCAACGGTGGCTGCCGCATCAGATTCTAATCAGATTGTGGGGGCTTCAACTTCCGGGACTCTGGCTCATATGCGTTTGGGAAATGTGGATGTCCCCATGGGAGTGGTGCTTCTTATAGGTGGTGTTGGAGGTGGTACTGTCGGGGTGCAACTCATTAAGCTGCTTCGTGCCATGGGGAATGCTGATTTCCTTATCGCCATCACCTATGTCATCATGCTTGGTGGCGTTGGCGGCTATATGTTCTGGGAAAGTCTTCAGGGCTTGAAAAAGGACAAGCAGGGAATGGTGGCAACTGTTCAGGCCGAGGAGAAGGAGGCTGTCAAAAGTGGCAAGACGTTTTTGCAGCGCCTTCCGCTTCAGTATAAATTTGAGAAGTCCGGATGTGAAGTTTCCATGCTTGTTCCGTTATCCATTGGAGTTCTGGTTGGCATTCTAGCAGCCATAATGGGTGTTGGAGGTGGTTTCATCATGGTTCCTGTCATGGTGTACTTACTGCGGATGCCGATGCATGTTGTGGTTGGAACTTCTCTGTTTCAGATTCTGTTCACCTGCATCAATGTAACCATAATGCAGTCCTATTCCAACCACACAGTGGATTTCGTTCTGGCTGTACTTCTGCTCCTGGGCTCAACGATTGGGGCTCAGGCAGGGACAGCGGTTTCAAAACGTCTCAAGGCGGATCAGCTGAAGATAATGTTGGCAAGCTTGGTACTACTGGTTTGTGCCAAGATGACAGCGGGACTTTTAATGACTCCTGCCATTATGGTAGCCCTGAAAGGAGGACATTGAGATGAATTTGATGAGAGTTTTCAAAATTACGATTGTTAGTTTTCTGGGGGCGTGGCTGTTGATTCCAGTCCTGGAACTTTCTGCAGATGCTGCAGAAAGTGATGTGTCACTTGAGCTTGCCCTGGACACCATTGAGATATCCACGTTCTACAATGGCACAACTCTGGAAGTGAGCGGTGAGGTCGCAGTGGCTGATGACGTTGTTCTGCTGGTGAGTGGTCCGAGAGAAGAGGTTCACCTGAAGGAAAAAGGTAAGGTCGCCGGTTTTCTGTGGATGAACAAAAATGATGTCATATTGGAGAATACACCTGCGGTTTATATGGTTTACAGTCCTGAAGGGAGCAGTGAAAAGTATGTCTCTTCCAAGTTGGGTATCGGGTACCAGGCGCTGCTTACAGACATCTCCATTATACCAGCGTCTGCTGATAAGGCTTTTGTTTTTGGGGAATATGTGAAGCTGATGGAACAGTCTGGCGTCTACGCTGTTCATGCTGCAACTGTTCAGTATGGCGTACCTGAAAATGGCATGAAAAGTTTTAAGGCTGTACTTGTCATTCCATCAAAAATGGCAGCAGGGACATACCGTGTAGAAGCCATTGCTTTGAAAGATGGCGCTGTTGTGGATCGGACTCGGTCAGAGTTGACTCTCGAGCTTACGGGACTTCCAGCTGTTATCTCTTCCCTGGCTTATGGGCGGCCCCTGCTGTTTGGTTTTATGGCGGTATTTATTGCCATTGCAACTGGGTTGCTGATCGGGGTTGTTTTTAGAGGCGGCGGTGGCGCTCATTAAAGTGAATTTGTTACGAGGAACAGAAGAGCAAATGAGAAATTTTCTACAGCAGTTTGCTAAGCGCTTTGTCAGGAAAGAAAAGAGCAGCATAGCATTTAAAGTGTTATTTGCCGATTTTAAGAAGAGCCTGGAGTTAAACAATCAGATTCTGGATATCATTGGTGATGCCAATGATAAACTGAGCGGCGATTATATCTTTGATGAGCACTATATCCACACTACCTGTGAACAGCTGACGGGTCTGCTGCGAGAACTCATTGTGACCATTAATCACCTCACATCCCAGAAGTACCCTGGACTGTTTAACAGTTTTCATCGGATAGAGGAAGATCTGACTCTTATTCTGCAAGGAAAGGTTCTGTCACAGGATATACCATTAACCCTGCCGTATTCTGAGATCACCAGGGATCATATTGACGCTGTGGGAGGAAAAAACTGCCATATTGCAGAGATTGGTTCGTATCTTGGCCTGAGAATACCCAGGGGATTTGCAATAACAACTTCTGCTTTCGAGTTGTACTGGAAGGCAGGGGGCCTTGGCGAGCCTGTAGCTCGGATTAAGGAACAGTGGCTTGGTGAGAAGCTCTCTTTATCAGAGGCATCTTTAAAAATCCAGGAGCTTATTTTTAAGACTCCTGTGCCGGATATCCTGGAGAAAGCGATTCTTGCGGCAGTAACAGAGGTTGTTGGAAAGGATGGTCCGTGTGAACCCTGTTTCGCTGTCCGCTCCAGTGCCCTTGGGGAGGATGGTGTTACATCCTTTGCCGGGCAATACCAGAGTTGTTTGAGTATTTCTCCGGACCAGATTTCCGGTGCTTATAAGCAGGTAGTTGCCAGTCTCTACAGTCAGCAGGCCATGGAATATCGGTTGAAAAAAGATTTCCGGCCTGAAGAGATCATGATGGCTGTCGCCTGTCAGTTGATGATACCTGCTAAAGTCAGTGGGGTTATGTACACCTACGACCCGTTACGGCCTGAGGATGAAACCATACTGATCAGCTCAGCCTGGGGGCTTGGAGAGCCTGTTGTCTCTGGTGCAGTTCCCACGGATCATTTTGTCCTGGAGAGGAAACCTCCCCATAAGGTAATTGAGATGCAGATTGTGTGTAAGGATGAGTCTATGGTTATTACGGAACACGGTGGACCTACCAGCGCACCTGTCCGAGAAGAGCAGCGTATGGAACCAAGTCTGAAGGCCAGGCAGTTACATGATATGGCTGAGATAGGGATTTTACTCGAAAGATACTTCAGGGCTCCTCAGGATGTTGAGTTCGCCATTGACCAGGCGGGGCAGATTGTTCTCCTGCAGTCCAGACAGTTGCAGCTCTACTATGATCGCCCACCCCGGGCCAGTGATCTTTCCGGGCTTGATGGGAGATATCCTGTTCTTCTACGGGGAAAAGGTGTTGCCGCCATGGAAGGTGTAGCCTCCGGACCGATATGGATCCTGGAAGCAGGGAAAGATTTGGCTGATTTTCCGATGGGCGCTGTTCTGGTGGCCAGGTACGCCTCACCACAACTTGCAAAGGTGATCCATAAAGCAGCGGGGTTTATCACAGACATTGGTTCTACAACCGGGCATCTGGCGACGGTCGCCAGGGAATTTCGGGTTCCGGCTCTTTTTAATACCGGAGATGCCACTACCATTCTGAATGATGGCTGCGAAATAACCATGGATATAGAGTGCCTGACCATCTATGAAGGGCAGGTTTCGGAGCTGGGTCACTACAGTCTTCAAGAGGAAGTCATTGAGGACATGTTTGAATACCGTCAGTTACGCCGGATTCTTAGAAAGATAGAGCCACTTAATCTTGTCGATCCTGAGAGTGACAACTTTAGCCCGGAGCACTGTAAAACCTACCATGATCTCACAAGATTTATCCATGAAAAAGCTGTGGAAGCCATTATTGATATCGGCTTTTATCATGCTCACCACAGGGACACTCAGGCCGGGAAACTTCTATGGGAGTATCCCCTTGATCTTGTGATTATTGATGTGGGTGGAGGGGTCGAAGGAGAGCATACCAAGGGCGTTCTGGCTGAAGAGATCAATTCTGTTCCCATGCAGGAATTGCTTCGGGGCATGTCCTGGCCAGGAGTTTGGGATATGACACCATCCAGGGTTGATGTTAACAGTTTTATGTCAAGTCTTACCCGGACAGTGCCAATACAAAACAGCAGCCCCCAAGATGTTGGACGCAATCTGGCCGTTATTTCAAGTGAGTATACCAACATAAATTTTCGTCTTGGCTACCACTTTACGGTAATTGATGCCTATATCTCGGAGAACATTCTTGATAATCATCTGTATTTCAGGTTTTCCGGTGGAGTAACAGATACCGTGAGGCGTTCCCGCCGAATTAAGCTTCTTGGCGTCATTTTGTCATATTACGATTTTCTCTGTGAGACTCATGGGGATACGATGGTGGCTCGTCTGAAGAGAATGGACAGGAAAAGTATGTTGAAACGGCTGTTTCTGCTGGGGCTGCTTGTCGCTTTTACCCGACAGCTGGACGTTAAAATGATAAACGACGCCAGAATAGATCAATATTTTAAAGAAATACAAACCATAATGGAGGAGAGCAATGACGATTGAGCAAACCAGTATTTTGATCCTGGATGATGAACCCATCGTGAGTAAACGATTAAAACCCTCCCTTGAGAAAAAGGGATATGAAGTGGAGACTTTTACCCGGAGTTCCGAGGCGTTACAGAGGGTGACGGAGAGACAGTTTAATATAGTGATAACTGATCTTAAGATGGAAGGTATGGATGGTATGCAGTTTCTCACTGAAGTGAAAGAGCTGAATCCAGATACCGAGGTGATAGTCATGACCGGATTTGCGACCATGGCGACAGCAAAGGAATCATACAATAAAGGCGTTTTTGATTTTCTGGCTAAACCCTTCAAGTTAGGGGAGATTTTCGAGGTTATTGCCAAGGCTGAAAAAAAGATTAAAAGGCTTGAGAGGTGAAGAAATGTTAAAAACACTGCTGTATATAAATGAAGATCTGGCATCAAGTATTGCTCTGCGTTTTACAGATTATCTGAGTCGTTTTGTGAACCTTTCACTCTTTATTGCCCATGTGGAAGAGCCGGATGAAAATGAACAGGTGGGTACCGGTTGGGTTCGTCGCACCTGGGAAGATGGTGTGGCTTCCAGTGGCAAGAGGCTTGTAGATCGAATGCTGCGAACCGAAAATATAAACTGTTCTCTTGCCGGACGTCCTAAGGTTTTTGTTGGTGAAATGGAAAAAGAGATGATTCTCGAGTTGCGCAATGGCTTCTATCAGTTGTTTATAAAGGGCTATCTGGATTCTGCTAATCCAGAGCCGTTTTACGATCTTATCAGCTCGTCACTTTGTGTAGAAACATCATGCCCGATGTTGGTGGTGAAAAATCTCTCACTGAGCAAGAAGTGTGCTTTGCTCTGTGCAGACAGCGTGGATCCAAGGGTGCTTGTGGAGCAGTCCATGAAGGTAGTTGGTGAGTCCAGCTTTGAAATCGATATCGTTTATTTTAAATTCCAGGAAAGTAGTCAGGTTCAGATTCTGGACCGCCGAGAGGGGGGAAACAATTTAGGGGAGACCGAGTCTCTTCTGGCAGCAGCCGGTAAAACTGTTGTGAATACCACGGTACTGACCGGTGCGCCGGAACAGGTTAGTGATTATTTGAAAGAGTATGCACTGGTGGTTTCCACCATGCCAAAGAGAAAGAGTATACATATACACGTGTTGGCCCATTCGCTGGCATCAGTACTTTTGGTACGAGATACTGCACAGAAATAACAATAATAAATCAGATTTAAAAGGGGAGTGGAATGAAAATATTAGTCGCTTTGGATGGAAAATTCTACAGTAGGGGGATTGTAAAAGAAGTGGCCCGCTTGTCCGAAAGTACCCTCGCTGATGTGGTCTTTCTTGGTGTTCAGGATTCGGAAACTGAGGTGTCACAATCGCAGCAGATGGTTCTTCATGAGTGTCAGCAGGACCTGTACAGCTATTTCAGGCCTGATGAACTACCTTATGCCGATTTTTCCCTTGAGAAGTGGCAGAAGATCGCTAGTGGAGACTGGAAGGTGTCGGCTACAGGAATGAAAGAATTCACACTTCGAATCAGAAGTGGTAGTGTGGCCAAAGCGGTTGTTGACGTTGCCGGTGAAATGGAGTGTGATCTGGTGGTCCTGGGCTGTGATCTTAAGCATGGCTGTGACTGGGATGGTGATATGAACGTCCCGCTTCGGATAGCGGAAGATGCACCCTGTTCGGTACTGGTAATAAAACAGAGCGGTAATACCCGGGAAATTGTATCCATTCTTGACCAGTCTGAGGTTCATCAGGAGGCTATAGAAATGGTAAATCAGCTTGTAACGCTTCATAGTGCAGATCTTACAATTGTGGGTGTTCAGGAAAAAAATGAAGATAAAAAGGATCAGATGGAACAGCGTATGGTTGAGTTACTGAAATACTATAATGATCGGGCAGTGAGTGCGTGGGCTAAAGTGATAAATAGTGCCATGGTGACAGACTACGTGACAGAATCTTCCCAGAACGCAATAATTGCCCTCTGGATGGGAGGTAAGCAGTCTCTTTTGAAACGGCTGTTTTCTCACAGTATGGTGGATAAACTTCTCAATACTTCGAAATCCTCAGTGTTTATTCTCCGGTAGAGGTCTGTAGTGATAAGTCCTGTGCAGTGCTCTGATTTTTTTAAAAAAATCAGAGCACTGCATATGCATATGGTCTTTCGTCGGTTTTTCTGGGGACAAGAATAGATGGTAGAGATTTCGTGTGATTAAAGAGTACATCAGTTCCACCCTCTGGGTGAATAAGTGGTAACTGTCATTGTAAAACTGTTACGCCTGGTATGCAGGTGAGTATCGTGAATGTCTTTGTGGAAAAATGTAGTCATTGTCTGATCAATGGTTACCTGTAACTGACTCTGGAGTTTCTCCAGGGAGAGAGAACTTTATGAAAATATCATGTTTTTTTAGTGCATGTACCATCAGGCAACGTTTGATTTTTATTAACTCCATGACCATCGTTTTTGTTTTTGTCCTTATTTCAATTTATACTTTTCAGTTGATTACGGTGGAGAATAACCTGGTGACAATGGAACGGGTTGATGATCTCTTCAGCTCCATCCTTGGTCTACGCCGCTATGAGAAAAATATCATGTTGAAGCTTGATGAGGATAATGTTGCCAAAGCCACACAGTCAATATCAATAATTGAGATGTACTTAAATTCTTTAAAGCCTGAAATAATGACAGAAGAGGGAAACAGGCTGTTTATTCGTCTTGAGAAAGATTTTAACAGATATGAAACTACATTTAATCGCTGGTGTTCAGGAGGGGGATGTCTTGAACAGCTGCCTGGCAGTGCGGATTTTCGTCTTATCCGTCAGCAGGGCCAGGAACTGGTGGAGTCTGCCGTAGAACTTGCCCGGCTTAATCGAAAAACAATAAGTGGGAGGTTCAAAACCATTCTGTTCTGGTTGACTTTTTTACCGGCCATTGTTTTTTCAGTTGGAGTGTTGCTGTTTTTTTCTCAGGTCAAAAACATTCTGGATCGTCTCGGCTCTCTCAAAAAAGCAACTAAAAGCCTTGCAGCTGGTAAGTTTAAACCTGTCGTAATCACAGGTTCTCCGGATGAAATAACCCAATTGATACTAAATTTTAACCAGATGGGAGTAGAGCTTGAAGAAAAACAGGAACAGTTGATTCAGTCAAAAAAGATGGCTTCCATTGGTACATTTTCATCGGGTATTGCCCATGAGATAAATAATCCTCTTAATAATATTTCACTCTCCACAGATACCCTGTTGGAAGAAATAGACACCATGGGTATGGAAGAGAGGAAAGAGATTCTTGATGACATTATGGCCCAAACTGAACGTGCCAGCAAGATAGTGCGGAATCTGCTCGATTTTTCGCGAGCACAGTCAGCGGAAATGCAGGTATTGTATATTGACTATATCCTGCATACCACAATGGATCTTATTTCCAATGAGCTACAGATTCATCAGATAGAGCTGGTGAAAAAGATTGCAGACAGAATGCCCCAAATAAATGGTGGTTTACAGCAGTTGCAGCAGGTATTCCTGAACCTGGTAATTAATGCGGAACAGGCCATAGGGGAATCCGGAGAAATAATTGTAAAATCATATGTTTTTGATGATAATTATATTCGTACAGATATTATTGATAATGGTCCCGGGATCATTCAAGAGAATATGGAGCAGATTTTTGACCCGTTTTTTACAACCAAGGAGGCAGGAAAGGGGACAGGGCTGGGCCTGTCCATAGTCTATGGTATAGTAAAAAAGCATGGCGGCTATATTGAAGTAGCTTCTGTTGAGGGTAAAGGTACGACGTTTTCGGTGTATCTTCCAACTTACCAAGGAAATAAGAAAGGTACAAACTGACATGACAAGCGTTGCGGTAATAGATGACGAGGAGACAGCCAGAAAGATGACGGCTCGTATCCTTGAAAAGGCTGGTTATACGGTTGAGAGCTTTGGCAGTGGTTTGCCTTTTCTTCGGAAGATGGAGGTGGAAGCTTTTGATATAGTTTTCCTGGATCTGCATCTCCCTGATATGGGGGGGATGGAAATTCTCTCCCATATAAAATCCATCCATTGCTGGACTCAGGTAATAATTGTAACAGGCTATGGCACAATTGAGAATGCTGTTAAAGCAACTCAGAAAGGAGCTTTTCAATACCTTACGAAACCATGTCGCAGTCACGATATCTGTCTTATGGCCGCCCGGGCAGCTGAAAAAATATCATTGCATTGTGAAAATGACATACTTCGGTCACATGTAGATGCCCAGGGACTGTTTCCAGGTTTTATAGGTAACAGTAAGGCGATGCAGGTGATTTTTAAGACAATCAGAAAAGTCGCCCAGGTAAATTGCAATGTGCTGCTTGAGGCAGAAACAGGGACGGGAAAACAACTGACGGCACAGGCTATTCACAATCTTGGGCCTAGAAGAGATGCCCCCTTTGTATACTTTAACTGTGGAGGTTTTACTGATGAGCTTATCTGTAGTGAACTTTTTGGGCATGAAAAGGGAGCCTTTACCGGAGCTGACAGTTGTAAGATCGGGTTGTTTGAATCGGCTGCCGGTGGAACAGTCTTCCTCGATGAAATCAGTGAAATGCCCCTGTCCATGCAGGTTAAATTGCTCCATGTTCTCCAGGAGCGGCAGGTGCTTCGTGTGGGCGGAACCCGGCCTGTGGATCTCCATATTCGTATTATCGCGGCGACAAACCGGAACCTGAAACAGAGTGTTCAGGAGGTATTGTTTCGTGAAGATCTCTACTATCGCTTAAATGTGGTAACTATTCGACTCCCAAGACTCAGCGAGCGTAGAGACGATATTCCTCTTCTGGTTCATCATTTTATTGGGCGAGTGAATAAGGCTTTTGGCAGAGAAATCCGGGGAATATCATCAGAAGCCCTGGAGTTGCTGATGGATTATGATTTTCCAGGCAATGTTCGGGAACTTGAAAATATCATACAACACGCTGCGGCGCTGACTGATGAAACAAAGTTGATGCCGGAGGATCTGCCAGCAAGACTTCGTAAGGTTCACCAATGGGATAACATTTCCACTGAGTTTGTGGCCATGGAAGAAATAGAGAAACAGTATCTGGCCCAAGTATTGGCAAAAACCGGGCACAATATAAAGGCTGCTGTCAGTATCCTGAAAATTCCCAGGACTACACTCTGGAGAAAGATAAAAAAATACAATATCACTCAGACCTCCCAGTCAGGTAAAGACTCCTGACACTTCTCTTTTCTACTTCAGGTTGACTTCCTTACCCTGAAATATTTCGATCATAGACATTACCCTGTATATCGACCTTGCTTGTTGATGAAGATGTGGTGTCACATAGTAGTGACTTGGTGGAGGGAGGAAAATCGGGTGATTTTGAGGAGCTGTTGGGTAAGACTTTTGAAGTTGCTGTAATTGTGGTAGTGTTGTAGGTTGTTTTTTTAATGATTTTTGCTGGAATTGGGGAGGGTTATTGTTGTAAAAGGGAGCTGTCGACTTGCTTGCGGATGAGAAAAAGTCAAAGGATTCTTTTCATGTCACTCTAAGCGCTGTTTTGTGGGAAGCAGAGTGACAGTTTCTTTTTACGGTCGCCCCCTTTCCACTGGAAAGGGGGGCACCTTTTTAGTGTGACATTATGATTTTATTGATAATGCAGTGTACGCGTGCTGCCAACTTCCAGGATCTGGATGGCCGACGATAGTCAGGTATTTCTGAACCGTTGCTTTCTGTTTGATATTGAAACAAACGAGAAGGGTGAGATCTACTCTCTGGGTGCCTGGTATAACGGGAAAAAATTTAACAGCCGGCAAGGTCAAAAGATCAGGAGAGAAGAGCTTGCCGAATTTGATAACTTCGGGCGTGGCGCGGAGTTTGTTCTTGGTCATAACATCCTTTCTCACGATCTTCCATGTCTGCGTGAATTTGAGCCGAGCCTCGCCCTCCTGCAGAAGCCGGTGGTTGACACTCTTTACCTCTCGCCCCTGGCCTTTCCGGAAAACCCTTATCACAGGCTGGTCAAAAACTACCAGATAGTCAGGGACAGCATTAATAACCCGGCAGAAGATGCCATATTGGCCGGGAAAGTTTTCAGCGAACAGTGGGAGGCGTTTTTACAGTTACTGGCCGGTGGTTCCGACACCCCTCTGATTTACAGAGGATTTTTTCACCAGGTTGACAGGTTTGCCGGGATTTCTGCTGCTTTTGAAGCGATGGGGGTACCGCTTGTGGCGGGGGATGACCTTTACGAGGCCTTTTCCTGGCGTATCCAGAAGGATGTCTGCAGGGAGGCTCTGGAAAGACTCACCGAACAGCTTGTTGATGGGAGAATGGAGCACCCGCCACTGGCCTATGTTCTCGCCTGGTTAATCGTTTCTGGAGGGAATTCTGTCCTGCCACCCTGGGTTCGGCATCATTTCCCCATCGTGTCCACCATTCTCCATCAGTTACGGGAACAATCCTGCACTGATCCACACTGTGACTATTGTAAGACAAATCATAATCCCAGGTTTTTTCTAAAGGAATTTTTTGGTTTTGAGGAGTTTCGGCCTACGCCAACCACTGAAGACGGGCAGAGTCTGCAGGGCGCCATTGTCAGTGCTGCCGCCCGCAATTCATCTCTTTTTGCCACCCTACCCACTGGTGGAGGGAAAACCCTCTGTTATCTGCTCCCTGCTCTGATGAGGTATCGTCGGCGCAACAGTCTGACCATCGTTATTTCTCCATTGCAGGCCCTGATGAAAGATCAGGTGGATAATTTCGCGAAACAGACCGGGACCACCCTGGCCGCGGCCATTAATGGAATGCTCTCAATGCCTGAGAGAGGTGAGGTGATGGACGGAGTTCGCCAGGGAGACGTTGGCGTTTTGTATGTCTCGCCGGAACAGTTGCGCAATCGCTCCTTTGTTCAGACAATCAGTCAGCGTGAAGTCGGTGCCTGGGTTTTTGATGAGGCCCATTGCCTCTCAAAATGTGGGCATGATTTTCGACCGGATTACCTCTATTCAATTCGCTTTATACGTGAATTTGCCCAGCAGGGAAAGTGTAAAATCCCACCTGTTCAGTGTTTTACTGCCACTGCAAAGAAGGATGTGCAGTCTGAAATTGTCGATATAATTGGACGAGAACTTGGCTTGCGTATCTTGATTTTCACTGGCGGTCATGAACGGGATAACCTGCATTATGAGGTGTGGCCGGTTGATAAGTATGAAAAGGACCAGGCGATCCTGGCTCTACTGAAAAATCGTTATGACAACTCTGGTAGTGTTGTCATTTACTGTGCAACTCGTAAAAACACAGAAAATTTAGCTGATTTTCTGGCGGCTGCAGGCTACCGGGTTGAAGCCTTTCATGCCGGCCTCGAGCCTTTTGTCAAAAACCGTATCCAGAACGATTTTATCGCAGGTGAGATTCCGGTCATCTGTGCTACCAATGCCTTTGGAATGGGGATTGACAAGGACGACGTACGGATGGTGATTCATGCAGATATTCCAGGTTCTCTGGAAAATTATCTTCAGGAGGCGGGACGTGCAGGGCGGGATCGTGAAGAGGCTGAATGCATTCTTATCTTCACTGAGCAGGATGTGGAAGGTCAGTTTCGAATGAGCAGTAGTTCGAGGTTAACGCAGAGAGATATCGCCCAGATTCTGAAGGGTTTGCGTCATGCCGCAAAGGATAATGGTCAGGTGGTATTAACCTCCGGAGATATTATCAGGCTTGACAGTGTTGATATCGATGAGGATGAATTTGGCCAGGATAGATACACTAGGGTCAAGACTGCTGTCTCTTGGCTGGAGAGGAACGGTTTTCTCCATCGGGATGAGAATAACACTAATGTTTTTCAAGGGAAACCACTGGTTGGTAATCTGGAAGAGGCTGAAAAAAAGATCGGAAAACTTGGTCTTTCCAGGAGGCAGCGTAAGCGCTGGTTGGATATTCTGACCGTCCTGATGGAAATCCCTCCAGCCAAAGGATTCAGTGCCGACGATCTTGCCGTTCTGGGATCTTTTGGCACCACAACCAATGACTCCGAGCAGGGAACCGAGACCCAGAGAGTGCTTCGGACCCTGGAAGATATGGCCAAACAGGGCCTTCTTTCAAAGGAGACTGTTTTAACAGCTTATATCCGTTTTAAGGTCAAAAACAGTTCGGAGAAATTTCTCAAACGGTTCTGCCTGGTGGAAAATGATTTTCTGAAAATTCTTCAAGAGACTGTACCGGATGTGGAGCTGGATAAACAGCTGGTGCTAGATTTAAGACAAGTCAATCAACGCCTGATCGATATGGGGCACGGTTATAGTACACTTGGGAGTCTGAGCCTGGTTCTTCGGGGCTTAAGTCGTGATGGTAAAGGGTTAGCGGGTCAGAAAGGAAGCGTCAGTATTAAATCAAGGGGTAACAACCTCTTCTCTATTATGATCCACCGGGACTGGAAGTCCCTGCGTAAAACAGTCGCTATCCGTCAACAGGCCGCCCATGTGGCGCTTCAAGTTATTCAGTCCCAACTGCAGGCAACGGCAGGGCCAAGTGCTTCCTTACTGGTGGAATTTACCATGGAGAGGATCGTTGAAGGGCTCAATAAAGATCTGGTACTGTTTTCAGAACTTAGAGATCCACTAGCCGCCTCGGAACGGGCTTTGACGTTTATGCACGAGCAGGGAGTGATAATACTGCAGCAGGGGCTGGCTGTCTTCAGGCAAGCCATGACTATCACCATCGAAGAGGAGGCTAGGGGGAGGCGTTACACCAAGTCGGATTTTGAACCCCTGAAAACCCACTACTCCGAAAAAAATTTTCAGATCCATGTTATTAATGAGTATGCCCGTTGTGCCATAAAGAAAATAAGTGTGGCCATGAATTTGGTGCAATCGTACTTCAATGATGAAAAAAATGAATTTGTAAAACGATTTTTTCCTGGTAAGAAGGAGCTGCTCGAGCGGGCCACCAGTGAACAGTCCTATCAGCGAATTGTTGAGGATTTGTACAACCCGGCTCAGGAGAGTGTAGTCGCTGCGCCCACTGAGAGCAATATGCTCATCATGGCTGGTCCGGGAGCAGGGAAGACTAGAACAGTTGCCCATCGTGTGGCATATCTGCTCCGGGTGAAACGGGTGAGACCCCAGGCAATACTGGTACTCTGTTTTAATCGCAGTGCTGCCATCGGCCTGAGGAGGAGGCTGAGGGAGCTGGTGGGTAAAGATATGAGCTGGGTTACAACTTTGACCTTTCATGGATTGGCTTTAAGGCTGACGGGCCGCTCCCTGGTTCGTCACACTGGAGGTGTGCGGGAGGAAGTCGATTTTTCCAACGTTATCCAAGATGCAGTCGCTCTGCTTAAGGGGAAGTGTGATGTCATAGGATTCGGTGACGATCAGCCGCGGGAGGTTCTGGTAGGCCGGTTCAGCCATATCCTGGTGGATGAGTATCAGGATATCGATGAGGAACAGTATGAGCTGGTTTCTTTGCTGGCTGGGCGGGAGCTTACAGAAAAGGAAGAGAAACTCAGCATCCTGGCAGTGGGAGATGATGACCAGAATATCTATCACTTTCGTGGTGCAAATGTTGATTTTATCAGGCGCTTCAAGATCGATTATCTGGCCGATGTCTGTTACCTCACAGAGAACTACCGGTCTACTGCTAATATCATTGCAGTTGCAAACTCGCTTATTGCGCATAACCGGAACAGAATGAAGGGCGAACATCCCATTGAGATTAATAGAGCCAGGGCAACCTTACCGGCTGGTGGAAATTGGCAGCTCAGCGATCAGATTGCTTTTGGGAAGGTCCAGTGCCTGCGGGTGAAGGATAAAATTTCTCAGGCCTTGGTTTTGCTGGAGGAATTACAGCGCTTACAAAGTTTGAGCAGCGATTTTGACATTAACAATTGTGCCATACTGGCTAGAGAATGGCAGGAACTTGATATTGTACGCGAATTTTTTGAGGCTGAAGCTATTGCGGTGAGCTTGAACTGGGGGAGGAGTGCTTTTCCGAGTCTGACCCGTATCCGTGAGAATGCCTATCTACTAGACTATCTCCATAATTACAGTGAGGATCAGATCTCCGCTGATGTACTGCTGCAGATTTTACCAGAGCAACTGGCAAGGGATAATATCTGGCAGAAGAACCTGCGCTCCCTGATCATGGAGTGGCAGAATGAGACGAACAACAGCCCTCAACCGATTGGTCGGGTTGAGAATTATTTCTATGAATCACTGGTTGACCAGCACCGCTCGAGAAACCTGGAGAACGGTATTTTTCTCTCGACTGTTCATTCGATCAAAGGGCTGGAGTTTGATCACGTCTTTATCCTCGATGGCAACTGGAAGAAGAAAAGAGGGGAGGAGTTGGAAGAAGAGCGCAGGCTTTACTATGTGGCAATGTCTCGAGCCCGGGAGACCCTCCAGCTTTTTGACATAGATGGTTCGCAGAATCCACATATAAAGCTTCTTAATAATGAATCTATTATAACTCGTCAATTTTCGCCGGTTCACAAGCAGCATCGCCAGGTTCCATGCTATGAATTACTTGGAATGAAGGATCTTTTTATAGATTTTGCAGGGAAAAATCAAGACAGTCACCCGATTAATAGCGCTATCAGGGAACTGACAACCGGTAGTCGTTTGACAATCAATGGGAAAAATAATGGGCTCTATCTTTTTAATAATGCAGGAATTACTGTGGCCCGCCTTTCAAAAACGGCGCAGGAAAGGTGGCAGTCCAGGGAAGATACAATAAAAGACATAACGGTCATTGCATTGGCCTGTCGTTACAAGACTGATATTAAGGATCTGGAGTATCAGAAGCGATGCCGGAGTGACAGCTGGGAGGTCCCTGTTGTTGAGCTGCGCTACTTGGAAGAGGATCCGAGCAGAGGCATGAACTTTGGTTAGCAGGTGTGTATGTAACCTGTTCTGTTTTGATAGCAAGGTGCTGGTTAAGCAAGAAATGGAGATGTCAGGTTGCTAAAGGGAAACAGGACTTGGGTTTCGCAAGACCAAAAAAAGGCCCCAATCAGAATAATCTGAATGGGGCCTTTTCTGTAAGAAATCGGCGGTGACCTACTCTCCCACATAGTTGCCCATGCAGTACCATCGGCGCAGAAGAGCTTAACTTCCGTGTTCGG
>JAJRQL010000231.1 GCA_024280265.1 Deltaproteobacteria bacterium
ATCTTGTCATATTTTACGAGAAATCCCCGAGTATAATACGAGTTATACGGCTATTGCGTCACCCCTCCTGGAAAGAGAATATAGAACCGCCATACATATCACCATCTCGCCAAGGACCCGCCGGGAGGGAACCATGCAGGAGACTATATCTCTTTTTACCGAAAAATACGGATTGACCAGAAGTGAAGTAATTGTCGAGATCGAGAAGGTTTTTTCTGAGGTTTTTTCCCGACGGTACGGCTTTGAGGTCATGGTTGTGTTGCAGTTGAATGATCATTTGGAGGCGGTGGCCTATAACAGGGTTGATGGAGTGCTGCTGCAAAAGAGCATTGATGTAACAAGGATCCGCGGCTGGAATACTATCAAGAAGCATCTGGAGAAGAACCTGCAGAAAGCCTCTGTTCTCAAGCAAACCCGGCAGTATAAATATTATGAAAGAGAACTGCGCTGGGGAGAGATCACGGCCATTGATGCGGAGAAGAACTATCACGTTGAGCTGGAAATTATTCCGGGGGAGATGGTGACAGCGGTGTGTCCGCTTAACCGTGTTGGGCTTCATGAACGGAGTTCCGGTAATTTTTCCATTGGTGGGAAACGGGCTTTTCATGTACGCCGGGTTGATCCGGTTTTTCTGAACGGTACACCACGATTGAAGGTGATGGTTGACCGGGTATCAAAAACGCTGGTGGAAATCCTGCTGAAGGAACAACTTGGCTTTTCAGCCAGGAAAATGATGATCCGCTGCACGAAGCGATATGTGGGGCAGAAGAGTTTTGTGATGGTATCCAGGCGCATCCCAAAGTCTGCCATTGTTGCGGTGACCAGGGAGTTGAATGAGCACATGCAGGTCAGGGTTGATAAAAATTTATGAAGATCTGGAAATGGAAGAGGGAAAAACCGGAATCTAAAAAAGGATGGACGCATATCGGTACCGGCGTTCACCTTGATCATCCTGAAACCATCATGGAACTGGGATTTCCGGACAGCTATCGCAAAGGACACTTCTGGTGTTTCGGCACGACCAGAGTCGGGAAAACTCGGCTGATGGAACATATTCTTGAGCAGGATATCCGCAAAGGATATTCGGTGGTGGTCGTTGATCCCAAGGGCGATATTGATCTCTTTTCCAAAATCACCCACCTGGCCGGTGATACTAAACGGCTCAAGGATCTGATGCTGATTACCCCGATATTTCCAGAGTACAGTGCCATTCTTGATCCTCTTTCCTCCTATTATATGCCGGAAGAACTGGTGGCCCATATTACAGCCGGAGTTGCTGTGGGCAGGGAGCCGTATTTTTTTGGAGTGGCCTACGAGGTAAGCCTGATTGTGGTGCAGTCCTTGATAATACTTGCTGAGTCAAATGGCAGGATCCCGTCGTTTAATCTCAATGAAATAAAAAATCACATCAGTCACCGAGATCTGGAACGTCTTAAAGATCGACTCGCGTATATTAATCAACCAGAGGCAGAACAGTTGGTCATGGACATGCAGAAAATTCTTGCTACTCCACCGGATTATTATTCCAAGGTGGCCAGTTCTCTGCGGGTTGCCCTTACTGAGTTGCCCTCCGGCAACGTGGGTCAGATAATCGGCAAGGCAGATGAAAATAGATTCATTAAACGGCTGGAACAGGGCAAGGGGATTATCCTGGTGGTGCAGCTTGGATCCTTATTGACCAAGCGGGCAGCCTATACCGCAGGTAAGGTCATCATCTCCATGATCCAGGCCTTTGTCGGCCGAGTTTATTCCAGCGGCAAGAACGTAACACCTTCCCTGGTCATGCACATAGATGAGGCCCAGTCGGTTCTCTATCACGGTATAGAGGATCTGTTCGCCAAGGCCGGCGGAGCGGGGGTGTATATCCACGGCTATTGCCAGTCCATCAGCCAGCTCCATGCCGAAGTTGGTGAAGACCGAGCCAACACCATCCTGGATAACTGTAACACCAAGCTTTTCATGCGAGTGCCAGATGCGAGCACTGCCCTGTACGTCTCACGCCACCTTGGTGAGCAGCACCAGTTTTCGCCGATTATTTCCGTGGGTGGTGGTCTTTCAATCCGTGAAACCGAAGATGTTCGGATCAAACATACCGAAATACTGAACATGGCACCCCGGGAATTGTTCTTGAGCACATATTCCGGCACTTACAAGGGAAAAACCGCGACCGTACTGGAGAGCAAATTGAAAGTGAAATTTCCTGATCTGGACAGGGTAACGATGGGGAGCTGATGTTTGCGAGTTCAATTCTTGTCTTTTTCCTGTTCGGGGTGGCCTTTGTCCTGGCATTGGTTGCTGCGACTGTATTGCTCTTTGGCCGGGAAAAACCGCAAGAATTTGTCGTTATCAACCAGATTACCCTGGAGGAGCTTTCCGGGTTATGGGAGAAGGAAAAGCGCGGTACAATTGATATTGAACAACTTGTTCCCCTGTGGCGGAATAAAAAGAAAATTACACCGGTAGAGGAATTACCAAAACTGCAGAATAAGCGGGCAGCTGAGTTTATGGAGAAAATTTTTGAGTGGTCCTTTTTTAATAAATTCCCTGAACAAAAGGCGGTGTGTGGTCAGATATTGAAATTACTTGACCGAGAAGGAGAGTGCTCTTCGGTTGTCAACATTCAAAATGATGTGGAAGGCAGCTGGGATGAGAATACCTTCCGGCTCCTTGGCAGGACAACTCTTCTTGATCATTCCCTCAACGTGGCGGAGCAGGTGGTACAGTTGTTCTCCGATGCCAATGACTGGCATGTTATTCCCGATACCATGGTTGCCGCCCTAGGTCATGACCTGGGTAAACTTGAATCTGTGCGTGGGTATCTGTATTCAACAGGTGAACATGCCGTGGCAGCGGGTCGGCCTTTGGCAGCAATTGCCGGGTTTAATGAGTTACGCAGAAAAGATGAGATTCTGCAGGCCATCAAGTTGCATCATAAGAGGCCCCTAGGCCTGCTTGGCAAGACGTTGAAACAGGCGGATCAAAAGGCCAGGCAGATTGAGCTGGAAAAGGCTGCCTTACAAAGCGACACAAAAGATACCAATTCGGTTGACGAAAGTCAGGTGCCGGACAGGAAACAACAAGAAATAAAAAGTGTAGCCATTCAGCAGGCCCAGCAGGATATTTATGATGAGAGCGGAGGCGCAGACCAGAAAAAGAGTAAAACAGAAAAACCGGAGTTAATGGATATATCCGGCTGGTTTGATGTGACAGGTTTTTTGGATGAATTAAAGCCCCATATCAATAAAATGTTTGGCCGCAAGTTTCTGGCCTTTTCCATGGCTGACGGTTACGTCTATTTTCAAGCTAAGGTGCTTGAAGATGCGGCCCGGAAAATGGCGGAACGAGCTGGGAACATGGAAATCGCTACCATGGGTCAGCGGGATGAGTCCATGCGCAGTGTGTTACTCAGCATTGTCAATCATCTTCGGGCTGATCATGATGTTATTGCCCGAGGACTCATCAAGGATAATTATTTTGGCGGCTACTTCAACGTCACCAGGAAAATCGGTAAACCCATGAAAGGATATTACACTCCTTTTCATGCCGAGGCTTTTGGTTCCATTGCCGAGATGGAGCAGGGAAAACCAAAAATGCTGCGTGATATTGTCAAGGTCAGTCCATACATGGACGATGCGGATATGTAATGGCACAGGATTGGGAGAACAGGGGGCAAAGCGATACCAATGCCCAGATCATCACCACTGATTCCGGTAGGATCTACAGACCGAGGAATCTACTCAACGCCATATCCG
>JAJRQL010000232.1 GCA_024280265.1 Deltaproteobacteria bacterium
TCATGTAATGCTTTTTGATGTGCGTATGTCTGGATCATGGGTACCTCCAATTATGGTCGCTCGTTTACACTGAAGCTTCAATAACTACAGTATAACACGAGCAGGTTACCCCTTCCGGACATACGCCCTAATCGGAAATAGAGATCTTTATGATCTCCAAATCTGACATGCCACTTTTACAGTATTGAAATGGTCTAGGATACGCGGCTCACCGTCAGATGCACACTGCCATGATTGTTACCATAGAGGGTCCACACATCATTAGGAAAACAATACAGATACCCAGGCTTACTGACATTCAACTCTCCGCATTTGTTCCCTATGTCTGCATAGGATTTGTCCGTGTAATCCGGCAGAGCCACATACTGATGCGGTACCGGACTGCCATCATTCCCTACAGCCTTCTTTGCTCCCCCATCGTTGGCGATGGCACCAATCAGCACACACCAGTTCAATCGTTCCACCCTCTTTGTACCTAGAAAATCCGTCGACTCGTTCTTTGTTATTTTTCTAAACAGACCCTCAAAACTCCCCAAAAACGAACTGGTCGCCCGTACAACATCCCCCACAGTTAACTTACCATCTTCTGTTCCCCTCCAGTCACAGGTATCTTTTAAATCCTGCCACTCTCCTGTTGCCGAAAAAACATACCTGCCTGGGACCAGAAAAAGTCCGGTATCATTCCAGCGGGTGTCTGCAAAAACTTCAACTGTACAGGACTCCCCACTCTCCAGAATCCGGGTGGGATGATAACCCGGGTATTCGTTGGGGGATACCTCCTGCCGCTCAAAGACACTTTGATGAAAAAACTCACTGTTTTCCGGTATGATTGCATCAACATTTCGTGGCCTGGAGCGAAGTCTGGCAGAAGCCCCCTTGAAGGAATTGTGCATAACCCCCAGTGGATCTGCCTCTATTGCGAAAGCCACCTTCTCCCTGAAAGCAAGACCCTCTGCAGCACTTTCTTCTATCATCCACAAAAGTACCCCATTTGAAAGGCCACACTCTCCATAGCCACCACCCACATCAGAATGCACTCCTGGAAACCACAATTCTTTTGCCCCTGGATGAGCCGTGCCATTACTCCACCTGCTGACACAAAAACTTGAACGAATCTCATCTATTGCCATGGCATGCCGAGCTGACCGAACATGATTTCCCAGCTCAGTATCGTGAAAAGACCAGCTTTTCCTGCTCTCGACAATATTAAAAATTTCCAAATCATCAGGAACCCCCAGTGCTCCAACGGTCTCCCATACTCCCATAAACGTTATCGGGAGAGGGGCTGCACCATGAAAAAAGGACCACTCCTCCCCTGCCCAATCTGATACCTTTGATTTCTTCTTTCGATACCCCTTACTGAATGCCTGTTTTACCCGCTGCCATGTCTCTTTTGACTCAAGGCCCCTCAAATTGAGAAGCCCCCTGGCAAGGAACCCGCCAAGACTTCGCACCGCGAAGACCCCCCTGCTGAAACCAAAGAGATAGATTTCGTCCCCTTCTTCATAATTACAGCCAAGCCAGTGGTAAGCACTGCGAATATTTTTACTGGTTCCAAGCCCCACTGCACCGCCAAGTACCCTGCCCGGCACTCCGCCACTGCTCCCCACACCCGGATTATAATATCTCAGTTGCTCAACAGAGCTTTCAGGATCACGATCCGCTATAGCATTGTAGATCTTAAAGACATTGGTGGGCACAGGTATTCCATTATCTTCCTGGTCAGGCGTGTTCCATGTTCCATCACAACAGACAATCAATCGTTTCATAGAAGGCTCCCTTTTTATAGTAATTATCTCCAGGCAGAATCAGCAAACAAGGCATCAACCCCATCAGCACGTCAGGCCCGATCATGTACCAGTTCTTTCCCCGGTGAACAGGATCAATTTACTATCAAAACCCAAACCGACCAGCTCCGGATCTGCATACCTTAAGTTTTCCAGGAATCTCCGTGGTACTTGACGACTCTCTCAAGCAACGAATATTCGCGTATTTTCATGTGATTCCACACCTTCCTAACAACTGCAGGCCACAAAAACAAGATTATATTCAAATAATGTATACCTTCTGGAAAAGAGGCAGGGTAAGCAGCAGCCTTTCCACTTGCCCCTTTTCCCCAGATCCTTTATTCTTGGGAACCACAAAAACAATCAAAGGAGACTCTTATGGAATACTCTTCTGAAGTAAAAGACATGTGTCCACTGGCACAGGGTACTAATCACGGTCCCTCGCCTATTCCTCAGGAAGGTGGATGGACCCAGGCTAAGGAAATTAAAGAAATTCGTGGCCTGACCCATGGTGTTGGCTGGTGTGCCCCTCACCAGGGAGCATGCAAACTCACTTTGAACATTAAAGATGGAATCATAGAAGAGGCCCTTATTGAAACCACCGGATGTACCGGAATGACCCACTCAGCAGCCATGGCTTCTGAGATCATGCCCGGTAAACCCATTCTTGAGGCCCTGAATACGGATCTTGTCTGTGATGCCATCAATGTGGCAATGCGGGAGCTCTTCACCCAGATCGTTTATGGCAGAAGTCAGTCTGCTTTTTCAGAGGGCGGCCTCCCCATTGGTGCCGGCCTTGAAGACCTTGGCAAGGGATTGCGTTCAGTTACAGCCACCACCTATGGGACAAAACTCAAAGGACCACGATACCTTGAGGTGACAGAAGGCTACGTCATGGAACTGGCCCTTGATGCCAATGATGAAATCATCGGCTACAAATTTGTTCATCTGGGCCGGATGATGGAAGCCATTCGGGATGGGGTGAATGCCAACAAGGCGCTCGAAGACGCCACCGGTACTTACGGCCGTTTCGCTGATGCCATTAAAACCATTGATCCGCGCAAGGAATAAGGAGAACAGTCATGGCACTATTTGAAAGTTATGAGAGGCGGATCGACCAGATCATTCCGGTACTGGAAGAGCACGGGATAAAGAGCCTTGAAGACGCCAAAGAGATCTGCGACACTCATGGTGTGGATGTCGCAAAAATCGTCAAGGATATTCAGCCAATCTGTTTTGACAATGCCTGCTGGGCCTATACCGTTGGTGCAGCCATTGCCATAAAAAAGGGTGAAACGAAGGCTGTTGACATTGCAGCTACGCTTGGTGTCGGCCTGCAGTCCTTCTGCATTCCGGGTTCCGTTGCAGACAGCCGTCAAGTTGGAATTGGTCATGGCAACCTGGCTTCTATGCTGCTCAGAGAAGATACAAAATGCTTTGCCTTTATCGCTGGCCACGAGTCTTTTGCCGCTGCAGAAGGCGCAATCGGCCTTGCCATGTCAGCAAACAGAGTCCGTAAAGAGCCGCTCAGAGTCATCCTCAACGGTCTTGGCAAAGATGCCTCACACATTATTTCACGCATCAACGGATTTACCAGCGTTGAGACAAAATATGATTACAGCACTTCAAAACTTGAAGTGCTCAGAGAGAACCGTTTTTCTGATGGTGAACGCGGGAAAGTACGCTGTTATGGAGCAGACGACGTGAGAGAGGGGGTCGCCATCAATCATCTCGAAGGGGTGGATGTCTCCATCACCGGTAACTCCACCAACCCCACCCGTTTTCAGCATCCGGTTGCAGGAACCTACAAAAAGGAGTGCAATCAAATGGGAAAACGCTATTTTTCAGTGGCCTCAGGTGGCGGAACAGGACGTACCCTCCATCCTGATAATATGGGAGCAGGCCCAGCATCCTATGGCATGACCGATACCATGGGACGTATGCATTCTGATGCCCAGTTTGCCGGTTCATCCTCTGTCCCCGCCCACGTGGAGATGATGGGTCTGATCGGCATGGGAAACAATCCCATGGTTGGAGCCTCTGTGGCCGTAGCAGTTGCCCTTGAGCAGGCCAGCTGACCTGTATTCAGCAGGCACTTCAACGGAAAAAGGCCGAATGCATTCTGCATCCGGCCTTTTTTCATCGAGCGAGACTTCAGGTCCAGGTGCACAACTACAGTTCTGAAGGCATATCCCCATCACCATCTCTATCCTCGACTCCAGGGGCCGATGCCTCATGGAGTTTTGCCTTCCCCAGCTCCCACACCTCTATTCCTTTTTCTTTCGCTTCTTTCCAGGCTTTGGAGGATTCCTCTTTGGTGGTTTTCCAAATTGCTCTGGAGCTCTCGACTGTTGCTTCCTCAACCGCATGAGCAGCTTGACCTATTTCACTCCCAGCCTTTTTCCACTCATCTGAGATATCAGCAATTTCGGTGTTCTCAGCATACAGCGGGACCGCTGATATAATAATTCCTGCAGACAGCAGAATCGTAACCACCATCTTTTTCATGGGCGATATCTCCTCAGTACAGATTTTTTTTTGTGGCGTCGTAAAAACTCTTCACCTCCTTCATTGCTTCACATTTCCAATCATTATGACGTATTTCAGTACGCCGAAACAATAAAAAATGTTTGCGTATCGAATGTGAAGTTTTTCGAGGTCTACGCATATCTACTTAGTGACTGACCGAAAAGTCCATTTTTTGAGATTCCGGTCTCGAAATTTAATCGTTCAGTTAAATAGCTGCGCCTGGATAAAGTGCAAACCAGCAAGCCTAACCATATGAAGAGGGTTATTGCTCGCTTAGCACGCACCTATCCTGTTGCATTTGTACAGCTACTCAGTTTTTTTATGCTGCTTTTTTCAACTTCTCTTTTACTTGTTGTCGATTCAACTCTTGCTGCCGTAATTTCA
>JAJRQL010000233.1 GCA_024280265.1 Deltaproteobacteria bacterium
CTTCGCACTCAGATACGAAATGAAGCATTGCAACAAGTTGAAAAACAAGCGGTTGCACTAAAAGAAAAACGAAAACCGAGAGCAAAGCAACGAAAACGACGAAAACGTTCGTTTGCAAATTTCTAACCGGACACTACTGGGGAAGAATAATCTTTTCATTATTTATGGTAACCAGCAGGGGAGCAGCTTTTTCCTGGTTTGTGGTGCTTGCAAATTCACTGTCCATGATCATGGTGACATCGGATACTGCAAGGCCGCTGTCCATGTTTTTCTTCTCATCCTGTTTGTAGATATCACGCAGCTTTTCGTGTGATAGGGAGAGAAGATGGTTCGCTATCGGGTTGGTGAATTGTTCTCCCATCTTCTGTTTCGCTGCTGTTCGGGCAGCAGCCACAGCGTTTAACCTGAAGTATCCCTGGAAAGATAAAGGCTTAAGTATGCGCCCACCCCTATTCTTAAACCACCAGTTGCTAAATTTAAGGTGGAATCTGCAGTTCCTTTTTACAGCGACTGACAAGTCAGCTTGCCACTATTTTCATGCCACATCTTTATACAAATACAGAGTCATGTTACTATCGTTCTGCTCACTCGGAGGATAGGGCAACCCGAGCGCCGCAGTGAGTGACTTGAGAATGGGAGGCTGGGTGTGGAAACATACCCGGCCTTTCTTCTTTGCCCCATCCCATTCTTGAGTCCTTAATGCGTTAAACCTACTTACGGTGAGCGAAGCGAGCCGGAAGGATAGAACCACCCCCTGGTCACCTCCTGATCGAACTGCCAGGGTTAGTGGGCTATCTGTCCAGACAGCCTCACCGGAACGAATGAGGTAGCGACCGACCAGATCGCTGGTGGAAAGGTCGTCATGGCATGAGACCGTGATGAGGGGGCGCTCGAGTCTCTAGGCGAGGTATTGCATAAATCTGGTTTTGCCACACCCTGTTGGTCCCTTGAGAAGCAGGGGAAGTCGATTTTTATACGCGGAAATAGCAATTTCCATCTCATTTCCTGAGGCGAGATAGTAGGGCTCCTTTGTGATGAGGTGTTCTTCCGGGCGCTGTTCTGTGATTCCCATGGCACTCCTTTCTATTGGCTGTGGTTCGTTGACAGGAAAACTCCGTATAAGATGTTCACAGCGACAGCAGTAGTCAAGAATTATTATTACAAAGTCGGGGTATATTGGGTGGGCGGGAGGGGGTCGGGGCAGGAATATTTTGTTTTTTCAATGAGAAAAACACCATAGGTGGCTCGGAGGTTGGAAAAAAAGGTGACTATCTTTCCATTTCTATCCTGGTCCTGGGTATTGATGGCGCATTCTTTGATAATGGTGTAGCCAACGTCTTTGGAGAATCTTCTGAAATCTTCCAGGGTGATGATACGGATGTTTGGGGTGTCGTACCAGGAGTAGGGGAGTTGACGACTCTTTGGTGCCTGGCCTTTGAAGAGAAGTTGCAGCCTGATGGAGAGATGGCTGAAGTTTGGAAAACTGACAATCACCTGTTTTCCTATTCTGGCCAGGGACTTTAAGAGCTCATCCGGCTGATACACCTGTTGCAGGGTCTGGCTGAGAATGACCACATCGAAATATCCGTCCGGGTAATCACGAACCTCATCCTTAAGGTCACCCTGAAGGACACTTAAGCCGCGTTCTATGCAGAATGCAGCCTTTTCCTTGTCCTGTTCGACACCCGTTCCGTGGATGTTTTTATGTTCCTTGAGCCAGGCAAGGAGGTCTCCTTTGCCGCAGCCAAGGTCAAGGATATGGGCATCCGGTTTAATCCAGGAGGCGATGACAGCGAGATCAAATCGCAGGTGTCTGGGAGTTGTCGATACCATTTAAAAATCCTCGTATGAGCTTAGTGAGTCTGGTGTCTGGAATGAGAAATGCGTCATGGCCGCAATCAGCTTCTATTTCGCAGAAACTGACATCCTGGCCGGTGCGTTTTAACGCCTGAACCAGTTCCTTTGCTTGATAAGTGGGATATAACCAGTCACTGGTGTATGAGATTACCAGAAATTTGGAGTGACTTCCGGCAAGATCCTGGAGGCTTTCTCTGGTGTTGACGGTGTCCGCTAGATCAAAATAATCAGCAGCCTTGGTGATGTAGAGTACGGAGTTTGCGTCAAAGCGTTTTGCGAACTTGCTACCCTGATAATGAAGATAACTCTCCACCTGGAAATCCGCATCAAAGTTAAAGGAAAAATCTTCTTTGTCCTGAAGTTTTCGCCCAACCTTACGGCGCATGGCGTCATCAGAGAGATAGGTGATGTGTCCAATCATTCTGGCAACGGCGAGACCGAGGTCGGGGTAGGAGCTGTGGTAATAATCACCCTTGTTCCAGTTCGGGTCGGCCATGATTGCCTGTCGTGCCACTTCATTAAAGGCAATGGTCAGCGCAGAATGACGCATGGTAGTTGCGATGGGAATGGCGGAACGAACCATGTAAGGGTAGCGGACGCACCATTCCAGGACCTGCATCCCTCCAACCGATCCCCCGATGACAGAATGGAGTTGCTTGATACCCAGGTGTTCCAGTACTTTTTTCTGGGCATTGACCATATCTCCGATGGTGACCATGGGGAAATCCAGTCCGTAGGGTTTTTGGGTCTCGGGATTAATGGATGAGGGGCCGGTTGACCCCATGCAGCTTCCCAGAATGTTACAGCAGACAACAAAATAGCGGTTTGTGTCAATTCCTTTGCCGGGGCCAACCATACAGTCCCACCAGCCGGGATGCTGCCTTTCTGACTCACCTTTGTAAACACCAGCCACATGGGAATCCCCAGAGAATGCGTGACAGATGAGAATCACATTGTCCCGGGCCTCATTGAGGGTGCCACTGGTCTCGTAGGCAATGGTCACCGGACTGAGTGACAGGCCGCTGTCCAGGAGCTGCTCAGATCCCGGTGCGGTGATGGTAAGATACTCCTTACGAACTGTTAACAACTGTTTCCTCCGGGTCAACTGACTGCAAGAGCCTGTTTGAGATCAATTAAAATATCATCTATATGCTCAATGCCGATGGAAAGCCTGATCATTGATGTGCTGATACCTGATTCTTCGAGCTGCTCCTGTGAGAGCTGGGAATGGGTGGTGGAAGCCGGATGGATGGCAAGTGATTTGGCGTCACCCACATTTGCCAAATGCGAAAAGAGCTGCAGGGATTCGATGAAGTTCTTTCCTGCCTTGAGCCCGCCCTTAACTCCGAATGCAATCATACCACCAAAACCGTTTTTCAGGTAGCCACTGGCGATATCATAGGTCTCACTATCTTTAAGACCCGGATAATTAACCCAGGCGACCTTGTTATGATTTGTGAGAAAATTTGCCACAGCAAGTCCATTTTGAGAATGACGTTCCATTCTCAAACTCAGGGTTTCCATTCCTTGAAGAATGGACCAGCAATTGTCTGGTGATATGCAGGCGCCAAGATTTCGTAGTGGAACCAGGCGCATCCGCAGAGCAAAGGCAACAGGATTCAGGGTACCCAGGTCATGGGCATAGCGGAGTCCGTGGTAAGAGGTGTCGGGTTCGTTAAAGAGGGTGAATTTGGGGTCTGTCCAGTCAAATTTTCCGGCATCGGTGACGATCCCGCCAATAACAGTGCCATGTCCGCCTATCCATTTAGTGAGTGAATGGATAACAATATCTGCACCATGGTCAATGGGGCGCATCATACACGGCGGAGTGAAGGTCGCATCAACTATGAGTGGCAGCTTGTGTTCCTTTGCAATTTCGGCTACTGCTTCAATGTCAGTCATTGTGAGACCGGGATTACCAATGGTTTCACAGTAGATCGCCCTGGTGTTCTAGTTGATGGCTTTTCTGAAATTATCCGGGTTCACGGGGTCAACGAGTTTTACGGTGATGCCGAGCTTGGGCAGGATGGAATCGAACTGGGAGTAGGTACCGCCATAGAGATTGTTGGCGGCCACAATCTCATTCCCGGCTTCACAGATATTAATTATAGTATAGAAGATTGCAGAGGTACCGGAGGCAAGTGCCAGGGAGGCAGCTCCTCCCTCAAGCTGAGCCATGCGTTCTTCAAGGACTGCCTGGGTGGGGTTCCCGAGTCGTGTGTAAATATTTCCGAGTTCTTTGAGGGCAAAGAGGTTGGCTGCGTGTTCCGTATCTTTAAAGAGGTACGCTGCAGTGCGATAGATGGGGGTACCGCAGGACAGGGTATCGGAATCTACTTTTCGGCCGCCATGGAGGGCTGTCGTTTCAAATTTCATATTTCTCCTCTTATCAGGAATTAAGCTGGAATGTTTCGGATTGAGGACCGGAGTTGAGCAAGCCATCATTTCATAAAAAGAAGTGTATCACCATTATAAAAAATCACATCCAAATTATAAAACGGGAAATGTAATATTTATAGTACTGTACCACCATGTGGTTGTATTTTACCATTGAAATTTTCTTTTTTTTGTGAGTCCCCAAAAAGCTGCTTTGGGAATTGTTCGATTTTTCTTTGAGTTAACGTTTTCGCTGAAGCTGAAAAGGATGTTTTCCACTATATGTTGTAGATAATTCTTGCAAGACACCATAGGTGTGGTGTATCTTCCCTCTTGCAAGCAGACGGCTAAAACCTTGGAGAAGCATTGTTTTATGATCAATTCTGTGAGTGTTCATTAATTATCAGCCCTTTCAGCTATTCGTAGTTATTATATTCAGCCAAATGAGGACCCCATGACTCCCGACTTAACTAAACAGGTATTAACCCAGACCGCAGAGACTGTGCTGAGCAGGCGCTATTATCTGAAAGACAGTAATGGTGTTGTCGTTGAGACCTGGGAAATGCTTTGCAAGAGGGTGAGTAATGCGGTGGCTGAGGTGGACAAGGACAGTGAAGGATTTGAAGCTCTTCGTGAATCCTATTTCAGGATGATATACCATCTGGATTTTCTGCCCAACTCTCC